>NZ_PNRJ01000001.1:0-406750 GCF_011174885.1 Staphylococcus sp. 191 | reverse complement strand
TCTTCGATAAGCACTATTTTTTAAAAATGACATATGAATAGATATTATTTCACCAATTTTATCATTTTCTATTAATGTGATAATTCTTTTAATAACCGCCAGATTTCTATAGTTTAGATTTATACTTTTTATATTATTTGTCTTGTTGTTGTAAGATCTAATTATATTTGACTCAGTAAGGTTAACTGTTAAGGGTTTTTCACATAATACATCACAGTTATAATCTAACGATTTAACTATGTGATCTACATGACAAAAATTAAGGGAACATATTATAACAGTATCTACTTTTGATAACATATCGTGGATGTCTCTATAAGCAGTTGTATTAAAATCTAAGCAGAATTTTTCTAAGTTTGAATCAACTATATCGTGAGCTCCATAAAGGCATACACCTGAGAGGTTATTTATAATTTCAGCGTGTACTTTCGCAATACCCCCCGTACCAATAATTCCGTATTTAATCATATTTCCCTCCTATGAATTCACTGACATGTTTATATATCCCTTTGTAATAAGGATATTTTGTATTTGGAAACTTTTTCTTTATTTCTTCATCCTTGCTGTTAGACATAATAAACGCATGCTTTAAGTAGCTAAGAAATTCTTCGTCATTGCCACTATCACCAAATCCAATAATTGACTTTTTTGAAATGTTATATTTTTTCATTAAAAACTTTGTCGCATATAACTTGCCGGCATTTTTAGGAGTAAAATCTACATCATAGGCATTCTCGGGATCCCCGGCTAACGGGTTGCAACGATTAAATTTGGGCATATAATTTTTTGTTTTAGAATAATCTATGAGATTCTTTAAGATTTTCACGTCCAATTCTGTATTACCTGTAGAATAGAAGTAAAAATTGTACAGGGTTTCGCTTTCTCTAAATACTCTTTGTGGAATAAATTCAACTTTATGTTTTAATGAAATAGTGTTTAATATTTCTAATATATCCTCTAATAAAAAACGTTCTGTTAATACTTCTTCTCTATATTCATCTGATTCAACATATTCATTATTGTTCCATGTAAACATTTTGGAACTTAGGTCAGAGAAAATGTGTTTTGGTTTGTATGACATATCAACTTTTTTCATTTTTTCCAAGACACTATTTATAGTGCTTCCTGTTAATATCGTTGTGATGACACTATTTTTATTTGATATTTTTTCTAGTAACGCTTCCATTTCTTTTAAGTAGTATAAATCGTTGTTATTAGTGTTATGTTTATAATATGTTTCGTCAAAATCGAGTAATATTAAACTTTGGCTCATTTTACTCCCCCCAGTATATTTTTGATTGCATTAATAACATAATCTTGTTCTTCTTCCATCAAACTAGGATATAAAGGCAAACATAACAACTCTTTATGTAATCTTTCCGTGTTTGGAAGCGAAAGATTTGTTTTATAAGAAATTTGTTTATGACTTAGGTATGGATAGTATATTTCAGTTTTCACGCCAACACTTTCAAGTTCAGACTTTACAAAATCTCTCTTATTATTGCCAATTCTGACAGGATATAGATGCCACACTGACTTGTTGTCTAGTGCAGGTAGGATTAAATTTTCAATATTTGATAATTCTTCGTGATATTTTTCTGCAATCTCTTTAACTTTTATCATGTCACAAAATCGATCATATAAATGCACGGGTAGAATAGCTTTTGTTTTTGAAGTGATTCGGTTTTCAATTGATCTATGACAAATAGTGAAATCATCTTTAACATCAGCATAAACTGGAATTGCCCCTATTGATAAAACTGCATTTTCTGTGGCAGCAAAACTATTTGAAGGTAGAATAACTTCGTCGCCATTTTTAACCCCTAGGGCTATCAATCCGATTGTTAAGGCTGAAGTTCCGCTTGATAACGCTATCACATGGTTAATAGATAAATATTCAACTAGATATTGTTCAAATTCATAAATGTATTTACCACTTGTATATTTACCGGTTGGCAAAAAATTTTTTAATGCTTTTATGATTCTTTCTGACTCATCTTCCCTTATTAAACGATCTACCGGCATAAATTCTACTTTTTGAATGGGCTTATTAGATAAATTTTTGGGTTTTTCAATAACCAATTTACTGGAAAGATATTTATTAGCATAAATTTCATTATAACTTTTTAATTTTTGAATGTTTTTACGAAATTTAAAAATACTATTTGATTTTAAATCCATAGAAGCACCGCCTTATTTGTGATAAACTCATATTAAATTGTGGGAACATTCCCATGTCAATATAATTTTTGAGGGGGATTTGATGAATATTTTTGACGTGGCAAAAGCGTGCAATGTCTCAAAATCTACAGTATCTAGAGTGTTAAATAATCATCCATACGTTAATGAAGAAAAAAGAAATAGAGTATGGCAATATATAAAAGAAAATAATTACGTCCCTAATAATATTGCTATATATTTTAGAAATAGGACGACAAAGTCTGTAGCCATATCGATTCCTTATATCGATCATCCATTTTTTTCTAAAATATCATATGAATTAACCAAAAATTTTAATGAAAAAGGTTATAAATCGTTTATTCATCAAACATTTTGCTCACCAAGCAAAGAAGAAGAAGTACTAATGTCGTTAGAAAAAAACGAAATTGATGCAGTTGTTCTGTGTTCTATAGAAAATAGCGCCGATGTCATCGAAGAGTATTCTAAGAGTGGATTAATTATTTCTTGTAATGATACAAACCAAACTAAAAGTGTATCTAATTTTCATTTTGACGAGTATAATATCGCGAAAGCAGCTACCGAATATTTATTGGAAAAAGGAATAAAAAATATAGCAATATGTATTGATAATCCTTTTAATGGCGCTCAAAAGTTAAGATTAGATGGATATAAAAAAGCGCTCTCAAAAAATAAAATCTCTTTTAGAAAAGATTATCTATTTTCTTCAGCATTTACAATCAATGATGGCATCAAAATAGGGATGAAAATTAGAGAAAAGTATAAAGATATTCAGGGTGTATACACTGGAAATGATTTCGTTTCAGCAGGAGTAAAAAAAGTATTAGGAGATGAGATATTTCTAATAGGCACAGACAATCATGACATATGTAAAATCACCAGCCCCCAATTACCTAGTATATCTTTGCCTATAGAAAATATGGCTAAAGATATATGCAACCATATGATTGAACGGTTAACAAAAAATAATAATGAAGTAATGAACAAGATATATTCATATGAAATTGTAAGTGCATAAAATATAAAGCATGGATAAACTGTATATATTTATAAAGTTTATTATAAGCGTTAAGAATTGTGAATATGTATAAAGGGGGCTCCGCACACATGAATTTTCGTATTGGTACTAATAAAATTCCCATAGATTTAGTTGAAGATTTTATTTAGTGGAAAGCAAAAAGTAATAGATTTCGTTGTACAAGCAGACATAAACTAATGAAATATATCTACTAGATATAAAAGTGTTAATAAAATTATAAACGAAGCGCATTGACCTAAATATCTATAGTTTGATAATTCATATATCCAAGTTATGTATATAATAAATATTGAAACCATCGCAAGCCGCTTGGTGAAGCTTATAATGGATTTTTATGGACTTTGTCCCATTAATTTTCAAATGATTTTGTCAGCTACAAAAAGGAGTTGGTAATATTCTCGTAAGTAGATGGTGTTGCGATATAACTTTTCGACTAAACAAAGTGGTAAATTATACTGAACTTGACCTCTTTTCTTAAATATCGAACAAGATTGTCCAAATGGATGAGACTCTTAAAAACCAACTGAAAAAGAAATTTCACTAGTAACGCTTCAACACAAAGGTAACCTTACAATAATAATTTTGTTCTATTAAACTTGCACAAATAAGTAAGCTAGGAAATGAAACAATATATTCATATTTTATCAAGTGTAAATCATGTAAAAGCATCAAAAAACTTGTTATAATCAATTTATATAATAAAAAATCGCATTTGTTAATACATTGATTAGCACGTGAACGTTTATTTTTGATTAACATTTAATGCGATTGGCGTTCACGTATAGAAAGAAGGTAAAATATGCCAAAACTTATTTTATGTAGACATGGCCAAAGCGTTTGGAATGCTGAAAATTTATTTACAGGATGGGCAGACGTTGATTTATCTGAACAAGGACATAACGAAGCCATAACTTCAGGTAAAAAAATGAAAGAACAAGGAATTAATGTTGATATCGCGTTCACATCATTATTGAAACGTGCCATCAAAACAACATTTCATTTATTAAATGAATCAGATCAACTGTATGTTCCTGTTGTTAAATCATGGCGTTTGAACGAACGCCATTACGGTGGATTGCAAGGATTAAACAAAGATGAAGCGCGTAAACAATTTGGTGAAGATCAAGTACATATTTGGAGACGTTCTTACGATACCCCGCCACCAGCACAAGATGAAGCACAACGCGAAAGTTATTTAAAAGATCGTAAATATGAATTGTTAGATAAACGCGTGATGCCTGAATCTGAAAGTTTAAAAGATACATTGGTACGTGTAATTCCATATTGGAATGATCACATTTCACAAGAATTATTAGCTGGTAAGACAGTTCTTGTATCCGCACATGGTAATTCTTTACGTGCCTTGATTAAATACTTAGAAGGCGTATCTGATGAAGATATTGTCGGTTATGAAATTAAAACAGGTGCACCACTTATTTATGAATTATCAGATGATTTAAAAGTCATTGATAAATATTACTTATAATAATGTTATCGCTATAAAGAATAAGCGACTTAAAAAAAGGCTAGGAGGTATCCTGGTCTTTTTTTTGATATGAAAAAGCACAAATCTTCATTGGTTATCATTTGAATTAAATTTGGGATGATAAGGGATTTCATCATATTGATTCAACATATGTATAATACGGAGATATAGAAGTATCAGTTTCACATATGGATAAAGCAACTACTATGTTAAAATAGGGCAAAAGTATAAAAAGAAGTGTGATGGATTTGGAATTGTTAAAGCGACTTGAAAGATATGCCCAAGAAAGGCCAAAGCATCTCGCGTTATGGATGGAGGATGTCCCCATTACCTACGAAATGTTATGGCAAAATGTACAAGAGGAAAGTGAAACGATAACTGCCGCTATTGCGTTTCAAAAAGTTATGTTGACGCATACGCAAACAGCGAATTTTATTGTCGCTTATTTAGCGGTCTTGATGCGTCAAGGTATACCCTGTGTACTCGGTCCTCAATGGTCGTCGGAACAACGAGATGCGCTCATTAAGTTACATCCTATTCCGTATGTTTGGGGAGATGATGGGTTAGTGTGTACATCTTTTGAAATATCTCATAAGCGATCCGAAAAGCCACAATTATTACATATCGGTTTTACCTCAGGGACAACAGGCTTACCGAAGGGCTTTATGAGAGACTTACCGTCATGGATTGCTTCATTTGAAGTGAATGATAGGTTGCTAGATACTTCAGTACAGATGTATATGGCGCTTGGCCCTTATGCACATTCGTTAACTTTGTATGTCCTGATATACGCGTTGTGGAACGGTAAAACGTTTATAGGACAAGATACATACGATATGGCAAAAGGTTTATCTGACCTTGCAGAACGACAACAGACATGTGCTTTGTTTCTTGTACCTACAATGGTGTATGATGGGATTCATTTGCGACAACATTCGCCTTGGGTTCGTCATATTTTTATTTCAGGAGACAAGTTACCGCCCAGTCGCCATAAACAACTGAAAGCAGTGTTTCCAGAGAGTTCAATTGATGAGTTTTTCGGTACGTCAGAAGCAAGCTTTATCAGTGTTAATCGTAATCAAACGGCACCTCTCGATTCTGTTGGGCATTTGTTTCCAAATGTAGCAGTGACTTTACGCGAACAAGACAAGGCCGGTATAGGACAATTATTTGTGAAAAGCCCGATGACATTTTCAGGCTATGTGGGTGAAGGAAAAGACAATGAATGGATAGCGACAGGGGATTATGCACGAATAGAGGAGGATGTGTTGTATTTACAAGGCCGTGTAAAAGACCGTCTCATCATTGGTGGAAAAAATGTCTATCCTGCAGTCATTGAACAGTACCTTAAACAATGGCCTGAAATTGCAGAGGCCGTCATTGTGCGCCGTCCACACGATAAGCTAGGTGAGTTGGCCGTAGCGCTTTATGTAGGAACTGCAACGTTGGATGTCCATGCGGTGCGACAATGGCTTTCATCACGTGTCTCAAGATACGAAATACCATCAAAATTTATTCGTGTTGCGTCGTTACCACAAACTGCAAGTGGTAAAGTTTCGCGTAAAGATGCGCAAATTTGTTATGAAAGAGGTGATTATCAATGACGAAAGCAGTCATTGTAGCAGCGAAACGGACACCTATTGGCGTTTATGGAGGGTTATTAAAGAGATGGGAACCCGAAGCATTATTAAAACCATTATTTGAGTATTTTGTGGAAAATTTACCGTGTCCGCTCGATGAACTTGATGATGTAATCATTGGAAATATTGTTGGCAAAGGAGGGAATATTGCACGCAAAAGTTTATTAGAAGCGGGCATCGATGTGTCGATTCCTGGACTTACAGTTGATCGACAATGTGGTTCAGGTTTAGAAGCCATTCATTTAGCGTGTCGGTTGATTGAAAGTGGCGCGGGAGATTTTTACATCGCTGGTGGCGTAGAGAGTGTGAGTCGTGCGCCCTGGAAAATGGAAAAACCGACATCATTATATCCTTCCAGTCCCCCAACTTTTTATGAACGCGCACCATTTGCGCCAGAGGGTCAAGATCCGAGTATGATTGAAGCCGCCGACAATGTCGCAAAACAATACCACGTGACAAGAGAAGACCAAGATCGGTTTGCGGTTCAAAGTCATCACCGCACGAGCCAAGCGATAGCGATGGGTGTCATAGAACCTGAAATATTACCGCTTTCTGTAAATGGACAACAGATGCTTCATGATGAAAGTGTAAAGCCGAAAATCCAATATGAACGTATCGCACGTTTAAAACCGCTACGTGAAGGTGGTACGGTAACAGTCGGCAATTGTTGCCTTAAGCATGACGGAGCATGTTTAGTTGTAGTGATGTCTGAACAAAAAGCAGGGCAACTCGGTTTGACACAAGGATTAGCATTTGTTGATTATGCGATGGTCGGTGTTGATCCCAATCTATTAGGGATAGGTCCAGTTCCAGCAGTAAAGCGCATTCTAGAACAGCAACAACTGACAATCGAACAAATTGATGCTGTAGAGTTAAATGAAGCGTTCAGTTCACAAGTGCTTGCATCACAGCGAGAGCTAGACATTCGCAATGATCAACTCAATCGTTTTGGCGGTGCCATTGCGATGGGACACCCTTATAGTGCAAGCGGGGCCATTTTAGTCACTCGATTATTTTATATGATGGATGCGCACAGAACCATTGCTACGATGGGGATTGGAGGCGGTATGGGTAATGCAGCGTTATTTGAACGTTGGGCGTAAAGAAACCCGTTATTTAAATATTGAGCAACAAGCATTAATGGATTATCAAGCGTTATTTGATGACGCTTCAACAACGACAATCCCCTTATTATTTTTTGCGCGCTATTGGTCAAAATTTGAACTGTTTCAACCTTTTATTGGAGAAGCCATTACTTTAGTAGAGACAAATGTAAATCAGCCTCAAGCCATTTTATATGAGGCATCAATAGAAGCAACAATGACTTATATGGCGTATAAAAAGATTAAAGGATTTGAACGCTTTCAATTTGAGCTTGCTTTACCTCATGATAATACAATACAACAGACATTTGTGAAGCGGGTGGGACATTGAAATTTTCATTAGAAGTCATACAAAACTATGTCAATATCGTTAAAGATGATAATCCGATTCATGTGCATATTGTGCCCGGTCAAATGGTGGTGGAAAGGGTCTGGCATGTGTTGAAATGGCAGCCAAAAGTGTATAAAGTAAAATATCAGCAGCCTATACGTGTGGATGAACCATTAGAGATACGTCAAATGGCACACTTAATCCAAGTTGTAGGCGCAAATGAAGAGACTAAATTAACGATTCGCTATATGTGAGAAATTCAGTGTAGAAAAAGCGCGAATGCGGCAATAAAGCGTTATGAGTGGATATGTATATCTTAATCCATGGAAAAAGTTTTAAATAAAGGCAAAGATGATTAGTGGCTTGCTAACTTATACAGTCCGAATCATCTTTGCCGGGGTAGGGCGACGAAATCAAATTGATTTCTGTCTTGCTCTATTAAATGTATTTGTATCTCTACAGTTATACTTCTGTTACTTCAACTTCAATTTGTTCGATACGATTGGCAGCACCGTGATCGACTGGGCCAACAAATTCATTCATTTTCCAACCGTTTTTAATCGCAGAAGCGACGAATGCTTTTGCATTAACGACTGCTTCTTTTGGTGTTTGACCGTTCGCTAAGTTCGCAGTTGTCGCCGCTGCAAAAGTACAGCCTGCACCATGGTTATAACTTTGTTGGAACATATCCGTTGTTAATTGATAGAAAGTTTGACCATCATAGTAAAGGTCATAAGATTTATCTTGATCTAATGCTTTACCGCCTTTGATTACAACATGTTGCGCACCTTGGTCGTAAATGATTTGTGCCGCTTTTTTCATATCTTCAATCGATTTCAATGTACCTAAGCCAGACAATTGGCCCGCTTCAAAAAGGTTAGGTGTTGTTACTGTTGCTTTAGGCAATAAATATTGAATCATTGCTTCAGTATTTCCCGGGTTAAGAACCTCATTTTCCCCTTTGCATACCATCACAGGGTCGACGACAAAATATTTGGCACCTGATTCAGTAAAAGCTTCGCCTGCGCGCTGAATAATTTCTTCTGTGCCGAGCATCCCTGTTTTGACTGCATAAGGTCCAATACTAATCACAGTTTCTAGTTGTTTATTAAAAACATCAAACGGAATCGGTGTGACATCATGAGACCATGTTTCTTTATCCATTGTTACGATTGCAGCTAATGCGACCATGCCATATGTGTCTAGTTCTTGGAAAGTTTTTAAATCTGCTTGCATGCCTGCACCAGCACTCGTATCTGAACCTGCAATTGTTAATACTTTTTTTAAAGCCATAATATACGCACTCCTTTAAATCTAACTTATTGATATTGGACCGACAAAATCCGCATATCAATACGTCTCCATAGTTATTTAGTTACATACTATCTTATCATGGTCACCTATCGTATGCATATGGAATGTTTGAATCTAAAATGAAAGAACACGATTCATGACGAATTATGGTAAAATGTCAACGAGGTGAAAAAGATGGATTGGTCAACAATATTTCATGAAATTACAACAAAACATGACTTTCAGGCTATGCACGATTTTTTAGAAAAAGAATATTCTACGCAAATTGTATATCCAGATAGAAAAAACATTTATCAAGCCTTTGATTTAACGCCTTTTGAAAATGTTAAAGTTGTGATATTAGGACAAGATCCTTATCATGGTCCAAATCAAGCCCATGGGTTAGCTTTTTCTGTACAGCCTAACGCAAAGTTTCCACCATCACTGCGTAATATGTATCAAGAGCTTGCAGATGATATCGGGTGTCAACGAACTTCCCCTCATTTACAAGATTGGGCAAGAGAGGGCGTTCTCTTATTGAACACAGTCTTAACAGTTCGACAAGGACAGGCACACTCACATCGTGATATTGGTTGGGAAGTCTTTACAGATGAAATTATTAAAGCAGTATCTGAAGGTAAAGAAGGTGTTGTTTTTATCCTTTGGGGTAAACCGGCGCAACAAAAAGAACGTTTAATCGATACTACAAAACATCATGTCATCAAGTCGCCCCATCCAAGTCCATTGTCTGCACATCGAGGCTTCTTTGGTTCAAAACCCTATTCAAGAGCAAATCAATATCTAGAATCACAAGGATTAAAGCCAATCCATTGGTGTGAAGGTAAGGAGAAATTCGATGAATAAAGAAAAACTGATTCAATTGTTGGAACAGGAATTAGTGCAAGCGGATGCAGCAACAACAGATGAAGCATTTCATAAACACATTTATGCGATACACACATTGACATCTTTATATGTTGATGAGGAAACACCAAAGTTTTCAAAGCATAAGTTATCAGAAACAAACAAAAATCGTCATACGTCACGTTCATCTGAGGTGACTGACGAAGAAATCAAAATGATGGGCGGTAAGGTGTCCTCGTCTCCACAACAATTAGATTCAAATCAACGCATGGTAACAGATGATGAAGTGGGGAACGGCGCATCTATTTTTGATTTTTAAAGAGGAGGAAATAAAATGAAAGTATTTATCATATTAGGCGCATTAAACGCGTTAATGGCAGTAGGTACAGGTGCATTTGGCGCACATGCATTGGATGGCAAGTTATCAGAGCACTACATGTCAGTATGGGAAAAAGCAACAATGTATCAAATGTATCATGGTTTAGGTTTAATATTGATAGGCATTATTGGCGGTGCTTTACATCTTAATGTGGGCTGGGCCGGTTGGTTAATGTTCATCGGTATCGTATGCTTCAGTGGATCTCTTTATATTTTATCCTTAACGCAAGTGAGTATCCTCGGTGCGATTACTCCAATCGGTGGCGTTCTCTTTGTAATAAGTTGGCTGATGTTAGCTATTGCCGCTTTTAAACTGTAAGTGGGTATGTTTAAAAGTATCAAGTAGAGCAATTCATTTGATGGCAATGTATTATTTAAGTACAGAGCTATTTAGTCATTTTAATATTTATTAAAAGAATAACTTAATCAATTTTATAAAAGCGTTACCTAGAGTGTAATTATTATACATTTAAGGTAACGTTTTTTATTGCTAGATATAAAGATGGGCATTAAATTTGTTTGTCGCAAAAGGATTTGTGCCATGATACGAAATAATGATGCATATTTTTGTAAAAGTTTGACAATAAATAGAGCGCCTTTTTTTATCGCACTTTTTTTAATTTTAAGGTATGATTTATTTTTAATATGCCAAAAATAATTGTTATAAAAATTTATAACAGGGGTATAATAACACTCAGGGGTGAAATGATAATGAATACAAAGAACGGAAAACCTGATCGTGGAGACCTCCAACAAAACTTATCTGAAAAGTTTGTGTGGGCGATTGCTTATGGGTCATGTATAGGATGGGGCTCATTTATTCTTCCGGGGGATTGGATTAAAGCTTCAGGACCGATCGCAGCATCTATTGGTATCTTTATCGGTGCGTTATTAATGATTATTATTGCGGTCAGTTACGGTGCATTAGTAGAGCGATTCCCAGTATCAGGTGGTGGCTTTGCGTTCAGCTTTTTAGGATTTGGACGCTATGTGAGCTTTTTCTCGGCATGGTTTTTAACATTCGGTTACATATGTGTAGTTGCGTTGAATGCGACGGCATTTAGTTTATTAATTAAGTTTTTACTGCCAGATGTTATTGAATTTGGAAAATTATATACCATCGCGGGATGGGACGTCTATATTACTGAAATAATCATTGCTTCATTATTATTGATTATTTTTATGTTGATTGCGATTAAAGGGACGAGTGTCTCAGGATCACTTCAATACTACTTTTGTGTCGCAATGGTTATTGTCGTGGCATTATTATTCGTAGGTTCTTTCTTTGGTTCTAATTTTTCTTTTGATAATTTAAAACCATACAATGGACCTGAATATGGATGGTTTAAAGCGATTATTATGATAGTAGCGGTTGCACCATGGGCTTTTGTTGGTTTTGATAATATTCCACAAACCGCAGAGGAATTTAATTTTTCTCCAAATAAAACATTCAAATTGATTGTTTATAGCTTACTTGCTGCAAGTGTGACTTACATTATGATGATATTATACACAGGTTGGTTAGCAGGGGGAAGCAGTGATCTTTGGTTAACAGGATCTGTAACGCGTGAAGCTTTCGGTACGATTGGCTTAGGTGTATTGACGATTGCAATTGTTATGGGGATTTTTACTGGATTGAATGGTTTCTTATTGAGCGCAAGTCGCTTGCTCTTCTCAATGGGACGTTCAGGCATTATGCCTTCAGTATTTAGTAAATTGCATCATCGATACAAAACGCCGTATGTGGCGATTATTTTCTTAGTAGCGATTACGTTAATTGCACCTTGGTTAGGGCGTACAGCATTAACTTGGATTGTAGATATGTCATCTACAGGTGTTTCTATCGCTTATTTTGTTACTTGTCTATCCGCTGCTAAATTGTTTAGTTTTGATAAAAACAGTCGAACTTATGGTCCAGTTTATAAAATATTTGCTATTGTCGGTTCGGTGATTGCGTTTATTTTCTTAATGTTATTGTTACTTCCTATATCACCAGCTTCATTGTCTTTACCATCTCATATTGCGCTTGGTGGATGGACAATACTTGGACTGATTTTCTTCTTAATTCGTTTACCAAAATTAAAACGTATGGATAAAGATGAGTTAACGCAATTAATTTTAGATACAAAAAAACGTGATGTTGATAAAATGTTAAATGAATAAATAATAACAGTAGAGCAATGTATAACTTTTAAAAATTGATTTAGGAGTTTGCATTGCTCTATTTATTTATGACTATATATTAAAAGAGATTGTAAAGATTTTTGTCTAATGTTATAATTTTCAGAAAAATAAGAGGTGAGTTGATGCATCATTTTAGATTACCTATCGAGGGAGACGTCGCGCTCGTTTATCCTCATATCGCATATGCAGAAGAAATATTGGAAGCCATACAACAAAACAGCGCACATTTAAGTCGCTATTTAAAATGGGTGGACGATATAACAACAGTAGAAGCTGAAAGAAATTTTTTAGAAGGGGTGTTAACACAAGTTGCAAAAGGTGAAGCGTTGCTTTATTTGATTTTTGATGAGGAGCAATTCATCGGAATGATAGATTTACATGCATTTGATAAAGAAACACGAAAAGCAGAGGTAGGCTATTGGCTTGCAGAAG
Source organism: Staphylococcus sp. 191 (assembly GCF_011174885.1). NCBI lineage: Bacteria > Bacillati > Bacillota > Bacilli > Caryophanales > Staphylococcaceae > Staphylococcus > Staphylococcus sp. 191. The sequence continues at coordinate 393,801 of NZ_PNRJ01000001.1, read as the reverse complement.
CATATACAAAGCGAGGGATTACGACAAATGCTGTAAAACTATTGTGCGATATTGCATTTGAAGATTTGGCACTCAATAAATTGGAATTACGTGCCAATGTTAACAATAAAGGGAGCAATCGAGTAGCGGAGAAGGTTGGTTTTCGGTGGATAGGGGTAAAATACGAGGATGAGTTTAGCAACCACCAATATGAAGACATAAATTACTATGAACTTTTAAAATCTGATTATTATGGTTGAAAAACGATTCGCGACATTTCAAACACACAACATAAATAAAAAGTTTAAAAATTTCATAAAAAATTAATGAAATTTCAATATTTCTATCCCAAAAAGTTTAAAAACATGTTACATTAGTGTTAAGCAAAATATATGAACAGTATAAGCATATCATTTTGTGTTTTTCATTTTCAAAAAGTTCTCCAATAAAGGGCCTGGCTCACATTAATAGCGTAGCGACTGTTAGTGATGAGACAGGCCTATTTGACTGCGATTTAAACAGACATTAACTGTGCTTTTAAGGTTTTGACATAACCATATCGTGAGAAATAGATTTCTACCATTAATAAGTTAAAACCTTTGCTTAGATGAAAGCTATATGTCTTAGCCTTGTGAAAGGCACATGATTGTGTATTCTCCAATTTTCTCTCAATCCGTCCCTTAAATTATCTATTCATTTTAAGTACATTTGAATACAAGGTATCTGCCATGGCATCAGGAGATTCTTGACACCCTTTTGAGAGCCAACTATAAACAATCGCAATTTGTCCACCTAGCGTGTAATGGATAAAATATTGCGTCTGCTTTAATTCTGGTAAATGCTTTAGCATTTTCTCATAGGCCCCATAAGTATATTGAATATAACTTCGCATTAACTCAGGTTGCGGCTGTGTGACGATAATCGCGGTAAAAAATGTACGATGACGTTTTAAATAGCGAAACAGCAGTCGAAACACTTTCAAAATTGTCGTTTTAACTTCTGGAAGAGAATGATTTTCTACGACATCGACAAGATAACTAATAAGGTGCTCGTATTTCGTCATATGATAAGTCGTAAGTTTCTCAAATAATTGATATTTATCTTCGAACTGTGCATAAAAAGTAGAACGATGGACACCGCTCTCTGCACAAATTTGTTTAATTGTAATAGATTCAAGGGGTTCAGTCTTCAATAAGCGAATCATCGCTTTAATAATTTGACGCCTTGCTTTTGATTTTGATTTCGTCATAGTATCACCAATTGTTATTATAATATATTTTCAAATCCGACACATTTAAAAAGATTGTCTCTATTTTTTATGAAAAAATCATTTTATAATACAAGAGTTACTTTATTGGAGAAAGGGAGTAAAGACAATGAAGAAAATAATAACGATTAACATTGTAACAATCGTTCTTTTAATTATTATTGGTGTTGTCGGCTTTTATTTTTACAATCAATCTGTAAGTTATATCAAAACAGATAATGCAAAAGTCGATGGCGATCAAATTAAAATTGCAAGTCCAGTATCAGGTAAAATCGATGGTTTGGACGTGCATGAAGGACAAAAACTAGATAAGGGCGATACAGTGGCTAAAGTACAAGGAAAAGGAGAAAATGGTTCTCCACAATCTGTATCAATTAAAATGCCACAAACTGCAACAATCGCTAAACTCGATGGGCAAAACGAAGGTATTGCTCAAGCAGGTCAACCTATCGCTTATGCTTATGACATGGACGACTTATACATCACTGCAAATGTTGATGAAACAGACATTAAAGATGTAGAAGAAGGTCGTGATGTCGATGTTTCTATCGATGGCGAGCATTCTAAGATTAAAGGTAAAGTTGACCGAATTGGTCATGCAACTGCATCAAGCTTTTCATTGATGCCTTCATCAAATAGTGACGGTAATTACACAAAAGTAACGCAAGTTGTTCCAGTTAAAATCAAATTAGACAATCAACCATCAAGTGGTGTTGTTCCAGGTATGAACGCTGAAGTAAGTATTCACAAAAATTAAAAGGGGGTCATCAAATGTTTGTGATGATTTATACAATTCTTGCCCTTATTGTGACTATTATACTTAACTGGATTTTAGTCCGTGGTAAAAAGCGTAAACCACAACAACAACATCGCAAATCGTCAACACAGTCGATGACAACATCAAATGAACCCCATCAAAGTCAGCATACTTTCACACTAGACGATGATCATTCAAATGCGCAAGCTTCTCATGAGACGCATGTTCCACGTCAACCTGTGAATGAAAAAGTTGCAGATGCAACGCAAGACTTTGTGTTCAAAAAAGGTACCACTCGTAGCAAAGTATTAATCGCAATGATATTTGGTATGTTTATAGCGATTTTAAACCAAACATTATTGAATACAGCATTGCCACAACTTAATACGGACTTTAATATTTCCGCTTCAACAGGACAATGGTTAATGACCGGTTTTATGTTGGTGAACGGGATTTTAATTCCAATCAGTGCCTTTTTATTCAATAAATATTCTTATCGACGATTATTCTTAATTGCGATGCTTTTATTTACAATTGGTTCATTCGTCTGTGGTATTGCATGGGGCTTCCCAATTATGATGGTTGGACGTGTGCTTCAAGCGATGGGTGCAGGTGTCTTAATGCCACTTGGTACAAATGTATTTATGACCATCTTCCCGCCTGAAAAACGTGGTATGGCTATGGGAACATTAGGGATTGCAATGATCTTAGCACCAGCAATTGGACCTACATTATCAGGTTATGTTGTTGAAAACTATGATTGGCACTCTATGTTTATAGGTATGTTTGTGATTGGTATTATTTCGCTTTTAGTTGGTTTTCTTTGGTTTGGTATTTATCAAAGAACGACAAACCCAAGAGCAGATATTCCAGGTATCATATTTAGTACAATCGGTTTTGGTGCGCTATTATATGGCTTTAGTGAAGCGGGTAACGATGGTTGGACATCACCTAAAATTGTGATTATGTTCATTATCGGTACAGTGTTTACAATTGCCTTTGTCGTTCGTGAGATGACAATGAAAGTACCAATGCTAAGTTTTGAAGTCCTTAAATATTCTGGCTTCACATTAACAGCAATTATTAATATGATACTTACCATGAGTCTCTTTGGCGGTATGATTTTATTACCACTTTACCTCCAAAGTTTACGTGGTTTTTCACCACTAGATTCTGGGTTACTTTTATTACCAGGTGCGCTAATCATGGGGGTTATGGGACCGATCGCTGGTAAGTTATTAGATACGATAGGGGTTAAACCTATTGCCATTCTTGGTTTGGCGATTACTACCTACGGGACATGGGAGCTTACACAGCTGACTATGGATACACCATATCGTAGTATTTTAATGATTTACATTATTCGTTCATTTGGTATGAGTTTTGTAATGATGCCAATTATGACTGCGGGTATTAACTCTCTTCCATCTCGTCTCATTTCTCATGGTAATGCACTTGTTAATACAATGAGACAAATTGCAGGTTCAATTGGTACTGCGATTTTGGTTACAGTGATGACGCAACAAACTGACCAACATCTTGCAACTTTCCAACAAGACCTAGACCGTACGAACCCAGCAATCAAAGACGAATTGCAAGAAATGGCGCAACAAATGGGTGGCCAAGACCATGCAATGGCTGCGATTATTCGATTTATGAATCAATTAGCATCTGTTGATGGTGTGAATAGTGCATTTTGGATCGCGACTGCATTAAGTGGTTTAGCACTATTTTTAAGCTTTTTCCTAAAAGGGAAATCACATTATATTTCACACGAATAAAATTAATCACAACTACTATCTTATAAAATTTGATAGGTTGTGTATCAATGAGGTGTGTTTCACTTAATGATTGTTGTGAATCGCAGTCCTCATAAAATATATGATATTGCCCTACAAAGTCGCACAGATATAGTGCACACTTTGTAGGGCATTTTTAATTTGAATATAAGTAATATGAGCTATTAAACAGCCGTCTTATTTTTTAATAGGCAAACTTTGTGTAATATCTATACCTAATACAATAGGTAATAAGAAATAGACAACGACAATAATCATGACAATGCTGAGTAAGTTCATGATAAAGCCTTTGACGGCCATTTCTTTAATTTCTATTTTGCCGGTACCAAAAACAATGGCATTTGGTGGTGTACCTACTGGTAACATATAGGCGCAGTTCGCAGCCATTGCAGCAGGTACCATTAATAATAATGGATGTACATCAATAGCAACAGATAACGTAGCGAGAATCGGTAAGATCATCGTCGCAGTTGCCGTATTCGATGTAATCTCTGTTAAAAATAAGATGAACACTGTAATGACGATAACAATAACGATAGGACTTACATCTTTCAATAACGTCATTTGTTCTCCTAGCCATTTTGCAAGCCCACTTGCTTGTATTCCTTTTGCGAGCGCGAGGCCTCCTCCAAATAGAATGAGCACGCCCCATGGTAATTCTTTTGCGATAGACCAATCTAAAATACGTTTATGCTTATTTTTTGCAGGAATTAAGAAGAGTAAAATTGACACAAACATCGCAATCGTACCATCTGCTACCAGTTGAGTAGGTCCCCATTTTGAGAGTAAAAACTCACGTGAAATCCATAAGAAGCTCGCAATTAAGAAAACAATAAATACAACTTTTTCTTCATATTTAATTTTGCCTAATTCAGCAAGTTTATCTTTAATTACCTTTTGGCCTCCTGGCAATGACTTCATATCATGACGAAAAGCGATAAATTTAAAATAGAGCCAAGCTAGAAATAATAGTAAGATGACAGTTGGAATCCCAATAATCATCCATTTCCCAAAACTTAATTCTTGTCCAAAATGTGTGGCATATTGGCCTTTTAAAATAATAAGAGGTGGTGTTCCGATAAGTGTTCCGAGTCCACCAATCGTTCCTGCGTAGCCGATACCTAAAACGAGCGCACGCTCAAATTTTAAAATGCTTTCTTCATTGTCATTTTCAGTTTTTAAGGCATGTGCTTCATTGATAATAGCTAAACCAATAGGAATCATAATCATCACGGCAGCTGTATTCGACACAAACATCGATAAACCGCCAGTTGCTAACATAAAGCCAAGTAAAATACGGCCTGTACTTGTCCCAATGCTATTAATAATTGTTAAGGCAATCCGTGTATGTAAATCCCAACGTTCCATTGCGATAGCGAGAATAAAGCCACCTAAAAAGAGATAAATAATATCGTTCCCGTATTGAGCGGAAACTGTGGCACTATCCATGACATGACCTAAAGGTAATAAAACTAAAGGCAATAAACTTGTCGCGGGAATAGGGATTGCTTCAGTAATCCACCAAATGGCAATCCAAGCTGTAATAGCGAGTACATAGATTCCTTTGAAAGATAAGTCGTCAGGTCTTACAAATAGTAAAATTAACGCAAAAAGAAGGGGTCCTAATACTAGCCCGATTAACTGTGCAAGCGTATACGAAGGATCCTTCTTTTTCTCTGTAAAAAACGTCAACAATCGTGACTCATTAGAGTTATTCATGATGTTGCCCCCTTTGTTTTTAATACACCATCCCATAAGTAGTATCATATTTGAAAATAGTATAGCACATTCATTAATGGCGTATCTAGAGGGTTTCAGCAATAAACAGCGAAGTTAATCTGCAAAATGAAAACGCTTTATATTTTTAGTGTGTATGAATTGAAAAATATTTTAGAAAGGGCGTTAATGCAAGCAAAAGGCCCGTAACAAGGTGAGATAGTATAAAAAGATATTAGCGCTTGGAAAAGCCCTGTAAACGAATAGCATTCAATTCATTTCAGGGCTAAGTATAATCATGATTTATTTTTGAGGTGATTTTAAGATTTGAATAGGTTTACGAATAAAAGATTTGGCTACTTGATCAGATATAAGAAGACCTACTGCGATTGCACCGGCGATTAATGTTGCACGAACAAAGATGTCGCTGGCTTCATTAAAATTTAATGTGAGCAATTGTTGAGTGGCTTTAAAAAAGATACTCCCTGGCACTAAAGGAATAATACCTGGAACCATAAAGATAATCACAGGAGATTTATACGTGCGTGCCATCATGTGAGAAATAATTCCTAAAATAAAGCTGCCATAAAGGCTGGCATAGATACTGTCCATAGTAAAAACGTCATTAGCAACAAAGAAAGTTAAATAACCGAAGCCACCACATAAACCAGCGGGTAAAAATAGTCGAGTAGGTGCATCGTATACAAAAGCAAAACAAAATGAAGTTAAAAAACTACATATAAAGATAAAGACAATTGTCAATGTGAGCACCCCCTATAATATTAAAAACGCGGTTGTTACACCTGCACCAATTGCGAAAGATGTAACGATTGCTTCTAAAAATTTTGCTGTAAACATGAGCATGTGGCGACCAAATAAGTCTTGAATTGCGGTTGTTATTAGAACGCCGGGAACAATAGGCATGACTGCAGCGGTGATGGTGGCTCCAATATTTGGACTGCCTAACCAATGGTTGAGCGGGATGGCGATAAGTCCAATTGTAATGGCGCCTAAAAAGTCAGGAATGAAGAGCGTCAGTTGCTTGTTTTTCATCCATTCTGTCACAAAATAACCTAGTGCACCTGCTAAAACAGCTGGAAAAACATCGATCCAAAAAGCACCTTGTAAATATGAAAAGCCTAGCGAAATCATGCCAGCAAATAGCATTTTATGTCCTAAAGCGTAACGCGGTTGTTTTTGTTCGATTTCTTTTAATATGTTATATGCACGATCAAAGTCAATCGCATGCTGTGCGATTTGTCTCGAAATATGATTGACTAAATAAACGTTTCTTAAGTTAGTGTCATTTTTCTTAATTTTAACCATGCGTGTATCATGATCAGGTGACAAAGAAAAATTAATAAAAATATTGAGGGCATAACCTTGCGCTTCATCATAGCCATAGCTTTGTGCAATGCGTTTCATTGTATCTTCTACACGCGTAGCTTCTGCGCCACATTCAAGTAGAATGCGTCCTGCTAAAATGACTAAGTTTGTGACTTCTCGATCAGAAGGTATAATTTGGGTCATCAATGTCACCTGCTTTTTTATCTGTCATAGTTAACTCCTATCCTGGGTCAAAGTAATTATAATGAATTCTAAATGATATCAATTTCTTAATATTGTGAAAATAAAAACCATCGAAAACAAAGTGTTCCATTAAGCTGAAGCTGATTGGAAAGCACCTTTTTGATATAGACCGATTATAGCATAAGAGATGTTGAAATAAATATCGACTTTGTTGAAGAATGAAAGGCCATTAAAAATAGAAAGAACAATTTTTAAAGATATGGAGAGTCGCGTATTTGACAATCATAAAAAAGCTGAGACGTGACAACGCCTCAGCTTTAAAGAGTACACGAAACAAAATGTGATTGGTGACGGGCTACAAGGCGTATCTCGCGGCACATTCATCTCGTTATTATTAAGCTTATATTATTGAATCGCCATTAAAGTATTAATACCTTCTTTATCTAAATGGTGACCGACAAAGAAACTACCAAATTCACCATAGCGTGCTGTTGTTTCATCAAAACGCATTTCATAAACAATTTTTTTGAATTGTAGTACATCATCAGAAAATAATGTTACGCCCCATTCGAAATCATCGAAGCCAACAGAACCTGTAATAAACTGTTTGATTTTACCGGCATATTTGCGACCAATTAAACCATGATTGTACATTAACTTTTTACGCTCTTCCATAGATAACATATACCAGTTATATGTTTCGTTACGACGTTTGTTCATAGGATAGAAACAAATATATTGTTTATGTGGTAATTCAGGATATAATCTCGCTTTTACATGTGGATTTTCATAAGGATCTTCCTCTGAATCACCACCTAAATAATTACTCAACTCTACCACTGAAACATATGAATATGTAGGAATAAAATGGTCAGCGATGGCTAACTTATTAATCTCGTTTTCAATTTCAGTTAAATCCTTCATTTCTGGACGTAAAAACCATAATAATAAATCAGCCTTTTGCCCTGTTACATTGTAAATCACTTGATCGCCACTATGATCTGACTTCGCTTGATCAAAACGATCGAGTAATTGATGGAAAGCAGCAACCATTTCTTCACGATCCGCTTCTGGAACCAAACGCCAAGAAGCCCAATCTATCGCATAAAATAAATGCAAACTATACCAACCATCTAAAGTCTCTGCTGCATGACTCATTCAGAACACTCCTTAGAAATAGAATTATAATTAAATTTTATCATAAAGGGAGCAGGACAGAAATCTATTTGATTTCGTCGTCCTGCCCCAGCAAAGATGTGTAGGGTTGCGCAAAGCTTGAAAAAGCGAAGGCGCAATCCAGCCATCAACTGCGCTCACTAGAGTTTACGCAAAAATTATACATGCAGGACAGAAATGAATTTGACTAGATCCCCCTATCCCTAGATTTACAGTGAGTGGCATGGAAATCTATGCTTAAATAACGTATAATAATAGATGGAAATTATTGAGAAGTAAAGCAGAGGAGGACAACAATGTCTAGTTTATTAGATGTTTTAAAAGACAAACTTTCAGGTAAAAATGTGCGTATCGTATTACCAGAAGGTGAAGATGAGCGTGTATTAACAGCAGCTGTAGAATTGCAAGGTTCTGATTACGTCACACCAATCGTTTTAGGTGATGTAGACAAAATTAATGCATTAGCAGCTGACAAATCTTTAAATATTGAAGGCTTAAAAGTCATTCACCCTGAAAAAAGTGACTTAAAAGCCGAATTAGTTGAGAAATTTGTGGAAAGACGTAAAGGTAAAGCAACTGAAGAACAAGCGCAATCGTTCTTAAACGATGTGAATTACTTCGGTACAATGCTTGTTTACGCAGGTTATGCAGATGGATTAGTGAGTGGTGCAGCACATTCGACTGCAGATACAGTACGTCCCGCGCTTCAAATCATTAAAACAAAACCAGGTGTGTCTAAAACTTCTGGTGTGTTCTTTATGATTAAAGAAGATCAACAATTTATTTTTGGTGATTGTGCCATTAATCCAGAATTAGGTGCATCAGATTTAGCAGAAATTGCGGTTGAAAGTGCTAAAACAGCACAAAGCTTTGGAATGGATCCTCGCGTAGCTATGTTGAGTTTTTCAACAAAAGGTTCAGCAAAATCAGATGATACAGAAAAAGTTGTAGAAGCTGTTCAACTTGCTCAAGAAAAAATAGCTTCTGAAGGACTTTCTGACGTTGTCATTGATGGCGAATTCCAATTCGATGCTGCAATCGTACCAGAAGTTGCGAAGAAAAAAGCACCAGGTGCACAAATTCAAGGTGATGCAAACGTATTCGTATTCCCAAGCTTAGAAGCAGGTAATATTGGTTATAAAATTGCTCAACGTTTAGGAGGATACGATGCAGTAGGACCTGTACTTCAAGGACTTAATTCACCAGTAAACGATTTATCTCGCGGCTGTTCAACTGAAGACGTTTATAACTTATCTATTATTACTGCTGCACAAAGTTTACAATAATGGACTTAACATCAAAGTATTTTAATGGCCACACATGGCGCTATGTTGACCATTCTTCTGGTTTAGCGCCTATGCAATCATTTGCTTTTGATGATACGTTTTCGGAAAGTGTGGGCAAAGATTTATCTCCGAATGTAGTAAGAACATGGGTTCATCAACATACAGTGATTTTAGGTATTCACGATTCGCGACTTCCTCATTTGCAAGACGGTATTCGATATTTGACAGATACACGTGGTTATAATGCGATTGTTCGTAATTCAGGTGGTTTAGGTGTTGTTTTAGATCAAGGTGTATTAAATATTTCACTGGTGTTTAAAGGTAAAACGGAAACCTCTATCGATGAAGCTTTTACAGTGATGTACTTATTAATTAGCAAAATGTTTGAAGACGAAAATGTAGACATAGATACACACGAAATTCAACATTCTTATTGCCCAGGTAAGTTTGATTTGAGTATCAATAATAAAAAGTTTGCTGGCATCTCACAACGGCGTGTACGAGGTGGAATAGCTGTGCAAATTTATCTTTGTGTTGAAGGCTCAGGCAGTGAACGTGCTGAATTAATGCGTGCATTTTACGAACATGCGCTTCACGGTGAGAAGACAAAGTTTACGTATCCAAGCATTGAGCCAGAATGTATGGCATCTTTGGAAGAACTTTTAGGTCATTCTTTAACTGTTCAAGAGGTCATGTTTAAATTGCTTTATGCGATTAAAGATTTAGGTGGTACACTGAATATGGATCCAATTACTTCATTTGAATGGGAGCGCTATGAAGGGTATTACGAACGAATGTTAGCGCGTAACGCGAAAATGAATGCAAAAATGGAATAAATAGTGCTGTATTGATTGAAATGAACGATATTAATGAGATATAGGGTTCAATCTACGAAAAGTTTTAAATAAATTAAAAGCAGTAACTGACTGGATTGCACATATGCTTGAAGCAAGCTTTACTCAATTTTAGTCATTTGTGCTGGAGTGGAACAACGAAATTAAACCGATTTCTGTTCCACTCCTTTTTTAGGTTCTTTAATGTTGGGCGAGGGACGATCTTAATAAGTTGTTAAGTGGCGTAAAAATATGGGTTGACGTTCATATCTCTAAAGATTTGTAACTTGAAAAATATTGAAAAAAGAGTAAAATGGATAGAGTTAAAAAATTGAGAGGTGGGACGCTAAAGTGAAAAATAAATTCATGGTTTGCGATGATTGCCAAGCGGTTAACATTAAAACATTGACGCAAAAGCTTAAAAAGTTAGACCCTGAAGCGGAAATTGAAGTGGGCTGTCAATCATACTGTGGACCAGGAAGACGTAAAACTTTTGCGTTTGTTAACAATCGACCACTCGCTGCGCAAACTGAGGAAGAATTGATAGAAAAGGTAACGAAACAACTTCAAAAACCAAGAGATCCAGAGGAAGAAGAACGTCTCAGAAAGCGTAATGAGGAGCGTAAGCGTCGAAAAGAAGAACAAGATCGGAAGCTGAAAGAAAAACTCGCTAAACGTCAATAAGCGGTTAAATCATTGAATTGATTCAAAATAAATAAGAGAGAAATGGCGACAGACATGTACGGATATGCCGTTGTTTTACGGTGTGGCGCACCTAGAAATAATGATGTCATTTCAAATCCTTAAAAAGGTTAAGACGTGATGACGTCTTAGCCTTTTTTATGTGTTATAGTCGGTTTTGAAAACTTTGTTCAGGTGCAAGATAAAAGAAATCATGCATATTTAGCGCTTTACATGGGAATAGTATCCATACATTCAAAAAAGTAAGAGGGATGATAATTTATGATTACGGTGCTATTCGGGGGAAGTCGAGATTACGGCAATACGGCTGCACTGGTTAAAGAAGCATTAAACGGATACGACTATGAATGGATTAATTTGACAAAATTAAAGTTTAATCCAGTGAGAGATGTCAGACATCAACATGAAACGATACTAGATTACAATGACGACTATCAAGAAGTCATTGATAAAGTGCTACAAAGCGATGAAGTGATATTTGCTTCACCGGTTTATTGGTACAGTGTGAGTGCGACATTAAAATCATTTATTGACCATTGGTCGGAAACATTACAAGATCCGCGTTACGTTGATTTTAAAGAAAAAATGGCGAGAATCAACTTTAGATTAATTATTGTGGGTGGCGATAGTCCTAGAATTAAAGCGCTACCTTGCGTACAACAGATTGAATATAGTTTGCAGTATTTAGGTGCGCATTTACAAGACTATTTAATTGGCTATGCAGAACGCCCAGGAGATATTCGTGATGATAGCTATGCAATGAAAGAAGCAAAGCGTTGGAACCAGTTTTACGCGTGACGAAATAAATATTTTCAATCCTATTTAATTGTGCATTTATGGTATAATAGTATGTATTCTATAATGCAAGTAAGGAGCGAAATGTTGAATGTATGAAGTAAGAATTGCTACACCTGATGATGTCATTGGTATCCGCGATGTTGCGACCAAAGCGTGGTACAATACGTATTTGAATATTTATGCGGCTTCCACTGTGAATGAATTACTCGCGGCTTCATATAACGAAGAGCATTTGCGTAAAAGATTAGAAGACCAACTCTTTATTGTCGCAATTGAAGATAAAGAAGTGGTAGGTTTCGCTAACTTTATACAAGGAAGCGAACTTTATTTATCAGCGCATTATGTGCGTCCACACTCACAAAATAAAGGTTATGGACGTTTATTGTTAGAAAAAGGACTTTCGCACTACGATGGTCAATATGATGCTGTCTACCTTGAAGTCGATACGCAAAATGAAAAAGGTGTCGCATTTTATGAACAAGAAGGCTTTGAAGTATTACGTACATATGAACATGTGATGTATGGTGAAACGATGCATCTCGCCCTTATGAAAAAAAGACTGAGATAAAATTGCGATTAAGGAGGATTTTCGATTGACGAAATCAACTTATGCAGCACGTAAATTACCAGAAGAAAAAGTTTTCAAAGATCCGATTCATCGCTATATACACGTACAAGATCAATTGATTTGGGATTTAATCAAAACAAAAGAATTCCAGAGGTTACGCCGAATTAAACAACTCGGTACGCTCAATTTAGCATTTCATACTGCTGAACATAGCCGTTTTGGTCATTCGCTTGGCGTTTATGAGATTGTTCGACGCATGATTGACGAATCGTTTAGAGGATGGCCAGAGTGGAATGATGCAGATCGACCACTAGCGATGTGCGCAGCCTTGTTACACGACTTAGGACATGGCCCATTTTCCCATAGTTTTGAAAAAATCTTTGATACAGACCACGAAGCATATACTCAGGCGATTATTGTAGGAGACACGGAAGTCAATAAGGTACTGAAACGTGTCAGTGACACGTTTCCAAATGAAGTCGCCGAAGTGATTAATAAAACGCATGACAATAAGTTAGTCATTTCAATGATTTCATCACAAATTGATGCAGATCGAATGGATTACTTACAAAGGGATGCTTATTTCACAGGTGTGTCTTATGGTATGTTTGATATGGAACGTATTTTAAGATTGATGCGCCCTTCGAAAGATGAGGTACTGATTAAAGAGAGCGGAATGCATGCCGTTGAAAACTTTATTATGAGTCGCTATCAAATGTATTGGCAAATCTACTTTCACCCTGTGAGTCGTGGTGGAGAGGTTTTGCTTAATCATTGTTTTAAACGCGCGAAATACTTATATGAGCAAGGCTATGCTTTTAAGATTTCTCCAAGAGATTTTGTGCCTTTTTTTGAGAATAGAGCAACAGTTGAAGAATATATTAAATTAGATGAAACAGATGTTACATATTACTTGAAAGAATGGATGGAAGAAACGGATCCGATTTTAAGTGATTTGTCGCGTCGCTTTATTAATCGTGATTTATTTAAGTATTTACCATTTGATGGCTCCATTATTACGATTACTGAGTTACGCGATTTATTTCAACAGGCGGGTATCGACCCTGACTATTATTTTGTCAGTGATTCATTTTCAGACTTACCTTATGATTATGACCGACCTGGATCTAATAGACAACCGATACATTTATTACAAAATAATGGTAGTATTCGAGAAATCAGTAGCCAATCGCTGATTATTTCAAGTATTACAGGTATTAAACGTGAAGACTATAAGCTCTATTATCCTAAAGAGCTTATTATTAATATTGAAGATCTCGAGATAAAAAGTACTATTATTAATCTTTTGAATGAGTTGAATTAATCAATTAGTGATTGAGAGAACCATGCGTTTTGCCTCATATGAAGGGGCACAAAAGATTATGTTGCCGTTAAGGATGGGGATTGGGCATACGCTTTGAATGAGGCGTGGCATACTTCTTATTACTATTACTGATTGGGAAGACGTCTTTCAAATCAATTTTTATCCTTCACTTGTATTTGAGAGAACATGTTTGATGGAGGGATATGCAATGGCGGAGAAAAAAGGCTTTAATTTTAATATTATTAAAAAAGACCCGCTAGATGGTCATAAAGGGACGAATTTAGGTTCCATTAGTTTAGATAATGTGGCACCTGTTTTTATTGATATCGAAGCACAAGAAGCGTTTATAGATATTGGTGCGATGCATGCACGTGCTAAAGTAGAGCGAGGTGTGAAATGGATAACAGACAAGGAAATTGTTGATGTTGATGGCGCAAAAGCCTATTGGTTATGTTGGGTCACAACAGAAAGAGGAGAGCAAGGGCCCTATTACGCTGGCGTGACTGCAGCTTATATGCTTGTTAATAAGTCAATTCGTCGGGGATATAAAAGTATGCCTGAACATGTGAATATGATGGATAAATCGATGAAGCACAAAGTCATTGTCGACCATATTGGTGCGGACAATCGTAAAGTCCTCGCTGAATTTTTAAAATCGCATCATCCTGAAATGTGGCGCAACTCAGATGTGACGTTGCATCAAGCGCTGAACGATGAAGCAAACTAACATTTTCCAGAAAAAGGGAGCCGGACATGATGTCTTGCTCTCTTTTCTTTATTGTATTGTGTGATATAATGGCTTGTATTATTCTATAAAGTAAGGTGAATGACACTGTGGAACATAATATCAAAGTTGATGTGCGTCAAATTGTAAAAAAAGATGGAGATAAGGACATTTTCTCCCATCAAACGACTGGGCAATGGTTGAAAAAAGATGCAGACTTCATTCGATATCATGAAAAAGTGGATGACGCTGCTGTAAATGTGACCGTAAAATTAGCGGATGACAGTATCAAGATTATTCGTAAAGGTGATATCAATATGACACTTCATTTTGTTGAAGGTCAAGATACGACCACATTTTATGAGTTTCCGCATGGTAAAATGGTGTTAACCGTCCATACAATGAGTATATTACATTTTGTGAGCGAAAATGGTGGAAAACTTAAAGTGTATTACGCCTTATTTCAAGGAAATGAACAGATTGGAAAATATCAATACGAAATTAAATATAAGGAGATATAAGATGAATATTATCGATCAAGTTAAAGACACTTTAGTTCAAGAAATTAAAAATAGTATTCAACAAGCGCAAATCGTGGACACAATTCCTGATATTAAAATTGAAATCCCAAAAGATAGTAAAAACGGGGATTATTCAACAAATATCGCTATGGTTTTAACAAAATTAGCAAAGCGCAATCCGAGAGAAATCGCACAACTTATTGTTGACCATTTAGATACGGAAGCGGCACATGTAAAATCTATCGATATCGCTGGACCAGGGTTTATTAATTTTTATTTAGACCCAAGTTATCTCAATGTTGTGATTGATCAAGCGTTAGAGCAAGATCTCGCATTTGGTCGTGTAGCTGAACCTAAAAATGAAAAGATTCTAGTTGAATATGTATCAGCCAATCCTACTGGAGATTTACATATTGGGCACGCACGTAACGCTGCAGTCGGAGATACGTTGAGTAATGTACTTGATGCAGCCGGCTATGACGTGACACGTGAATATTATATCAATGATGCAGGTAATCAAATCACAAACCTAGCCAAATCCATTGAAGCACGCTACTTACAACAATTAGGATATGATGCGGAAATGCCACAAGATGGCTATCATGGTCAAGACATTAAAAATATAGGTGCAGATTTAGCAGAAAAACAGCCGCATTTAGTTGATTTAGCAGAAGATGAACGTTTAAAAACGTTTAGAAAATTAGGTGTAGACTATGAAATGGAAAAATTAAAGCAGGATCTTGCTGATTTTAATACGCATTTTGATCATTGGTTTAGCGAAACATCGCTCTATGAGAAAAATGAAATTAAAGCGGTTCTCGCTAAAATGGATGAATTAGGCTACACGTATGAAAAAGATGGCGCAACGTGGTTACGTACGACTGATTTTAAAGACGATAAAGATCGTGTATTAATCAAAAAGGATGGTACTTATACGTACTTCCTACCTGATATTGCGTATCATTATGATAAAATTCAACGCGGTAATCAAAAACTAATCAACTTGTTCGGCGCAGATCATCATGGCTATATTAATCGTCTGAAAGCTTCATTAGAGACATTTGGTGTTGATAGTAATCGTTTAGAAATACAAATTATGCAAATGGTACGTTTAATGCAGGATGGCGAAGAAGTCAAAATGAGTAAACGTACAGGAAATGCCATTACACTACGAGAAATTATGGATGAAGTGGGTGTAGATGCAGCACGTTATTTCTTAACAATGCGTAGCCCAGACACACATTTTGACTTTGATATGGCGCTTGCAAAAGAGCAATCACAAGATAACCCTGTATATTATGCGCAGTATGCACATGCACGTATTTGCTCTATCTTAAGACAAGCAAAAGCACAAGGTTATCAAGTAGAAAAAGGTGCAGATTATCAAACAATCACAAATGAAAAAGCGATTGAATTATTAAAGAAAATCGCCGAATTTGAACCGATGATTGAAAGTGCAGCAGAAGCGAGAGCCCCTCATCGTGTGACAAATTATATTCAAGATTTAGCTGCGCATTTCCATAAATTTTATAACGCAGAAAAAGTGTTAACAGAAGACGATGCAAAAACTCGGGCCCACATCGCATTAGTTGATGCAGTGCGTATCACTTTACGAAATGCATTACATTTAGTCGGCGTTTCTGCACCAGAACAAATGTAAAATTAGACTATAAATCATAAAATTAAAAGTAAAGTAAGGTAGAAATCTAGCAAACGAACATAGGTTTCTGCCTTCTTTTTGGTTATTCAATCTTCGAATATGCGTAAAAATTGATTTTGGGTCAAGGGATGATTGTGATAGGGCTTTGAATTTTACATTATTTATTATAGAAAATAATTTTTATGCACCATTAAACTTTAGAAAATGATAAGATATATGAAATAATTAAAATAGGAGTGAAACCATGAGGGGGAAAAGTTTTATAAGCATCTTACTACTCATTGTAGTTGTGCTTGCAGGCTGTAATTTTAATGCAAATCAATCTAAGGATACGGGAAAATCAACGAGTAAAGTACCAGAGCGCATTATTTCTTTGATGCCTAGTAACACAGAGGTATTATATGCATTAGGCATCGGTGATAAAGTTACCGGCGTTTCTACAGTGGATGATTATCCAAAGGAAGTAAAACAAAAGGAAAAATTTGATGCGATGCATTTAAATAAAGAAGCTTTGATTAAAGCGCAACCAGATTTAATCTTAGCGCATGAATCTCAAAAAGCGACACAAGGAAAAGTGTTAAAAGATTTGAGTGAAAGTGGTATTAAAGTGGCATATGTGAAAGATGCCCAATCAATTAATGAAATGTATGAATCATTTGAACAAATTGGAAAGCTTACAGGTAGAGAAAAACAAGCAAAATATTTAATCGATGAGACAAAAGCAAATATCAAGAAAGTAACAGATAGTGTTCCAAAACAGAAAAAAGAGCCTAAAGTATTTATTGAAATTGCTTCAGAACCAGAAATTTATACCGCTGGAAAAGGCACATTTATGAATGACATGCTTAAACAACTGCACGCTAAAAATGTATTTGATGATACAGAAGGATGGCCGAAAGTGAGTAAAGAGCAAATTATAAAGAAAAATCCTGATGTTATGGTGTCGACTGCAGGCGTTTCAACAAAGGACTATCAACAAAGCGTGAAACAACGTGGTGGTTTTGAACAAATTCGCGCAGTGAAAAAAGAGAGCGTCGTGGCTTTAAATGATGATATGTTGTCTCGACCTGGACCACGCTTAGATGATGCCATGAAATTGTTAAGAGATGCCATATATGAAAAATAAGGCCTTGCGTGGCTTAATCAGCATAATGCTTTGGATAATTGCACTGATTGTTGTCTGTGCGTATGGCCTTCTTAGCCAAATTGAATGGGGAACTCCTTTGGCGGCAATATTGATATTAGAGGTCAGACTCCCACGCGTATTATTAGCACTTTTATCAGGCATGGGTTTAACTTTAGCGGGGCAAATGTTCCAAATTATTTTGAACAATCCACTGGCAGACAGTTTTACGCTAGGGCTGGCAAATGGTGCGACAGTGGGTGCAGCATGCGCTGTTCTTTTAGGCCTATCTTTTAGTTGGATTGCCCCGTTTGCGATGATAATGGGGATGGTCTCACTTTTCATTGTGATTGCTGTCGCATATTTCATAACACGCGGTTATCCCACGCGTTCACTGATTCTAGCCGGAATATTAATTGGTTCTCTGCTAAACGCGATATTATTTTTAATGGTGCAATTTAATCCTACAAAATTACGAAATATCGTTGCCTATATGTTCGGTGGTTTTTCAGCTTCGGAATATCGCGAGGTCATCTATGTCAGTATCGTTTTAGGGCTAACATTAGGCGCAATTTTGATATGTCTTCCTAAAATTAAGCTATTACAAATGAATACGTTATCAAGTGCTGCTTTAGGTCTTCATGTAGAACGTTTATCAATCGTAGTTTTATTATTGGCGACGGCAATTTCAACCGTTATTATAGGCTTTGTTGGTGTCATAGGATTTATTGGCATGGTGATTCCTCAATTTGTACATCGTATCAGTCAACAATCCCTTACGATTAAAGTGCTGCTTAATCTCGTCATCGGGGGAACCATGATGGTATTAGCAGACGTCTTAGGCACTCAATTGCTTGCGCCTATTCAAATACCGGCAAGCATTGTATTGGCAATAATAGGTATTCCTTTAATGTTTTATCTCATGATAGTTGAACGGCGATAGGCAATTGACTATGATAGAGTTATGTAATTTTCAAGAATAACAATGAGGGGAAATCAATGGACTTAACACAAATTAAAGCAATAATATTTGATTTAGAAGGTACATTATTGGATCGTAAAAAGTCTCGAGATAAATTTATCGAAGAGCAGTATGAGCGATTTCATGATTACTTAGTACGTGTACAGGCCTCGGATTTTCGTAAAAAATTCATTGAATTAGATGACGATGAAGACCATGATAAACCGGACTTATACAAAGAAATTATTAAGCAGTTCAACGTTGATCGATTAAGTTGGAAGGACTTATTTCATGACTTTGAAATGCATTTTTATCGTTATGTATTCCCATTTTACGACACGAACTATACGTTAGAAAGATTGAAAGCAGCGGGATATAAGATTGGCGTTATTGCGAATGGTAAATCTAAAATTAAACAGTATCGTGTTTATGCACTAGGTATTGAAGAATACGTCAATCATTTATCCACTTCAGAAACGGTCGGCTTCCGCAAACCACACCCACGTATTTATGAGGATATTTTAGAAAAGTTAGATGTTCAACCCGAAGAGGTTATATATGTCGGTGATGATGCATTAAACGATGTTGCTCCCGCACATGCGATGGGAATGGTAAGTGTTTGGTATCGTCATGAAGGACAAGAAGATGAAGTCGTTCCTCTAGATTCAGAAATGGATTATGAAATCACAACACTTGAAGAGTTGTTAGATATTTTAAATGTAAAGCGGGAGGCTGAAAAGTAATGGAACTATTTAGGACATCTGATGGTACGGCATTAAATTATCGCTCAATGGGTAAAGGTTATCCCATCGTTATGATACATTCGATATATATGAACCATACGGTTTTTGAAGACATTGCCACACGATTGGCACGTTATTTTCAAGTTATATTAATCGATTTACGTGGACATGGTTATTCTGATAAACCTTTGGCGATTGATTTTCATGAATATAGCCAAGATATAAAAGAGCTAATGGACTTTCTTTACATTGAAAGTGCGACAGTAATAGGTAATGAGTTAGGTAGCACGGTCGCGTTAGATTTGACTTTGAGTGCGTCAAATAAAGTTTCTGAGTTAATACTGATTAATCCTACTGCTGATGATACTTTATTACCACATGAGCGATTATTTCGCAAATACGCAGAAACAATTCGAACATGTAATGAATCTGAACAAGAAAAGTTTTTAGAGAAGCATTTATATCATTCTAAAGGAAAAGTGCGTAAATTTCTTAAAAATGTGAATGATTCTGAGGCGTTATTAACAGATTATGAAAAAACAGCTGTTGATCATTCATTTACGGAAAATGGATTAGAAAAGATTTTACCTGAAATTCACGTGAGAACGCTCATTATTGCAGGTCAGGCAAATGAACGTGTGACACCGAATGAGTCAAAGCATGTTGCAGAGTTAATGCCAAATGCAACATATGAATTATTTAATAAGTCAGGTGTTTACCCATTTGTAGAAGAAAAAGAAAAATTTCTTAAACAAGTCAAAGATTTTATGCAAAGAACGACACATCATATGGAGTTGTAATGTTTTTGTAATCAAATTGTTATTTTATGGTGATTACGGGTATGGATAACTAAAGATAACGGCATAAAAAAGGAGTGTGCGCTTTATGAAAAAGCTAGTCAGTGCAATACTTATCGCATGTGTGACATTGTTGACTACGTACACAGGAACAGCAAACGCAATGACAGGAAATGATTTGGAGTCAGTTAAAGCATTACAAAATGGTGATCAAACAATTGAAGGGGTAACAATTGGTCAAAGTTTGAAAGATGTTTTTCGTGAAAAAGGAAAAGGGATTCATACGCAACAAGCCTATGGACACAATCATTATTATGAGTATCATACTAAAAAAGGGCTTATGATTGTAACTACAAATGGACAAAGTGAGCAGTCTAAAGTGAAAAGAATTAGTATGAGTTATCAAGCACTCAACGGACCAAGTTATGAGGATGTAAAAAAAGAAGTTAGCCAAAAAGCGATTACACGTGCACATTATAATTCTGTGACAGGAAATAATGGTTACGTGGTAGATGGCAAAGTAGCTTATCAATTTGCATCTAAAAATCCAAAAGATCATCACTTAAAACTTTATCGCATTGATTTAGAAGCTTAAACGTAAGAGGCATCCTTTAAAGATATCTTTTGTGCATGACCTTGATAGGGCGGGGCAATGAAATCAAAATGATTTCTGCCACGCTCCTTTTTATTTTATAGACTTTGTAATCAATATTATTTTGCAAATATCAATCAAAAGATAGTAACTCAAATAAGACTTCATTAAATTGTTGGTGGCGTATGCGTTAGGTTTTTAATATAATATGATTATGTATTAAGTGAGACGGAGGATTATATGAGAGTCAATAATCGTACTTTGCTAGAGAATGTAGAAGATTATTTGAAGCATAAAGGTGTTTCTCCGCATTTGATTGATGATGTAAAAGAAAATTTAAGAAAAGATATTCAAAAATCAGAAGCGGAAGATAAAGATTACATTGAGTATCGCCATAAATCACCTGCTGAAATTATATTAATTATTCAAAAGAATTTGTTTACACTACAGTTTAATCCAGTGGTGTTTTTTATTATCAACTTTATCTTGATTTCATATCTATATGATAAACAGCTCGTCGCATTTGGTGCTGCAACAGGCTTATCATTAGTTTATATTTTAATTATTTTACCCATTTCAATTATTATTTATATACGCATCATGCATAAAAATTATTTATATCGCAACAAATTCGAAAGTTATATCGGTGTCGTTTTAGCACTCATTGCGTTTGTTTTAATTATGATGAATGCCTTCGATTTTAATTTAGGTATTCATGTCGTCACACAATATGCACATATGGCTGTAGCATTTATTGGGTTAATAATTATGAGTATAGGTCTGTATTTAAAACATCTTGAATACACTGGCATCGGTTTACTACTATTGCAAAAGACGATTGATGTTATAATTTCTGATGGACAAGCAGCACAATTAATTTCCATAGCGATATGGGTGATGATTCTTGTCCTGATTATTTTTTACACCATTGAATTATCTTCAAGAACGAAATCATAAGATTCACATATTTAACGCGTATTAAATGGAAAATATAAAATCATAAAAAAGTGATTAAAAAGAGTGAGTAAAACAATGAACGTGATGGTTCATTCGCTTTATTCACTTTTTTTATTAAAACGAGGGTTTTATGAAGTATCATTTAAAGGTTAAATGATCTTTAAGTAGAAGATATATAAGCACCGCACGCAATAAAGAGAGTTAGAAAATTGAGTGTAGCAGTGCGAGATGATAGGTATCCTAAAAACCACTCATCCTAAGTACAACCATATGAGAAATGGTCGATTTTGTGAGTGGTTTTTAATTTAATTAATCTCATTTGTGTTGAGACTTTCCCCATATTAAGATGAATGATTTATGAATAATCAGTGATGTAAATTCTTATTGCGGTCTAATATCAGTAGATTTGATCGTTTCATTCACACGTTCTAATAAAGCATTAATTTTTTCGCGTTGTTCATCATTAATCAAAATAAGTACTGTACGCTCGTCATTTTCATTACGACGCTTATCGAAATAACCTTCTTGAGATAAATTTTTAACAGCTTTAACAACTTGAGGTTGCTTGTAATTCAAGTTGTTAATAATATCTTTCAAGTAGTATTCTTCTTCAATACGATAGCTTAAATGTGTTAAAACAGCGAACTCTTCAAAACTAATTTTGAACTCCTTTTTAATCACACTTTTCAATCTATCAGCATAAGTAACCATGGATAATAATTCAAAACAATCTTTGACTCTTGTAACAGCCATTCTCATAACCTCCCATTTGTATAACCCTTAAAAAATTAACTCAAATCATAATACGCATATATGCTATAAATATCAATGAATTAATCCAGTGCTCACTTTATATTATAGCAAACAAAGTCTATCTTACACCATAATAATATGCGATTATAATTTATATTTAATTTATTTCGCGTGCAATTATTTATTACAGCATATCTAATTGGTGTAAAATTGTAAAATAAGAAAGATATCTGTAGAACAATTTTAAACGAAATGATGCTTATTCATTCTCTACAATATAACTTCTTATATAATGCTCTTTTACCCACTATTCCCTTTAAATAACTAAAAATTGCAATAAAATGTAAAAAAATGATAAATATCATGTTTAACTTGGTTCTAAAATATTTGCATTTGGATTTCTAACAACTTTTTCTCCAATAAAAACCCCTTTATCAATTAAAAGTTGCTCATTTATTCTATCATAATTTATTATTCGTTTAATGAATTTTCCATTCTTATTTATAACAACAGAATTACGGTCAAAAAGAGTGTCTTGGGGTAAGACGATACGTGGTTGTTCGATTTGTAAAGTGAAGTGTGTACCAATAGGAAAGCTTTCGGCTACTTTAACATTGAATGAATAAGTGGAAAAACTTGAAGGATTGTCAGAAGTGGTAGGTACTGGAGATATAGAAGTCACCGTGCCTTTGTAAGTTTTGGTATCAAAGACTTTCTTGACAGATACAGGCTGATTAACTTTGATTTTCGCATACAAATTTTCTGGAACTTTAAATGAAAGATGCTGTTTTTTGGAATAAATCTCAAGTATTTTTTCGTTCTGGAAACTTGGGAAATGTTTGTGCAAGTGCACGATTCCTTCAAAGGGAGATTTGATTGTTGTGTCTTGTTGCTCTTGGAGTTGGGCAATCTGAGCACGATAGTTTAAGGTGTTGGAAGGGTTTCGATTTTGTTGAATAAGATGGGAAAGAAAGTTGATTTGGTGGGATTTAGAAGCGTTGTGGTAAGTGAGAAGTGAATCATTTATTTTTACAGATTGTCCATCGACAACCTCAATCTTTTTAATTTCTCCTAGTGCTGTTTGATTTACAATTACTTTTTGATAGTCCGATTGCACAATGCCATTTAACACTAAAGGCTGGGAAGCACTGGCACGTACCATTTTTAAATCATAGTTTTCTGATTGGTTATTAAAAAATAAAAAGAATGTCATAAAAGAAAAGGGCAGCAAAATAAATAATAAGACAATAAATATTAATTTTTTTGACATCCGGGCACCTCATATCAAATAGATATTTATATTATACTGAGTTATAAATGGGATGCAAGTTAAAAAATATATAATATCAATTTTTTTATTTATATATGAATGAATATCGTAAACTTAAATGTTTTGATGATGACGGACTATAATTGTGCAAAATATAGAAGAGATGATGACTAAAAAAGAAAATCATTAAAAAGGTGTATAGAAAAATGAACAGGAACATTTAAATTAATTCATGTGCATTGAATGATTTTATCGTAATATAAAAGAGTTGAAAGAAGAAAAGAAAGTGATGGCGTATGCAGCTACACAATTTAAAAACCTTTGATGTTTCATTTGATAGACAACAAAAGCGTCTAAAGATAGGGGCATATTGAGTGAATGAGGAAGGTATGCAGATTGCACTTAAATATGATTTAAGCACAATCCGAGTTCTTCCAACCTTTAAAATATGTTATTAGCGCACTTGAATGAGTACAATCGCTATAATAATTACAACAAAGCCAATAAGGCGTTGGGAAGATAAACGACGCGGTGGAACACCTAATAATCCAAAGTGATCAATAATCATACCCATAATAATTTGACCTAACATGACAGTGATTAAAGTAAATGTCACGCCGATATGTGGGGTTAAAATAATGTTCGTAGTAACAAAAATGACGCCAAGCGCACCTCCGATAAAATGCCACCATTTCAAAGGACCATTTGATGCATGAAGTGTACTGATAGAAATTTTACGATGAACAATCAGCGTTAATAAGATCAGCGCTAGTGATCCTACTGTAAAAGAAATGAGTGATGCGAAATAAGGAGAGTGCACACTTTGGCCTAAATGACTGTTGATTGCAGTTTGGATTGGAGGAGCGAATCCAAATAAAATACCTACGATAATCCATAAAGGCGTTTGATGCGTCGTACGTACAACTTTTGAGCGCTTTTGAATATTCATTAAAATAATGCCAATGAGTAATAAAATAATACCAAAAGTCTTCAAAATGGATAACGGCTTGATGTCTACGTTAAACCAACCGAACGAGTCTATCACGACACTCATTAATATTTGACCAGCAATTGTAGTGACAACGGTGAGCGAAGCCCCAATTTTGGGGAGTAACAATAAATTGCCTGTTAAAAAGATAACCCCCATTAATCCGCCTACATACCAATAATAGTCAATTTGATAATGACGAAAGGAAGCAATCGAAAAAACATGTGGATTCATGATTAAATTAACAATGATGAGCCAAAGTGTTCCAGTCGAAAATGAAATAGCTGAAGCATAAAACGAGGAGTGCGTATAAAGACTCAATTTTGAATTGATAGAAGTTTGAATTGGCACGACACTACCTGCGATAAGCCCTAAAATAAGTAAAAGTGAAAGCATATCATGTCCATCCTTATTGTTTAATTAAGATAGTGTTATTATAGCAAAATATAATAAGATAGCATTTAAAGGGAATTATCGAATTTTAATTTCAAAAAGTTTAATATTTTAGATAAAAGAAAGTTACGATATATTTACAAACGTAAGTTATTTTGATTAAGATAGGGAGGAGTCATGAAAATTGTTGTTGAACTTAATTGTATTAATCACATGGAAGGTTATTTAAGTTTAATGCATGACTAAGGCATTTATTTGAAGAATTGTATGATGTAAGAGAAAGTTGTGATAAATTTGTACGAACATGAGATCGTACGTGTCATTGATGAACAAATGTTTTTTATCAATGTAAAACCGTCAACCCAACTTCAAGAGGGACAATATGTTGAAGTTTTAAACCCTTTTAAGTCTTACAAAACGTTAGCAAGGGTTGAAGAAGTATTTGAGAAATATGCGATATGTTATAAGTTGGGGAAATATAAGATATTCTACGGTGATGAAGTGAGAATTCGACCTCATTATCAAAAGAATGACTAGAAAAGAGCCTGTCACGTTTATTTGTGACAGGCTCTCGTTATTTATATGGTATGCGCAGGGTCTTTTTTATTAGAAAAGGACTGTAACGGACTTATCAATCAATTGTGCACCTACTGCTTTTTGAATGTCGCCCCCTTTACTATCTAGTATGTTCAATTGCACAATCTTATTTGCTTGTGTTTCTACGAGTTCTTTTGTGATAGAAGTGTCTAATTTTGGAAGAGAGAGTTTGATATTCTTTTGTGATGCGTCGGAAAAAGTAATTTCTAAAGTTTTTGTATTCATTTTTGTATGCTCCTTTTTATTGAATGTATTCAGATGTTAGGACTTCAATGGCGTCATATTGTTCACCAGTAAGTGCTTGAATTGCATTGCTAAAGGCTTTGAGTTCTTCTCGGGTTGCAGTTGGTTTAAGTTGCGTAAAGCGTCTTGACGTTTTAGTTATTTTTCCTTCCGGTGTGACTGATGTTTGCGTCAGAATAAGTGTGATTTGATGGATGTTCATATTTCTGACCTCCTTTCACTTTATATATCGAATATGACAGCGAAAAAGCACACCCTAAAAATAAAATAATTTATGAAAATTCTTTCATGTTACTTAAATATAGTTTATCATGGAATAAGAAACATTATGAGAGGTGGAATTGCGTGAACTGTGTAGATCCTATCCGTGACAAACAAGATATTCATAGAATGTATGAATTTTTAAAGGCACATTCAATGCGTGATTATTTATTTTTCAAATTTGCTATCCATACGGGTATTAAGTTAACAGAGTTACTTAATTTTAAGGTGTCTCAATTCCTTTCTGATCAAGGCGTCAGTATGACACGTTGGTATGAAACGGACTCAAATATTCGTGTTGTTATTCCAGAACAACTACGTAAAGAGCTAAAACAATACATTCAGGCAGAAGCAATTTCTGGAGATGACTTATTGTTTCGCTCGAAGCGGACAAAAAAAGGGCTTAGTCGACAGCAAGCTTATCGTATTGTTAACAATGCGGCACATCAATTAGGAATTGAACATATAGGCTTAACGACACTTAGAAAAACTTTTGCATATCATGCGTATAAATCCGGAATTTCAGTTTCAATCATTCAAAAATATCTTGGACATCAAACGGCTTATGAAACAATGAAGTTTATAGGTATTTCTAAAAAGGAAATTAACACGACCATCGCTTTAAATTTATAAAAATAGAGAAAGGGAGGCGTGAAGATGTTAAGTGGATTGCTTATATTTTTAATAGCAATAATGATTATACTTGTCGTAATGATGAAGTGGAATACAAAGCGTTTACCCGGCTTTGTCGCATTATTTGCACCCCTTGTTGCATCAATAATCTTTTTGATAAACATTCCTAAGGTATTAGACAACCAACTGATCATTGAAAAGATTCAGTGGTTACCTGCTTTAGATATTAACCTCGTACTCCGCTTGGATGGATTGAGTATGTTTTTTGCCTTACTTATTTCCATCATTGGTGTCGCTGTATTCTTTTATGCAACACAATACTTATCCTATGAACATGATCATTTACCCCGATTTTTCACATATTTAGTTTTATTTATGTTTAGTATGTTAGGAATTGTACTTTCTGATAACACGATCTTGTTATACGTTTTTTGGGAGTTAACAAGTGTGTCATCGTTCCTACTAATTAGTTATTGGTACGATAAAAGTGAGAGTCAAAACGGTGCAATCACTTCATTTATGATTACGGTTTTAGGTGGCTTAGCCATGTTAGTCGCGTTTGTCATGTTATATCACGTGGCAGGAACGTTCTCAATTAGTGAATTAATACATCAAAGACATACGATTGCACAACATCCTTTATTTATCCCCATTGTATTGTTATTGTTACTCGGTGCTTTTACTAAGTCAGCACAGTGGCCTTTTCATTTCTGGTTACCAAAGGCGATGGCTGCGCCTACACCCGTGAGTGCCTATCTACACTCAGCGACAATGGTAAAGGCAGGTATATTTTTACTTTTAAGATTTACACCCATTTTAGGTTTGAGTGATACTTATACTTATCTTGTGACGGCTATTGGGCTCATCACTATGATATACGGCTCGTTTACTGCGATTAGACAATTTGACTTAAAAGGGATACTTGCTTATTCAACAATTAGTCAATTAGGTATGATCATGACGATGGTTGGATTAGGTGGCGGTATTGCCAAAGCGACGCAGAGTGGGATGATTGAAATCTATACTTACTTATTATGCGCAGCGCTTTTTCATCTTTTCAATCATGCATTATTTAAAGGAACATTATTTATGGGCGTGGGTTTAATCGACCATGAAACAGGTACACGTGATATCCGACAATTAGGTGGTTTAAAACGTTACTTGCCGATTACCATGGTTGTCATGTCAATGGCTGCACTTTCTATGGCAGGCGTCCCGTTATTAAACGGCTTTATAAGTAAAGAAATGTTTTTTGAAGGGTTAATTCGATCGAATTATCTGTCTGCTTTCAACCAATCTATGATGATTGCAATTGCGCTTGTAGGTTTTATTGCTAGTATCTTTACCTTTATTTATTCAATCAATATGATAAAAACGACATTTTTTGGCTCATTTCAGTTGAACAAAGCGATACATGAACCACGTTTATTCATTACACCCGCGATGATAATGGCGCTCTTATTACCGATTGTATTTATTGTTCCACAGTGGGTAGGGACTTATCTTATTCAACCTGCATTTTTAAGTTCAGTCCGTTCAACATCTTTTGCGTCCACAGTTCCCCACTTATCAGCATGGCATGGGTTTAATATACCTTTACTTATGAGTTTAACGATTATCGTTGTGGGGATTATTGTGGTACTATTCGTAGATTTACAACGCTATCTGTCTTTAAAAGAAAATCAAATGTCAGTATCACGTATGTGTAATGATTCATACCGGTCAATGGAATTTTATTGTGGATACGGACTACGTAGTTTGATGAATAATCGTTTGAATTCTTACATTATTATTACGTTGATTATTTATTTTGTAATTCATCTCTATGGTTTGATAAGTACAGGGGTTCCAGAACTTTCACGTATCGAAGTCACTGAGTACCATATCTTTCATATACTCCTTTTAGTAACGGTAGTTCTCATTGGATTTGCGCTCATATTTATTAGACAACGTTTAACGATGGTTATTCTTACAGGGGGCATTGGTTATGTTGTTGCGTTGTTCTTTATTTTAATGCGTGCACCAGATTTAGCGCTAACACAACTTGTTACTGAAACGATTACGACAGTATTATTTATCGTAAGCTTTTCAAGATTACCGAATATTCCACGCGGTAAGTTCAATATGAAAAAAGAAACCGTTAAAATCTTAGTTTCTTTACTTACTGCAATTACAGTAATCGGTATTGTTTTTATTATTCAACAAGCGAGCGCAATAGAAACGATTTCTGTTTTTTATCATGATGCTTATGAAAAATCAGGTGGTAAAAATATCGTTAATGCCATTTTAGGTGATTTCAGGGCATTAGATACACTGGCAGAAGGTTTAGTTTTAATTATTGCAGGACTCGGTATTTATACATTACTTAACTATAAAGATCGGAGAGGTCAAGATGAAAGAGAATGATTTAGTACTCAAAACCGTTACAAGAGTGGTTGTATTTATCATCTTAACATTTGGCTTTTATCTCTTCTTTGCAGGACATAATAATCCTGGAGGCGGATTTATTGCCGGCCTAGTGTTAAGTTCAGCGTTTATCTTAATGTTTTTAGCATTTGATGTAAAAAAGGTACTAGAAGCTTTACCTATTGATTTTAGAAAGCTCATGATTGTTGGTGCGCTTTTATCACTCGCAACTGCAATTGTGCCTGTGTTTTTCGGTAAGAACATCCTTTATCAAGAGGATTGGAATGTGACTTTCCCTTATTTTGGTGAAGTACATCTGTCGACAATTACATTATTTGAAGCGGGAATCGCCCTAGTTGTTGTCGGCGTGGTCGTAACGACAATACTTTCCCTGAGTGGAGGGAGATCATGAATATTATTTTATTGATTGTAATCGGATTTTTAGTTTTTATTGCTACTTATATGGTGCTATCTAAAAATTTAATTCGTATCGTTATTGGTATCGCAATTTACACGCATGCAGGCAACCTTATTATTATGAGTATGGGTGAATATACCGCACAAAAAACCGAGCCATTGATTGTGAGTGGTCATCAAAACTTTGTTGATCCATTGTTACAAGCGATCGTTTTAACTGCGATTGTAATTGGATTTGCAATCACTGCATTTTTGCTTGTCTTAGTTTACCGTACTTTTAAAGTGACTAAAGAAGATGAAATCGATGTATTAACAGGAGGTGAAGAGGATGAACGATAATATTTTAGCCGTACCCATACTCCTACCACTTCTGGGTGCACTTCTTTTAGTCATTTTGAACAAGCAAGTGCGGTTATCACGCTTTATTGCTCTTTTTGTATTATTGATATCATTCGTCGTCTCGCTCGTGATGTTGATCGACGTGTACAACCATAAGCCGATTGTTTTGAATTTTGGTAATTGGGAAGCACCGTTTGGTATTCAATATGTCGGCGACGCGTTGAGTTTAATACTCGTTACCACAACATTTTTAGTCGTGTTTATGATTGTCGCTTTTGGTTTTGGACGTGGTGAAAAGCGTGCAAGTCGGTATTATTTATTATCCTTTGTCTTATTTTTAACAACCGGTGTCGTGGGATCCTTTTTGACTGCAGATTTGTTTAACTTATATGTCATGTTCGAAATTATGCTACTTGCTTCATTTGTGTTAGTGACATTAGGACAATCTGTAGAGCAATTGCGCGCGAGTATTATATATGTCGTCCTCAATGTGATAGGCTCATGGTTTTTCTTAATAGGGATTGGCCTTCTGTATCGTCAAATCGGTACCTTAAATTACACGCATATCGCGATAAGAATTCATGAAATGGATGATCCGACAGCGATTCACTTAGTGGCGATGTCATTTATTGTTGCTTTCGGATCAAAAGCAGCACTTGTTTTATTTATGTGGCTTCCAAAGGCATATGCCGTACTCAATACAGAACTTGCAGCCCTTTTTGCCTCATTAATGACAAAAGTTGGCGCATATGCTTTGATTCGGTTCTTTACTTTAATTTTCAATAAAAGTGGTGAAATTGTCGAACCACTTTTAATTGTTATGGCGGGTCTTACAATGGTAATTGGAGCCATTGGAACGATTGCGTATCGAGATATTAAAAAGATTGCCGCTTACCAAGTTGTATTATCTATCGGATATATCATTTTTGGTTTAGGTACGCATACATTTAATGGAATCAATGGCGCAATTTTTTATTTAGTGAACGATATCGTTGTAAAAGCGTTACTGTTTTTCATTATAGGCATTATGGTTTACACAACGGGTTACCGCCAATATCGTTTCTTAACAGGATTAGCCCAAAAAGGACCGTGGCTTGGTGTGGCTTTTATTGTTGTGACATTAGCCATTGGAGGAGTGCCGCCATTCAGTGGATTTCCTGGGAAATTACTTATTTTTCTCGGTGCAGTTGAGCATCAGCATTATGTAGGCTTAGTATTGATGATTATCACAAGTTTGATAGGGATGTATAGTTTGTTCCGAGTCTTCTTTTATATGTATGCAGGAAATCGTGATAAAGGTGCAGAAATTCAATTTAAGCCTATCAAGTCAAATAGAAAGGCTATCGTTTTATTTATGACTGCAGTTACATTAGCGATAGGTCTTTGCGCACCAGTGATCTACCAAGTCACAGCACAAGCAACGGATTTATCCATGAATGTACAAAAATTTGAAAAAATGGTTAATCCTGGACTGCGAGGTGGCAGTTAAATGAGACAAATTGCTTTGAATATGATGATAGCTATCTTATGGGTGTTATTCCAAGATGAAGATGCTTTTCGTTTTCCAACATTTGTGATTGGCTATTTAATAGGTATTATTATTATTTATTTACTTCATAAATTTTTTAATCAAGAATTTTATCCTAAAAAGATTTGGGTATCGATTAAATTTTTATTTACGTATCTCTATCAACTATTGACTGCAACATTCTCAATAATCAATTATGTGTTATTTAAAGCGAATAAAATGGATCCTGGTTTAGTAACTTATGAAACGCAGCTCGATACGGATTGGGAAATTACGTTTCTAACAATTTTAGTGATTATAACACCAGGATCGACTGTTATTCGTGTGAATCGTGATCCTAACATCTTTTTAATTCACGCTATTGATACGACTGAAAAAGAAAAGAAAAATTTATTGAAAAGTATTAAAAAATACGAAGAACTCATTGTGGAGGTGACGAAATGATAACTGAATTAACACAATTCTTCTTGTCGGGTGCATTAGTTATCTTTGCTGTGTCATTAGTTGTCGTATTGTTTCGTTTGATTGAAGGACCTACAACAGCAGACCGTGTCGTCGCATTTGACGCAATGAGTGCCATTTTAATGTCAACAGTAGGGGTTTTGAGTCTCTTATTCGAAACATTTTCATTTTTAGATTCTGTACTGTTGATTGCCATTATTTCCTTTTTAAGTTCTGTTACGATTTCTCGCTTTATTGAAGGGGGGAATGTATTTCATGGCGATGACAAATGAAATCATCCAATTGTTAGCAGCTCTCCTTGTATTTGCAGGAAGTATTATTGCGCTTGTAAGTGCAATTGGTTTAGTTCGATTTAAAGATGTCTTTTTAAGAATTCATGCAGCGACAAAAGCTTCTACGGCAGCAGTTTTATTGACACTGGTGGGTGTATTTATTTATTTTATCTTTGCGCAAGGTTATGTCAGTGTCCGTACGATTTTAGCATTGGTCTTTATTAATATTACTTCACCCGTTGGCGGTCATTTAATCTCGCGTGCCGCTTATCGAACAGGTGCTTATATGTATCAAAAACATGAAAATCATGAAAATACAGACCTTAATAAAGAAGATGTAGATGAAGAGACGAAGCGTCGAATTCGAATAGAAAAAAGAGCGAAACGACGCAAAAGAATATACTCTCGCTTAGATAAAGACTAATTTTAAAAAATGAGATTGAATCATATTTATAATTTCTAAATAAGTTTTTAATAGTGCCCATAGCTCACTTACTTCTTAATACGAATTTTAGGATTTTGAGAAGTTTATCAAGCGAACTTCATTATTTAAAATAATAAAAAAGCGTGAACCAATGGTAATGTATTGGTCACGCTTTTTATTATATGATGAATATTTCTATTGATATATCAATGGGAGTTTTATTTCATGCTTTTATGGATTGTTTCGATATTAGATTTCATCATTTTATAGTATGAATCTCCGTTGCTACCTTTTTTACCAATAGAGTCTGTATAAACTGTGCCGTAAATTTTCGCACCTGTTTCTTCGCCTAAGCTCTTCATGCTCTTGTCACTTACACTTGTTTCAAGAAGAAGGTTTTTGATGTGATTTTGTTTAACGAAGTCAATTGCTTGTTTCATTTGCTCTGGTGTACCTTGGTTTTCAGTGTTGATTTCCCAAATATAACCTGGCGTTACATCATATTGTTTTGCGAAGTATTTGAATGCACCTTCACTTGTAATCATAACGCGTTTTTCTTTTGGAATATCACTAAATTCGTCTTTACTTTTATTGTTTAGTTTTTCTAATTTGTCTAAGTAAGATTTACCATTTTTTTCAAAAGTAGATTTATGTGATGAATCTGCTTTTTCTAATGCATCTTTGATGTTTTTAACGTATTGGATCCCATTATCTAAACTTAACCATGCGTGAGGGTCAATGTTGTGTTCTGATTTTTCACCTTTTTTCAAGTAGATAGGATCAACATGTTTAGAAGCTTGAACAACTGAAGAATCGTCTAATGATTTGTTAGCTTGTTTTAATGCTTTTTCAAACCAACCATTCCCACTTTCTAAGTTGAAACCATTATAAATAATAATATCTGCGTCAGTTAATGCTTTAACGTCTTTAGGCTTAATTTCATATTCATGAGGGTCTTGACCAACAGGAACGATGCTGTGAATTTCTGCTTCATCGCCTGTAATATTTTTTGCCATATCATATAAGATTGAGTTTGTTGTTACAATCTTAAGTTTGTGATCTTTATGTCCTTGATCAGAAGAGTTACATGCTGTTAAAAGAAAAACAATCGATAAAATCGATAAAAGTGTAAGAATTCGTTTACTCATGATTTTTGATACGCTCCTTTATGTGAGATGTTGTTAAATTTAGTCAGTGCAAAAACAAGTGCATACAATATTGCAGCGATGAGGACGATAACCGCACCACTTGGTAAATTCAATATAAAGCTAACATAGATGCCGATTGTAGAGCTGATGACGCTAAACAAACTAGAAACGAGCATCATTGTAGATAATCTTTTTGTTATGAGATAAGCCGTTGAAGCAGGCGTAATGAGCAGGGCAACAACAAGGATGACACCTACAGTTTGAACACTTGCGACGATAACGAGCGCTAAAAGTAACATAACAAAATAATGCATAAATGTAGTATTGAGTCCACTCATTCGACTGAACACTGGATCAAATGTAGACATTTTTAAAGGTCGAAAAAGAATGATAATCAAACTCAATACAATGATACTAACAACCAATGCAGTATAAAATGCGGACTGAGTAATGGCTAAAATATTACCAAAAAGAATGTGATATAAGTCTGTTGCTGAATGAATTAAGCTGATTAAAATAATACCTAAAGCGAGAAAGGCGGTAAATGTAATACCGATTGCTGCATCCTTTTTAGTTTTTGATTTGTCCGAAATATAACCAATAATTGTACTACTGAGCATACCTGTAATCAATGCGCCGATAAACATAGGAATATTGAAAAGAAATGATAAAGCAACACCAGGTAAGACGGCATGACTCATTGCGTCCCCCATAAGTGAAAGCCCTCTAAGAACAATCAGACATCCGACAACACCACATACAATGCCGACTAAGATGGCTGTAATCATAGCCCGTGACAAAAATTGATATTCAAAGAGATGTTGAATGAATGACATCTTGTGATGACTCCTTTCCATGGGGATTTTGGTCTTGTAATTTTGTTGAATGGTGACGACTTAAAAAGACAGACTCTATGTTTTCTGTTTTTAAGGCTTCGGAACTTTCACCTAAAAATGCGACAGATTGGTTTAAGAGTAAAATACGATCAAAATATTCAGAAGCTGTTGTGAGGTCATGATGTACAATTAAAATGAGTTTACCTTGCTGTTTTAATGCTTTAAGTTTGTTGTAAATGATGTGTTCACTTTTGAAGTCGATACCTACAAATGGCTCATCAAGCAAATAAACCACGCTATCTGACATTAGGGCGCGAGCGATGAACACACGCTGGAGTTGTCCGCCACTAAGCGCATGCAATTGTCGTTTGCGTAAATCAAAAAGCTCTAACTCTTTTAATAACGTGTCTCTTTTATCGCGAATGGATTTTGGTACACGTTTAAACCATCCGATTTCTTGATAGCAGCCAGATAAAACTAAATCCTGTACATTGATTGGGAAGTCAAGATCAAGTACAGATTTTTGTGGTATATATGTAATATCTGTTAAATGTTGTTGTGTCGGTTTTTGGTTAAGTAAAATCGTGCCTTCAGCAGGTAATTCGCCAATAATAGATTTGATTAAAGAGGACTTACCACTCCCATTAGGGCCCATAATTCCAATCATTTCACCATTCAATGGTAAATCTAATGTGATGTTTTTCAAAACATGTTTTTGACCTAAAAATAGGTTTAGGTTTTTTATGGATAACATATTAACACCACCTTTCTTCTGTTTTAGGTTACCCTAATAAAGTATATTATAAATAGAAAATTGTCAATATCAATAGAATTCATGATACAATAAATTGTATATGTAAAAGAGGTGAGCATATGTTAACTGAGGAAAAAGAAGACTATCTTAAAGCAATTTTAAGTCATGATGGCGTTCATAGTTATGTGTCAAATAAAACGTTATCAGGATTTTTGAATATTAAACCTCCATCTGTGAGCGAAATGGTAGGACGCTTGGAAAAAGAGGGCTATGTCATAACGAAACCTTATAAAGGCGTAAAGTTATCAGAACTAGGACTGACTTATACATTAGATGTAATTAAGCGACATCGTTTAATAGAATTATTTTTAATAAAGATTTTAAATTATACGTGGGAAGAAGTTCATAGTGAAGCAGAGGTGCTCGAGCACCGTGTATCTGAACTATTTGTAGAACGTTTGGACGAACTATTAAATTATCCGGAAACATGTCCGCACGGTGGTGTGATTCCACGAAACAATCAATATGAAGAAATTTATAAAACCCCGTTATTGCAGTTTGATGCAGGGGATACAGTGACGATTCGACGTGTCCGTGATCGATCGGAATTACTCGTATTTTTATCGAGCAAAGCATTGTCTATCGGTGATACCGTTACAATAGTAGAAAAAGATGAAATCAATCAATTATTAGGATTGCAAAATAAAGACGAAAAAGTCACATTAAGCTATCATAACGCAGATGTAATCTTCGTTGAAAAAGTACAATAAAAATAGTGATTAATCATTTTAATATAACTTAACAAGAGGCTGGGACATTAATCCCAAAATAAATAGCGCTGAGATGATCGTTTCAGCGCTTCTTTTTATGATAAAACTTCGCATTCAATTAAGCCAAATTGAGTTAAAACTTCAGCCCCTAAGCAAGCGCGTCTATGGGGTCATGATTATCAAAAACTATGTCCTAAATCCTTTATCATGCTTAGCTAAGAAAAGATATGAAAGCTATATGTCCATGTATAATAAAGTGTTAGAAGATTGACTGCAATCCAAAACATTGAAAATAAAAATGTCGGAAGATGTGTCAACGCTTTTAGTGCAGTTCCATCCCATTGGGCTTGTGAACGTGAAAACGTGAGTTGCAAAATCGTTACCGTTGATAATATGACTTCTCCTAATAAAGTTCCTAAAATAAAATGATAAACGAACATATATATGAAGGAATAATTTGTTAAGTTTTCAGATTGAATTCCAAAATAGCCGATAAGTGTTAAGAATAAGATAATCAAAATCGGAACTAATTTTCGAGAGGTCTTCCATGTGAAATAAATAAAAATTAAAATGTATAGCATCAATAATAACGCACCTTGGCCTTTACTTTGAAGATAAAGACCTAAACATAACATCATCGGAGGTGTTAAATATCCACCTAGCGTTGTAAAGATTTGTCCTGTTCGGTTATGACTTTGTGTAACAGCGTATCCTTGTTGCCCTGTCGCATTACGCTCACGTCTGGTTGCGACAACTACAAAATCAATCACGTGACCACCAGATAATTTGTTAAATAAGATATGCCCCCATTCATGAGTCAAAACGGGGATATAATTCATCGCAATATCTAGTATAGAAAATAAAGGGCGATGATGATAATAGCGACTGATTAAGTAAATTGCAGTTAGGGTGCAAAGTAATACACCTGAAATCGGAATCGGTGAAGTCAACCAAGAATATCCGTGCATATATGTCCATCCTTTCAGAGCCAATATAATGATTATAACGGCTGAATGAAAAAGGGACTATGGACTAAAGTCTTAAAGTTGAAGGTTTAACTATACGAATACACCATTCAATTGAGGGTAAGTATTCATTTTCAAATAGCCGATGAAATGAGGACGTTGCGCTCTTTTTAAAATAGGAGAAAAGCAGCCTCATACTTTAGCATGAAAAGATATCTTTTAGCTTGATTTTGGTGTAAAATGTGTTAAAGTAACATAAACATATTGTAAACTAAAAGTAAAAACAAACTGAAATGATAGAGAGAATGAAGGTGAAACTATGGCAAAAGTAATGCCTAGTGGAGAGCATGAAGGGGCTTTTACACACGCTGATATTTCGACAATACCACAAACATATTTGCTAAAAGATAAGAAGGCACAAGTTCAAGTCATGGGCGTCATGTTCGATAATGTCACTTTATTAGATATGCATCAAAACATTTTAAAATATATGCATAGTGAAACGAAACATAATTTGTTTATCGTAACGGCCAACCCAGAAATTGTACATTATGCATCTGAAAATCCAAAATATCATAAGATCATTGCACATGCAGATTATACAGTGCCTGATGGGACAGGTATTGTTAAAGCGGCGCGCATTTTAGGTCAACCTTTACAGGAACGTGTGCCAGGCATCGAAGTCATGGAGACGTGTTTAAATATCGCTGATTTAGAGGGCAAAAAGGTCTTCTTACTTGGCGCTACTTCGCCTGTCGTTGAAAAAGCAGCAAGACGTATCCAACAGCAATTCCCAAATATTGAAATTCAAACCCACCATGGCTTTATTGACATCACAGATCAAGAAGTTATCGAGCAAGTGCGTCAGTTTAATCCGGATTTTGTTTTTGTTGGCATGGGATATCCCAAACAAGAACAATGGATACAGCACAACCGACATCATTTTGACCATACATTAATGATGGGGATTGGCGGTGCTATTGATGTTTTTAGTGGGGATGTCAAAAGAGCACCTTATGTATGGCGCGCGCTTAATTTAGAATGGGCGTATCGTTGTTTGACAGATATGAAACGTATCCGTAGATTAGAGAGAATTCCTAAATTCGTTGTAGGAGTTTATAAACAGAAGTATTTCAATCAATCAAAATAATTTAAAGGTAGGGCGATGAATTGACGCGCTACCTTTAATTATTTAAAAATGGGGCAAGTAGTACGACGGTAAATCGAATGTATCGGCTACCATTATAAAGCTGTAGCACGGCAAAAAGAGCGTTATCATCATAATAATAACGTAATATCAATCATAAAAAGCGCGAGCGATTCAGGCCGTAATTGAAGAGACGACTGGAATTACTCGCGCTTTATTTTGAAAAATTGATTGAAATACTAAGATTTATTGAATGAAAGGTATTATTTTTGGGTATTGTGCAAATATGCAATTATGTGATTGATGATTCGTTTATTTCACAACAAAACGTTTTTCATCTAAGCTGTTTCTAAAAGCTTTTTGATCAGCAATGGACTTTTTCTTAAAGTCTTTAAGGAAAGCTTCATACTGAGGAAGTACATCATCAACTGAACCAAATTCTTTAAGTTGGCCTGCTTCAATCCAAGCAATTTTAGTACAAAATTCTTTCACTTGGCGCAAGTTATGACTTACAAAGAAAATCGTTTTTTCTGCTTCTTTAAATTCATAGATTTTTTTCAAGCTTTTTTGAGTAAACGTTTGGTCACCCACAGAAAGGGCTTCGTCAATGACGAGTATTTCAGGGTTAATTGTTACACTGATTGAAAAGCCGAGTTTTGAGCGCATCCCACTTGAATATTTTTTCACGGGTTGGTATATAAACTCACCAAGCTCACTAAACTCTACAATTTCAGGTGTTAATGCTTTAATTTGATGTTTATCGAATCCCATGCATAGCATTTTAAATTCGATATTTTCCATGCCGGTTAAGTTACCATTTAGGCCTGCGTTAATTGCGATGACACTTACATCACCTTTTTTATCAATATGACCGTTAGTCGGCGTGAGCGAGCCACCGATCATATTGCTGAGTGTTGATTTACCTGAGCCATTAATACCGACGAGACCGATTACATCACCAGCATAAGCCTGAAACGAAATGTCTTTTAAAGCATAAAATGTTTTATTTTTATGTTTTGGCCATAGAGCATCTTTGATACGCTCTTTATTATTACGATAAATACGATATTCTTTTGTCACTTGATTAATATTGACAGTTGGATTCATCTGAGAACATTCCTTACATTAATTGATAATATTTATGAGAATTTCGTTTTTTGCTTTCATCATTTGTTGTCTATAGATTATAATATATTACTAAGTGGTTGTGAAATTTGTGAAGCTATTGTAAAGTATTAGGGATACAATGTATCCATTTTACTCAAATAGTTGAACAATTTCAATTAAAGAATAGGTGATGAGACACTCTAGGTCAATATATTCATTATATAGCGACCTTGTTTTGGCATTGAGTGAATTATCCAATATGTGAAAGCGTGGTAAATTATGAATTCAGTTAGAATCGTATTAAAGGAGCATTTAAAAAGTTTCTACCTCATTCAACGGTTAGCACAATTCCAACTTAAAATTTCAAATCATAATAATTATCTTGGATTAGCTTGGGAGATTATTAATCCGGTAATACAAATTTTGGTTTATTGGTTTGTCTTTGGATTTGGAATTCGTAGCAACCACCCAATAGAAGGGATACCGTTCATATATTGGCTATTAGTCGGTATTAGTATGTGGTTCTTCATTAACCAAGGTATTTTAGAAGGCACAAAATCGATTACGATGAAATACGGGCAGGTTGCGAAGATGAACTTTCCACTATCGATTATTCCAACTTATATCGTCACAAGTAAACTTTATGGTCACTTGGCGCTTGTATTCGCTATTATAATATTGTGTATTTTATCAGGTATTACGCCAACAATTTATATCATTCAGTTATTTTTATATATTCCGTTTGCATATTTCTTCACGATATCTGTAACATTATTAACGTCAACGTTAGGTGTGCTTGTTAGAGATACACAAATGGCAATGCAAGCATTATTAAGGGTTCTTTTCTATGCATCGCCTATATTATGGCACCCTGCAACAGGGTCATTAGCAGAGAAGATTTTAAAGTTTAATCCAATCTTTTTTATAGCAGAGAGCTACCGTGCTGCGATACTGTATCATCAATGGTATTTCATAGAGCATTGGCATCTTGCGTTATATAATGTATTGGTTACAGTTGTAATATTTATCGTTGGTTCGATGTTACATATGCGCTACAGAGATCACTTTGCAGATTTTATGTAATGAGAACAAGCCTTCAATACAGTGGTTTGTGTTGAGGGCTTTTTGTTCATTCGACAACATTTTAAGGCGGTGAAGAACAATGATGCGATATTATATTAAAATGTTTTATATTTATATTATTAAATTTTTAAGTCGTTTATACAGTCATTTACGTGTGGATGCTAACCATATTGTTTTTTTAATGACTTTTAAAGAAGATGAATTACCCATTATCTATCAATTAAGTGAAAATGGTTTTCGCGTTACTGTTTTTGCGAAAAAAAAGGATTTCAGTTTTTTAGAGAATCGACAAAATATTACTTATCACCCACTTAAATTTTCTTCCATTTTGAAACAGTTGTCAGCGCTAGCAACCGCTAAGATTATCTTTATTGATACGTATTATTTATTAATGGCAGGATTAAATAAAAAGAGTGGACAGACAGTTATTCAAACTTGGCATGCGGTAGGTGCGCTTAAAAAGTTTGGTTTAGAAGATCGCTCAGTAGATTTAAACAATCACAAATTAGTCGAACAGTATCGTGCTGTTTATCAAGCGACAGATAAATATCTCGTAGGTGGCCAACAAATGTCACACTGTTTTGAAAAAGCTTTTGAAGCGGAATACGAGCAGTTGATTGGTTTTGGGAGTCCGCGTTTGACCACATATCGACAATTAGATATAGAAGCACATAAGCAAAAGTTAAAACAGGAACTCGGCATCGAAAATAAAGTTGCTGTCTATTTACCAACTTATAGAGAGCAAGGTCAAAACAATCGTACTATCGATAAAGTGACTTTTGAAACGACAGTACCGGGATATACTTTATTAAGTAAGTATCATCCCACGGTTCCCGCTGCAGTGAACAATACGAAAGTATGTACACTTGATCTGATCGTTATGGCAGATTTAATTATTACAGATTATAGCTCACTTGCTATAGAAGCGAGTATCATCGATACGCCTGCACTCTTTTATGTCTATGATGAGGCTGAATATGATGAGGTCAGAGGGCTCAATGAATATTATCAAGCCATTCCACAAGATTACAAAGTTTATAATGAGCATGACTTATATGCACGTATTAGAAAAGGAAACTTAAAACCACTATTTGAAAAGTGGCACCAATTTAATACAAGAGAGAGTCTCAATCAGGTGGTCAATTATGTAGAAAAACTCGTGAGGATTTAAAATCTATATTCATATATTTTAGGAATTAAGAATTGTTTATGCTATAATTTTAACAAAATGTAAATATATTAATAGATTATTAAGGAGATGTAAAGATGAAACGTGTCATTACATATGGAACATACGATCTTTTACACTATGGACATATTGAATTACTACGACGTGCCCGTGAAATGGGAGATTATTTAGTTGTTGCGCTCTCAAGTGATGAATTCAATCGAATCAAAAATAAAAAGTCATATTACAATTTTGAACAACGTAAAATGATGTTAGAATCGATTCGTTATGTAGATCTTGTGATTCCTGAAAATGATTGGGGTCAAAAAGAAACTGACGTAGAAAAATATGAAATTGATACTTTCGTAATGGGTCATGACTGGGAAGGCGAATTTGATTTCTTAAAAGACAAATGTGAAGTGATTTATTTAAAACGTACAGAAGGCATTTCTACAACTCAAATTAAGAAAGAGTTGTATGGTAAAGATGCAAAATAGTCATAAATTAAAAAAGGCTTAGAAATTTTGAAGTTACCAAAATTTCTAAGCTTTTTTGATTGTCGCATAGGTTGCTTGAGACTCCGTGTAAAACAACGAGTTTATTTTATTTACGACGGAATCGGCTCATAAGACTGTAAAATACGATAGATAGAAAGACGACAATAACACCGAAAGCGAGGATTGTCATCCATGGATGTGTTTGCCAACTTGAAATGACGACAGATTTAGATTCATAAATAAATGGATTTTCTACCTCTACTTTAGGGGGTCCATCATGTTTTGTGATGAATTTACGATCATAATCAAGATGTACTTGGTTGTCATCAATTATAAAATGATAAGGTTTTTTTAGCTTTTTAGGAACGACGTCATATAAATCTTTTGTGACGTAATATGTTTTACCATCGATTTTATGCTTTCCTTTAGAGAGGACTTTTTTATAGTCATATAATGCAAAACTATAATTAATCGCACTCGCGCTCATCATATTCCGTTGTTTTTCGCCACCGAGATGTTTGTAATCGCCAGCCCCCATAATGATGTGAAATATACGAAATTTCCCACGTTTTGTTGTTAAGGAATTATTATAATCTGCAATATCACTGGAACCTGTTTTTAACCCATCCGTGCCTTCTAAGCTCATATTGCCACCTTCTAGTAAATCATTAAAAGTATAATAGGTTACGCCGTGTTGAGTAGGCGCAATTTGCTTAGTGAAATGTAAAATTTTAGGTGTATCTTGAACGGTATGTTGCGCTAAAATGGCGTAATCATGGGCTGTTGAAGTAGAGGAAGACTCATTTTGGTATCTTTTAGGAACAAATTCTAATAATAGTCGATTTTCTGCACCAGTTGGATTCACGTAATGCGTGTGATTCATACCTAAAGATTTTGCAGTCTGGTTCATTTTATCTACAAAATCAGATGTATTGTCAGAAACTTGATTAGCTAAAATAAGTGCAGCCGCATTACTTGAAGCAGAAACAGTAATTTGAAGTAACTCTGCTATTGTATAAGTCTCACCCGGATAAAGCTTTGTATTACTTAATTCCGGTAGTGTTGACATTCTATAATGCTCAGGTGTGATTTTAACTGTGTCATTTAATGATAATTTTTTCTCTTTTACCGCTTGAAGTGTTAAATACATTGTCATAAGTTTTGTCATTGAGGCTGGATACCATTCTTTTTGACTATTATAGTCGTATAAAATTTGGCCAGTTTGACTGATATTGATGACACCTTCAGGTTGGAACGGCAAAGTCACCGGATAACCACTTTGTTGTGCAAGTTCAACAGGTGAAGGTGTATATGCACGCGCGAAAGGTGTTATAATTGTGGTAGCGAAGAATACAACCACGATAGATAGTATTAATTTTTTCATTTGCATACAGACTCCTCAATCTAAAACTATAAATAGATAAACAACAAACGTCATTTTATCATAAAGCTTGTTGTTAATAAATCGGTACTTTGGCTGATTTTTTGCAAAGGTGCCCCTGTTTTAGTTACGAGTCATAGACATTGTGGTTTAACAAAAAATACCGATTTTAATCATGGTAGGTAAAAATGACTAAAATTTAATGAGGTAGACTGCTCGCACAAAGAAGGAAGACTCACGGATTACTTATTGCGAAGAAAATTACGAATAAATGAGGTATGTCACTATGAGAAAAGATAACCCACTCCTATATTTATTGAAAAAGATTTCATGGCCGGTGGGTCTCATTATT
The DNA here is from genome assembly GCF_011174885.1 of Staphylococcus sp. 191. Lineage (NCBI taxonomy): Bacteria > Bacillati > Bacillota > Bacilli > Caryophanales > Staphylococcaceae > Staphylococcus > Staphylococcus sp. 191. Next base: position 349,794 of record NZ_PNRJ01000001.1, on the reverse strand, counting down.
ATCGCTGTGATTATCGCTTCATTAGGAAGCCTTAGCGGCCTACTCGTTCCACTCTTTACTGGGAAGATGGTAGATAAGTTCACAGTTGCATCAATTAATCCTATTTTCATTGTTATATTGCTCGTCGTGTTTATCTTAAACGCATTATTAAGTGGTATCGGATATTATTTGTTGAATAAAATTGGTGAAAAAATCATTTACGCTATCCGTTCAGTGTTGTGGCAGCATATTATTCATTTAAAAATGCCATTTTTTGACAAAAATGAAAGTGGCCAATTGATGAGTCGTTTAACTGATGATACGAAAGTGATTAATGATTTTATTTCGCAAAAATTGCCTAACTTTTTCCCATCCATTATTACGTTGATTGGTTCTTTAATTTTATTGTTTGTTTTAGATTGGCAAATGACGTTATTAACATTTATAACAATACCTATATTTGTATTGATTATGATACCACTCGGTAAGATTATGCAAAAAATCTCAACGAATACGCAAACCGAGATTGCCAATTTTAGTGGGTTATTGGGACGTGTTTTAACTGAAATGCGCTTAGTGAAAGTAGCAAACACAGAAAAGCGAGAATTAAATCTTGCACATGATAATTTACTTAAAATTTACGGATTAGGATTGAAACAAGCCAAGATAGCAGCAATTGTTCAACCTGTTTCGGGCATTATAATGTTATTAACAATTGGGATTATTTTAGGTTTTGGTGGCTTGCGTATTGCTTCTGGTGCCATTTCTGCTGGGACACTTGTAGCCATGATATTTTATGTATTAAATTTATCAGTGCCACTTATCAATTTATCCACACTTATCACGGATTATAAAAAAGCAGTAGGGGCAAGTAGTCGAATTTATGAAATACTACAAGAGCCAATGGAAGTCATTGATGATCCGAGTGAGACACATCTAATTGAATCAGGAGATTTATCATTTGAACACGTTGATTTTAGCTACGATGTTGCGCCTGTTTTAAAAGACGTCTCATTTAATGTCGTTCGAGGTGAAGTGACAGCGTTCGTTGGACCATCAGGTTCAGGGAAAAGTACAATCTTTAGTTTGATTGAGCGTATGTATGATGTTAACGGTGGCGATATTACATATCATAATCGATCTATTTACGATCTTTCCCTAACGGATTGGAGAAGAAAAATAGGTTACGTTATGCAAAGTAATGCGATGATGAATGGAACGATTAAAGACAATATTTTATATGGTATTGATCGCGAAGTTTCTGATGAAGAGCTTATCCATTATGCACGACTTGCACATTGTCATGACTTTATTATGGAATTTGAGCAAGGATACGATACTATTGTGGGTGAACGTGGTTTGAAATTATCAGGAGGTCAACGTCAACGTATTGACATTGCACGTAGTTTTGTAAAAAATCCAGATATTTTATTACTGGATGAAGCAACGGCGAATTTAGACAGTGAAAGTGAGCGTAAGATTCAGGAAGCATTAGATGTATTAATGGAAAATCGCACTACGATTGTCATTGCACACCGTCTATCTACAATTAAAAAAGCAGGACAAATCATCTTTTTAGATCAAGGACGTGTTACAGGTAAAGGCCGACATGAAGTACTAATGCAGACCCATAAAAAATATCAACAATTTGTAGAAACACAAAATTTAACTGATTATAAAACAACAAAGCGTGATGCGTAATTTTGTGGAGGGTTTTATCCATCAAGCGTTTTTATGGCATGCCCTTGTTGCAATTGACGTGCTTCGTGGCGAGATGTTGTTGGGTGGTATGTTGTTTCGTTTCAACGTTTCACCTCATCAATTGTTAGATCAATAAAGGAGAATTTCAGCGAATGAAATTCTCCTTTTTGTATTACTGCAAATGTTTTGGTAACTGTTTAGTAGAACAAGATTTGTTGACCTCACAAGCGCTACATTGTCCTTGCTTAGATTTTTTAATATATCGTATCGTTACTAAGACAACGTAACAAAAAATAAGTGCAATGAGTAGTAAGTTTAAAAGTAATGCCATTAATGATTTCCCCCTTAAAAGAAAACTGAACCGATTTGATAAACTGCGAGTGACAAGACATAAGCAATTGTAATTGGGTAAACGAGTGCGAGTAAGGTCCATTTCCATGATGTCGTTTCTTTACGAATCGCCGCGACAGTAGCTAGACAAGGTGTATATAGCAAAATAAAAACCATAAATGAATAAGCGGATAAAGCTGTAAAATGTGATGAAATCATTGAAACAAGGGCGTTTTCATCTACTGAATAAATAATCGCCATAGCACTGACTACGACTTCCTTGGCTAAAAATCCTGGTATTAATGTAGCAGCCGTTTGCCATGAACTAAAACCTAAAGGGGCGATAAGAGGTGCAATAGCAGCCCCGATTAAATGCAAGAAGCTTTGTTCTACCGGTACATGAAACCCTGATGGTCCAGAATAATTGAGCAACCAAATGATAACAGAACCAGCAAAAATAAATGTTCCTGCTTTTTTAACAAATCCTTTTCCTTTTTCCCAAGTGCTTCTCCATAAAGTTTTAATAGATGGCAAGCGATATGGAGGTAATTCGACTACAAAAATAGAGGTGTCTTTTTTCAAAATTGTTTTTGAAAGGCCCCAGCTGACAAATAGAGCTACGATGATACCAAGCACATAAAGACTTAAAACAACGAGTGCTTGATGTTGCGCGAAAAATATAGCGACAAACAATCCATATACAGGAAGCCTTGCCGAACAAGACATAAAAGGGGCAATCAGAATTGTTGTTAAACGTTCCTTTTCTTCTTCGATACTTCTTGCGGCCATAATTCCAGGTACATTACAACCAAACCCGATAATCATAGGGATAAAAGACTTTCCGTTTAGTCCAAATTTTTCCATAATTCGATCCATTATGACTGCAATTCGTGCCATATAGCCAGAATCTTCTAACAAAGATATGAAGAAAAACAAGACAAGAATCTGAGGAACAAAGACAAGCACACCTCCGACACCAGCGATAATTCCGTCTGTGACTAAATCTTGAAGTGCTGGATATATACCGAGATGTGTCATAGCATCTCGTGCAGAGTCAGTTAAAGGACCACCGAAAAACTCATCTAGTTGATCTGATAAGGGTGTGCCTATCCATGTAAATGTGGTTTGAAAAATCAGCCACATGATACCAAGAAAGATAGGAATCCCTAAAATTTTATGTGTCAGTAACGCATCTATGCGTTCTGTAACATAGTGTCGTTGCGTATCTGGATATTGAACAATGTCAGCCAATATAGCGTCAATGTAGGATTGTCTACACTGAACAATATGATGTTCAATGTCTATTGTATGTATAGACATAAATGCATTTTTAATGTTATTTAATGCGTCGCACGTTTGAGAATCTAAGTACGTTAAAACAGATGGATTTTTGAGTAAATATTGAATCGCTAAAAATCGATATTGTGCCTTTTCTAATTTCAATTGAGAAGGCATTGCTTGTTGTAATTGTTGAAGCAAGTTTTCAATCGCTTCACCATAGTTGATTTTTAAAGGACGTTGCTTTGAAATATGATGATCTGTCAGGGCGTTAAGCATATCATCGCTACCCTTTCCAGTTCTTGCAATGACAGGAATGACAGGGACGTGTAATTTCCTCATGAGTTTCTGATAGTCAATCCGAATGCCACGCTTATTAGCAACATCTATCATGTTTAAACCTATGAGAATCGGTGCGCCGAATTCTAACAATTGTATTGTTAAATTAAAATTACGTTTGATTTGTGCGGCATCTATAATATTAATCATGCCATCGAATGATTCATGTAATAAAAAGTCAGTTACAACAGTTTCGTCACGTGAAATAGGAACTAAATCGTAAATGCCGGGTAAATCAATTAAATGACCATTTTTCTTTTTTAATTGACCGACCTTTTTTTCAACGGTGACACCACTCCAATTGCCAACATAAGCATAAGAGCCGGTAAGTGCATTAAACAATGATGTTTTCCCGACATTAGGGTTTCCTAAAATACAATATGCATTACTCATAGGCTTGCTCCAATAGGATGTCACAAGCATCACAATTTCGTATACAAATTTGTTGGTCATTAATTTTTAAAGTACAAGGCCCTTTAAATAAACCTTTTTGATGAATAGATAAACAACAACCCTCCACACATCCAAGTGCGCGTAAACGATGCTTCAAATTAATGTTTTGCGTTTCTAAAGCTTTGACACGATAGTTTCTTCCAACCTCAGCATTTGCAACATGTAACATATTCCCACCTACTTATCGTTAATGATAATCATTTTCATTTAATTATAGAATACCTTGAATTATATTTGTAAGCAATAGTGATTTTAGAAAGAATATGTAAAATTATTGAATTTAATCAAAAATTTTGTTTAGGCTGGAACGACATTCAGCCGGACTTTAGAGTCTAAGTGACGTGAAATAGTCAAGTTTTACTCGTCATCTCATTTAAGGCGGATGCACAATCCGTTCAGTTTAACAATGTGCGAATCAGTTTGGATATGTGTGTGTGATAGGTAGCTAGGTCGGCATGACTCGATGAACCGCATTGTTCATCTCGACACATGAGAAAGTCGTTTGTCGTGGTCTGTACATAATGGAAGAAAGAGGGGATTTTGACCTAAATATTATTAAAAAAACATATTCTCACTATCTCATACGCATGGTATACTTGTTGTGTTAAAAACAGTTGAAAGGTAAGAGGTAAATCCTTATGTATTTGATCATTAACATTATTGGTTTGTTTGTATTTTTGGGTGTTGCATATCTGTGTTCACGTGACCGTAAAAATATACAGTGGGGTTCTATAGCTGCCTTAGTTGTATTGAACCTTATCTTAGCTTGGTTTTTCGTATACTTCCCTGCTGGAACTTTAGCCGTTAAAAAGGCAGCAGAAGGTATCTCTTGGGTAATAGATGCTGCATTTGCAGGTATAGGTTTTGCATTTAAGAGTTGGATAGAAGTCAAACAGTTAGATATGGCTGTTGCTGCGCTTTTCCCTATTTTATTAGTTGTGCCTTTGTTTGACATTTTAATGTATTTCCGTATTTTGCCATGGATCATGCGTGCAATTGGTTGGGTTTTAGCCAAAATTACACGTCAACCTAAATTTGAAGCATTCTTTGGTATTGAAATGATGTTTTTAGGTAACACTGAAGCACTTGCGGTTTCAAGTGAACAATTAAAGCGCATGAAAGAAACACGTGTGTTAACGATTGCAATGATGTCAATGAGTTCTGTTTCTGGTGCGATTGTTGGGGCTTACGTCACAATGATTCCAGGCGAATTAGTATTGACAGCCATCCCATTAAATATTGTTAATGCGATGATTGTAGCTTCAATTTTGAATCCAGTTAAAGTTGAAGTAGATGACGATGTTATTTATGACTTACGTGAAAATGAAGCGCGTCAACCGTTCTTCTCATTCTTGGGAGATTCAGTATTAAATGCTGGTAAGCTTGTATTAATTATTATTGCTTTCGTTATTAGTTTTGTTGCTTTAGCAGAATTGGCAGACCGTTTGATCCACCTTATCAGTAGTGGTATTGCACACTTATTCCACTTAAAAGGAAGCATTGGTCTAGATCAAGTTTTAGGTGTATTTATGTGGCCGTTTGCATTCTTATTAGGTTTACCGTCAGATGAAGTGTGGAAAGTTGCACAAAATATGGCGAAGAAAATTGTAACAAACGAATTTGTTGTAATGGGTGAAATTACTGGTGAAATTAATAGTTATACACCGCATCACCGCGCTGTTATTTCTACATTTTTAATTTCTTTCGCTAACTTCTCAACAATTGGTATGATTATCGGTACATTAAAAGGGATTGTTAATGAAAAGACGTCTGATTTTGTTTCTAAATATGTCCCAATGATGTTATTAGCGGGTATTTTAGTTTCGTTATTAACAGCAGGTTTTGTAGGTTTATTCGCTTGGTAATTGTGATTCCGGTGAGCGACGGAATGAAAAAAGAGGGAGCAGGACATGATTGTCCGCTCTCTTTTTTATGTGTAAGTGATTATGTTAAAAGATTAATGCCTTAAACTGTGAGTGATCCATATCAGCTTATCATCTTAAATGAAATTAGAGCATAAAAGAAGCAGCTCAGCGCTTGCTGAACTGCCTTAGACGGGAAATGAATAATTTAGATTGATATTCGAGCATGATATCAACCTCGAGCAAAAAATCTCTCTTACTATAAAAAACACAAAGGAGATGGCCTCTTGTTGACTAGTAAACTAGCAACAAATAAGGTAATTCATATTATACACACTTTTACACCATAAGTAAACTAAATATTCAGAAATTTAAAACTTTAATAAAATCTTTTACATTATCTCGGAATTCAAGGGTACGAATTGTCATAAAGTTGTGATAATATGGCTAATGACAATATAAAAAGACAATCTTAAGATGAAGGGAATGGTTTGGTGAGCAGAACAATTAGAGATTTAATTTTAGTCGTTTTAGGTGCGTTTATATTTTCAGCCGGTGTAAATGCATTTATTATCACTGCGGATCTTGGTGAAGGCGGTGTAACAGGGCTCGCAATCATTTTATACTATGCATTTCACTTATCTCCAGCCATCACTAACTTTGTGGTGAATGCGATTTTAATCGGTGTGGGGTATAAATTTTTAAGTAAAAGAAGTATGTATTTAACAATACTAGCGACGGTATTGATTTCTATTTTCCTTAGTTTAACTGAGTCATGGCATGTAAAAACAGATGATGTTATTATTAATGCGATATTCGGTGGTTTTTCTGTAGGATTAGGAATCGGTATTATTGTATTAGCGGGAGGTACGACTGCAGGGACAACCATTTTGGCACGTATCGCAAATAAATATTTAGATGTGAGCACACCTAATGCCTTACTCTTCTTCGATTTAATTGTTGTGCTAATCTCGTTGACAGTCATTCCTTTAGACCGTGCATTGTTAACAATTATTAGTTTGTACATAGGTACAAAAGTAATGGACTTTGTTATAGAAGGTTTAAATCCTAAAAAAGCTGTAACCATCATCTCTAAAGAGCCAGATCGCATTGCTAAAATGATTGATGAAGATATAGGTAGAGGTATCACTATACTCAACGGTCGCGGTTACTTTTCAAAAAAAGAAACAGATGTGTTGTATGCAGTGATTAGTAAAACGCAATTATCACGGACGAAGCGCATGATTCGAAAGATTGATGAAAACGCGTTTGTAGTCGTCCATGACGTTCGTGATGTATACGGCAATGGCTTTTTAGTAGAAGACTAATTTAAAAGAACATTTTTAAGAAAAGTGGATATAAGTAGTATGAGTGGGATAGTTATCAAATGGTTTGGACTATCCTGCTTTTTTATTTTTATTAAATAAAAGCATCTGTCGTTTAACAAACAGACGTTTTTCGTTTTGTTTAATGTATGTATATCAATTAAGTTTCAGTTAGAAATTTCTAGCAAAGAATGATATACTAACAAATATATGATAATGATTATCAATTGGATGAAATAGATCTACAAAATAGCGTGATATTAATAAATAACTGGTCACGTCTATCTCGTAAAGTACAAATAACGCTTTTCATAATATGAATTGAAGCGGAATCGTTTTAAGAAAGAAGGATGACGATGAACAGATTAATAGGTAAAGAAGTTTCTATCGGATATGGTGAACGTGTTATTGTGAACAACTTAGACGTTGCTATACCAGATGGGAAAATTACGTCCATTATAGGCCCAAATGGTTGTGGGAAGTCTACGTTACTGAAAGCCTTATCACGATTACTGAATACTAAAAGTGGCGAAATCTCTTTAGATGGTAAAAATATTCATACACAATCTACAAAAGAAATTGCGAAAAAAATCGCGATATTACCTCAATCACCAGATGTAGCAGATGGGCTAACTGCGGGTGAATTGGTTTCTTACGGTCGATTTCCACATCAAAAAGGGTTTGGTCGCCTTAATGAAGAAGATAAAAAAGAAATTGATTGGGCGATGCGTGTAACAGGAACAATTGATTTTAAACATCGTGCAGTCAATGATTTAAGTGGTGGTCAACGTCAACGCGTATGGATTGCGATGGCTTTGGCTCAAAAAACAGATATTATTTTTCTAGATGAACCGACAACTTATTTAGATATTTCACATCAACTTGAAATTTTAGAGCTCGTACAAGAACTGAATGCGAAACATGGGACAACGATTATTATGGTCTTACATGATATTAACCAAGCGATTCGTTTTTCTGATCATCTGATTGCGATGAAAAATGGTGATATTGTTAAGCAAGGTGAAACGCATGAGGTGTTAACGAACGAGATTTTAGAAAAAGTATTTAATATTGATGCGGAACTAAGCACTGATCCTCGCACAGGTAAGCCGATGCTTGTGACTTATAATTTATTATGTAAGCACTATGAGAAAGCATAAAGCAGTAAGGCATGGCGTATTCAAATGTTAAATAAAAATAAATTTGTTAAATTAAATTATACATTCCAACTGATTTGTGCACTTGTAATACTCACATTTGTGTTTATTCTTTCTATTTTATTGGGAGAGGCGCAAGTGAATGTGTCAACGATTGCTGCAGCCATATTTCATTATGATCCATCGATTCAAGCACATAATATTATTTCTGAAATTCGTATCCCGCGTAATATTGGAGCGGTATTAGTAGGGATTGCTTTAGCCACATCGGGTGCAGTGATTCAAGGCGTCACAAAAAATGGATTAGCAGACCCCAGTTTAATTGGTTTAAACGCTGGGGCTGCTTTTGTGTTGGCAGTGACTTATGCATTTATCCCCTCAGCGTCTTTTACGGTGCTTATTTTGGCCGGATTTATAGGCGCTATTTTTGGCGGCACAATCGTGATGATGATTGGCTCGTCAAGGCGTGATGGATTTAATCCAATGCGGCTGATTCTTGCGGGTGCAGCGGTTAGTGCTCTTTTGACTGCATTAAGTCAAGGGATTGCTTTAATTTATCGGCTGAATCAGTCTATTAATTTTTGGAGTGCTGGCGGTGTGTCCGGGGCAAATTGGCAACAAATTATGATCAGCGCGCCCATTGTTTTAGTTGTTTTAGCTTTATTTATTCTTATAAGTCGTCAACTGACGATTTTGAGTTTGGGTGAAACTTTGGCAACCAGTTTAGGACAAAATGTAAAATGGATTCGTACACTCGCTTTAGTGCTTTCAATGTTATTAGCGGGTATATCAGTGGCAATGGTAGGTCAGATTGCCTTTATAGGATTGATTGTGCCCCATATCGTACGTTATTTAGTAGGGACTGATTATATTAAAGTACTCCCAATGGCAGCAGTCATGGGAGGAACGTTAGTCCTATTGGCAGATTTAGTTGCAAGATTACTGGGAGAAGCGCCTATGAGTGCTATTATTTCTTTTATAGGTGTCCCTTATTTCTTCTACCTCATTCGAAAAGGAGGTAGTACGATATGATCCATCCAAAATTGAAACGGAAGCAACGCATTGTTTTAGTGACTGCTATTATCGTGCTCTGTTTAGCTATAGTCTGGAATCTAACGACTGGAGAATATGCGATGTCCTATCGTCGTATTATTCAAACGTTTTTCGGCCAAGGCAATGCAGCAGATCAATTGATATTGATTGATTTCCGATTGCCGCGTATGTTGATTACACTTATGGCTGGTATCGCTTTAAGTTTGAGTGGCGTGATTTTACAAAGTGTGACTAATAATCCATTAGCAGAGCCTGGTATTTTAGGTATTAATGCAGGGAGTGGCTTTGCTATTGCATTGTTTATCTCAGTTGGTCAAATCCAAGCGGATCAGTTTGCTTATGTCTTACCTATCATCAGTATGATAGGTGGACTTTTGACAGCTTTTGCAATTTTTATCTTGAGTTACCAAGGGAATAAAGGTCTTTCTCCGGCAAGTATGGTATTGATTGGTGTCGGAATGTCGACTGCGTTGTCAGGTGCAGCACTTACGCTGATGTCGACATTTGACAAAGATCAATCTGAATTTATAGCCACTTGGTTGGCAGGCAATATTTGGGGTGATACATGGCCTTTTGTGTTCGCGTTTTTACCTTGGCTTATTATTTTAGTGCCCATTGTTATCTTTAAATCTGAAACTTTAAATATTTTAAATACCAGTGATACAATTGCTAAAAGTGTGGGGGTTCCGCTTAATAAAGCGCGTATTTTATTAATATTGATTGCTGTTCTCTTGTCTAGCGCTGCGGTGTCAGTGGCTGGTGCAATTGGATTTATCGGCTTAATGGGACCTCATATCGCGAAGTCAATGGTAGGGCCAAGACATCAATTATTTATACCTATTTCAATCGTCATCGGCGCTTTACTGCTGATTGTTTCAGATACATTAGGGAAAATTTTATTACAACCAAGCGGCGTACCAGCAGGTCTCGTCGTAGCTGTGATTGGTGCGCCTTACTTTTTATATTTAATGTATCGAACACGTTCTGTATGATTTCAATCCTTAGACTGAGCGTAAAAGATATAAAATATGTTAGAATATGAATATATGAGATGATACGATAAAAATATAACTTAATGTGGCAGGTCAAACTGCAATCTTAATGTAATTATGTTAAGATAGTGGTAAATGGACATAGGCACATTCAGGAGGACAAGCCATGCAAGATTTAATAAAGAAACATGTCTTAAACGGCGAATTTGAAGCGGTAAAAAACTTAATGTCTGCAACTGACTTTTTAGCTTTTGAAGAAGCGTATATCTCTAGTGCACATGAAGAAGAAAGTGTTATGTATTATACATGTTTGCTTGATATGATTAAAGCGGAAGAAACAGCAGAAATTCATGATTTAGCTTTCTTATTACTTGTATATCCGTTGAGTGATGTGCCAGGCGCATTAGATGCTGCATATTACCATGCTAAATCGTCAATTGATTTGACTGAGGGTAAAGAAGTAAAAAGTTTATTACAAATGTTACTGTTGCATGCAATTCCAGAGCCTGTTATTTCTGATAAAAAGGCTTTTAGTGTTGCAAAACAAATCTTAAAGCTTGATCCAAATAATAAAGTGGCTAGAAATGTATTGAAAGAAACAGCGAAACGTATGGATCAAGTGGTGGTTGATTTTGATCAGTTAAATAATTATAAAGATGCATAAAGCAATGTACGATCGCAAACGAATGTATGAACGAGACGGAAATTTTATCCAACAAGATTTCTGTCTCGTTTTTTATTTCATCACCTTGATTCAAAGTACGCATCATCAATATTGTTGAGTCTGCTTGATACATTTATAAATAGATTTTTTTACCTCAGGGGGAGTGAAGGTTAAATTTAAATCATAATCTTTGAAACCTAAAATGATTTAAAAATATTCTAAAAGTGTACATAAAAACTTTTAGGCTCAAAAAATACCTGTAAAATTTTAAGAATTCTATGAAATCTTTTGTTGAATCTATTCATAATTAGAATAAATATGCAAAAATGATAGCCTTTAACGTTTTTTTATTCATTAAAAAGTATAAAAAACTGTAAGAAAATCATTTAATATTGCGCTTAGAGCTGTCATATCAAGCTTTTCAGATAGTTGATAGGTGTATCATAATTTGAAATTAATGAAGTAATATGTTTTAATGTTTAACGTGTTTTGCTAACGAGGAGGTCAAAACAGTATGCAAAAATATAGTGAAGCTATAAAAATAGCTTTTGCCTATGTAGGCGTTGTTGTAGGTGCCGGTTTTTCAACTGGACAAGAAGTCCTACAATTCTTTAGTAGATATGGTATCTATTCCTATATAGGTGTACTTATTTCAGGTTTAATCCTGACATTTATCGGGCGTCAAGTTGCAAAAATTGGAACAGCCTTTGATGCAGATAATCATGGATCGACACTTGAGTATTTATTTGGTAAAAAAATCGGTCTTGTCATCGATTATGTGTTAATTTTGTCACTTTATGCCGTAACAATTACGATGATTGCGGGTGCCGGCTCTACATTTGAAGAGAGCTTTGGTGTACCCACATGGTTAGGCGCGCTGCTTATGTGTATTGCCGTCTATATCACATTACTCATGGATTTTAATAAGATTGTAAGAGCTTTAGGGATTGTAACTCCTGTTTTAATTGTTTTAGTTGTATTGATTGCTATCACATTCTTATTCAAAGGCAGTATTCCTTTTTCAAAAATCAACAGTGTTGTTGAAACACCAAATATTGGTTTAGCAATTTGGAACGGTTTCAATTATGGTGGCCTTGCTTTTGCAGTAGGTTTTAGTACTTTAGTTGCAATCGGTGGAGACGCATCTAAAAGACTTGTTTCTGGTTTAGGTGGTCTTTTAGGTGGTGTTGTATATTTAGTATTATTAGGTTTAATTAACTTCGCTTTACATTCAGAATATACAGCGATAAAAGATTCTGCCATCCCAACATTAGTTTTAGCAGGTAAAATATCTCCAATTTTAACATTTGTACTATCTATCGTGATGTTAGCTGTAATGTATAACACAATTTTAGGGTTGTCTTATTCATTTGCAGCACGTTTTACAACACCTTATACAAAAGGTTATTATGTTATGATTTCAATACTTGTACCGTTGGCATACGGATTAAGTTTCGTAGGTTTTGAAGGACTCATTAAAGTGGTTTACCCAATTATGGGGGTTATTGGCCTCTTTATCGTACTTGCGGTCATTGTTAAATATCTCTATCGTAAATCTCAAGATAAGAAATTTATTGCTTAATTGATTAGATGTGTTACAATTTTTCCGAAAGGGAAGATTGGAATGACGAATCATAGAAAAAGATGGATTGTAATCACATCAATCATTTTACTCGTTATAGCCGGTCTGATAGCCGGCTATTTTTTTGAGCCTCGACTATCGAGACAGGAACAAAATAGAGTATCAATTCAAAATAAAAATGTTTCAGTATTTAAAGACATTACTTACATGGAAGGCTTACCGAATAGTCAACTCGATATTATTATGCCTAAGCATGTAAGCGCGGATGAACAGCTACCTGTGATTTTTTGGGCTCACGGTGGAGGATTTATCGCTGGGGATAAGCAATACAAAAACCCGCTACTTGCGAATATTGTTGAGCATGGGTACGTTGTAGTTAATGTCAATTATGCGCTCGCACCAGAGTATCAATATCCGACACCACTCATTCAAATGGATCGCGCGGTCACGTTTATTAAAAATCACGAAAGTAACTTACCTATTGATTTAAATCAAGTTATTATTGGTGGCGATTCAGCAGGTGCACAAATTAACAGTCAATTTACCGCAATTCAAACGAACCGCGCATTACGTGAAGAAATGAATTTTCGACAACAGTTTACACCTGAACAAATTAAAGCAACTATTTTCTTTGGTGGTTTTTATGATATGAAAACCGTTCGCTCAACTGAATTTCCAAGAATTAATTTATTTATGAGAAGTTATTTAGGTGTGAAAAAATGGGAAATGAGTTCAAAAAATATTGCTGAAATGTCCACAGAGAATCAAATTACTAAAGATTTTCCATCAACATTTTTATCTGTAGGGGACGACGATCCTTTTATGAGTCAAAATGAAAGTTTTGCGAATGCCCTAGAAGAGAAAGGTGTCTCGGTAGATCGATTCTTCTTTGATGGTACACATCACTTGAAACATCAGTACCAGTTTCATCTCAATAAACCAGAATCTAAAGAGAATATTCAAAAAGTCTTAAGCTTTTTAAGTAGAAATACAACAGGCACACAAGTCGGTCCGGATAATAAAGATACGGATCACACTGAAATTAACTTAAATCCATATGATAACTAAGTAAAAGCACTGAAATCTTAACTGTCGATGTGCATTCCAAAAATTGGACTCAAAACTAACTTTATGGAATGTACATCATTTTAAAAGATTTCAGTGCTTTTAAATATAAAAAATGACGATTATGTGAGTCGAACTTCATAAAATGATAAAATGGAATTATTAAGGTGTTGGATTTGAAGAAGAGGATAGCAAATAAGCCATGACAAACGAGTTGTAGTAACGATTGTCAATTTTGAGCGTATGTCGAAGTTCACCCTCAATTTTAAATCCTGCCCGCTCATAGAATTGAACAGCTGCTTTATTTTCAGTAACAACGCTTAGAGAAAGGCGTGTAACCTCGTGTTGACGACACCATTCAATACATTGTTGGAGAAGTTGATAGCCAATGCCTGAATTTTGGTATTGTCGTAGCACACCAATAGATATTTCAGCAATATGTGCAATACGATGAAGTGTTTTCGTTTTAACTGTTAAATAGCCGACAAGTAGCTCATCTTTTTGAGCAACGAAAATAGCCAAATGGGGGGAAGTGATGACTTCTTCCATTTTTGAAATAGCATTTTCAAATGAAGGCATATATTCACCTGGATCGTAAAGCATATATTCTGATTCTTCAAAGACTTGTTGCATGAGTGTGGTGAATGTATTGACATCGTTAATGCTGACTTCTCTTATTGTTACTGACATGCTTTCAACTCCATTTCATGTTTTAGTACGCCTCGTCATTAATAAAGATTCACATTTATTGTAACGTAAAATAAGATATTTAGGAAATTTCTCTAGCACTGATCAATTGTTAAATATTAGGTGTTGATAGGAAAGGAGTTTACGATGAAACCCAATGTATTGCTAGCTGGTGGTACAGGCTATATTGGCAAATCACTCATTCATACGCTTGCTGATCGCTGCTTTATTCATACGATATCTAAATATCCTAAAAAACAGGCACATTCAGCAGTGAACTGGATTGAAGCAGATATATATAATTATCTTGATGTTTTAAGAGCGATGCATGGTATAGATATCGCGATTTACTTTTTAGATCCAACGAAGCATTCGGCTAAAATGACAAGAGCTTTAGCGAAAGATTTGAACATCATTGCCGCTGATAATTTTGCACGTGCTGCTGCTCAGCAAGGTGTCAAAGAAATCATATATGTTAGAGGCAGTCAATTTGATAATGAAACAGTTCAACAATTGGGTAGATATGGTGTACCCGTGCGGTTTACTAGCAAAAAGGTGAACCGATCTCATATTTCTGTTGAATTCCAAGGCGCCAAATATAATGATATACGTCTTGTTCACCATATTCCGAAACCATTGAAGTGGTCTTTAGGTAGCTTTGTCCATCAAATGGGGATATGGTTGTCTCAAACACCAGGAACACGTACTTCGATTCGACATGTCGATCATCGAATTGAAGTATATGATAAAAAGCAAAAACGATTGTTGATGGTATTTGAACTTAATAAAATAGATGACACGCTCTATAGGCTTGAAATGGTCAAAGGGCGTTTGGCAAAAGTTAAAGGTGGCAATTGTGCCGTTATTGAATTTCGTTATATTCAACAATTAGATGCAGTTATTGTTCATTTATTTGATTATATTCCACGGGCATGGTGGCCAATTGCTTACTTTATTCAAGTCCCTTTTTTTCAAATGCTAGTGAGAGGATTTGATACGAAATGTCGGATTCAAAACTATTATGATCGCCAACAAAACGGTGAAGATTTGCACTATACGAAGGAGTGACGAATTTGGATATACTACTGGTAGAAGATGATCAAACATTATGTCAACAAATCACTGAGGCATTGATGTCATGGGATTATCATGTCACTTGTATTCAAAACTTTGATGAAGTTTTTCAAGAATATCAAAAAGCTGATCCTCATATTATTTTAATGGATATTACATTGCCCAAATTCGATGGCTTTCATTGGACGCGACAAATTCGTCAACATGCGAATGTACCGATTGTATTTATATCATCACGTGATCATCCAATGGATCAAGTGATGAGTATGGAGATTGGCGCAGATGACTATATACAAAAACCGTTCCATATGCCCGTTCTGATTGCTAAGTTACAAGCGATTTTTCGACGTGTGTATCAATATAATCAAGAAGAACGACGGACAATTTTGTGGAGAGACAGTGTTGTAGATTTGTCTAAAGGTACGATAGCACGCGCAGAACAGACAGCAGTGTTATCTAAAACGGAAATGCTTATTTTAGAGGTTTTACTCAAGCATAAAAATCAAATTGTATCCCGTGATACGTTGATGACAGCGTTATGGGATGATGAATCATTTGTAAGTGATAATACGCTCACTGTAAATGTCAATCGTTTACGCAGAAAATTGGCAGATATAGGTTTGAATGGTGTAATAGAAACAAAAGTAGGGAAAGGTTATCTTGCACATGAGAACAATTAGGTGGGTATTTTATTTTTTAAGAGAACGTATCGCTTGGATTGGTTTGCTCGTTGCGTTGGACTTACTTTTTTTGTTACTTGCTGCATTAGATGAAAAGATATCGCTTGGAAGCTTGTGGTATTTCATAGGATTAAAATGGCTTGTGAGCATTGCGTTTTTGATACGTACTTATTTGAGAGAAACACGTTTTTATCAACGTTTAGAATCGTATGCTGAAGTCGAATCATTGCAGCATCGCTATTTAGCCGAATCCCCTTTTGAAAAGATGACCTTGGATTATTTACAAGTGAAAATTCAACAACTTCAACAATCTATTGGTGAACAACAACATTGGATTAATTTGAGTGAGCAAAATATGGCGGAGTTTATTCATGACATTAAAACACCTGTGACGGCTTTAAAATTGTTAATCGAGAAAGAAGAGGATAGCAAGCGTCGACACCAATTGATGTTTGAATGGTCTCGCATTGATTATATGCTCGATCAACAATTATTTTTAGCGCGACTTAATCATCAATCCAATGATATGTATTTCGAAAGCGTCAAGTTGCGTGCCATTCTAATTGAAGAAATTCAACAAACACGTCATCTCTGCTTACAAAAAGGGGTTGGATTTGATTTGGCTGTGTCAGATACGTTAACGGTTTATACGGATAAGCGATGGATTCGTATGGTCATTCGTCAAATTATTTCAAATGCGATTAAATACTCTGACAATGCGTACATTTCGATTTATACGACGTTTGAAGATGATCAAGTGCATTTACACGTTCAAGATAGAGGAAGCGGTATAGCAGCACATGATTTACCACGTATTTTTCAACGCGGTTATACAGGTAAAAATGAGCGTTATCAAACGGTCTCTTCAGGCATGGGGCTTTATTTAGTCGACGCTGTACGTGATGCTTTACGTATTCAAGTGACTGTAGACTCTCAACTGGGTGAAGGCACAACGGTTTCAATTCATTTTCCAATGCAAAATGAAAATATTGCGCGCATGTCAAAGTGACAAAAATGTCACATAAGGCATGCGTTTTGTCACATGATACGCACGATTTATCATTGTATTCACTATAAAATAACATTATAAATTTGATGAAGGAGTGAGGAATCGTGTCCATTTTAAATGTGAGTCATGTTAGTAAAATATATGGGAATAAAAAACAAAGCTTTGAAGTTTTAAAAGACATTAATTTCAAAGTTGAAGAAGGCGCCTTTGTAGCGATTATGGGGCCCTCTGGTTCAGGTAAGACGACATTATTAAATGTTTTAAGTTCAATTGATTACGTATCAAGAGGAACGATTGAAGTGAACAAACAAGACATCACGCGTATGTCGAACAAACAACTCTCTCACTTCAGAAAACAAAATGTCGGTTTTATTTTTCAAGATTATAATGTTTTAGACACTTTGACTGTACGTGAAAATATCATGTTGCCTTTGTCTATTGGAAAAATTAATAAGACTGAAGCAGAGCAACGCTATCAAGAAGTGACAGATGCACTTGGAATCACAGATTTAAGCCATAAATATCCAAATGAAATATCAGGCGGTCAAAAACAGAGAACAGCAGCGGCACGTGCATTAATTAGTAAACCTGCGATTATTTTTGCAGATGAACCTACAGGGGCGTTAGATTCTAAAAGTGCACAAGATTTATTGAAACGATTAGATATGATTAATCGTCACATGAAAACAACAATTGTGATGGTGACACATGATCCGGTAGCAGCAAGTTATGCGCATCGTGTGATTATGTTGAAAGATGGTCAAATTCATACAGAATTATATCAAGGGGACAAACCCGCTTCACACTTTTACCAAGAAATCATTCAAAATCAGAGTGTGTTAGGTGGTGTACAGCATGCGTTTTAGTCACATTGTACTTAAAAATTTCCGCCAAAATTTGCGCCATTATGCGATATATTTGTTTTCTTTGCTACTCAGTATCTCGTTGTATTTTAGTTTTGTGACATTAAAATATACAGATGATATTGCACATTCAGAGTCAGCAGAATTATTGAATAAAGCAGCAGGAATTGGAGAAAAATTTCTTTTTATAATCATCATCGTCTTTTTGCTTTATGCGAATCGATTATTTATTAAGAGACGTACACAAGATTTTGCATTATTTCAATTGATAGGACTGTCGCGTAAAGATTTAATGCGCATGCTTGGTATAGAGCAAACAGTCATATTTATTTCTACAACATTTGTGGGAGTAATACTTGGATTATTTGGTTCTCGCTTATTGTTATTAATTATTAAAAATGTTGCACACCTACCAATTGAAATCAAAATTGCATTCGAACCTCAAGCATTACTCATTACTTTGATACTTGTGGTTTTATCGTTTTTATTAATTAT
Organism: Staphylococcus sp. 191; assembly: GCF_011174885.1. Classification (NCBI taxonomy): domain Bacteria; kingdom Bacillati; phylum Bacillota; class Bacilli; order Caryophanales; family Staphylococcaceae; genus Staphylococcus; species Staphylococcus sp. 191. The sequence continues at coordinate 331,206 of NZ_PNRJ01000001.1, read as the reverse complement.
GATGCAAAGTTTTCTTTTTATAAAACGACGTTCGATTATACAAATGATGAATGATATTAAACAAACTGAAGCCCCGCAAGCACACATTACCAAAAGAGATGTTATGTTAGGCGTACTCGGTATTTTAATGATAGGTGTCGGTTATTACTTATCAGTTATTATGTTAAAAGATGTAAGATTATTGATCATATTAGTACCTACAATTTTATTTACAACGGTTTTAGGGGCATACCTTTTCTTCAGAAGTTCTGTTTCATTGATTTTCAAGACGCTGAAGCGGAGTAAAAGAGGCTATGTCAATGTTACAGATGTGGTATTCACCTCATCAATTATGCATAGAATGAAGAAAAATGCATTTTCTTTAACTGTTATTGGTATAATATCTGCTATTACGATAACAGTTTTATCATTTGCAACGATAGGTCAAGCCAATATCGAAAATAATGTTGACATGATGACTCCAAATGAATTCACCTATATGAAAATGAAAACTGCGCAACAGTTCGAAGATAAATTAAAGGAAAATAATATACCTTATCAAAAGAAAACATTGCACATGATAGATGTACCAATTTTAACAGAAAGCAGTGATGTTAATAAGGATTTCGATGTGACACCCGTTATAAGTGCTTCAGAAATTGATGATGTAAAGGTAAATAAAGGTGAAGTCGTATTTGTGAATGGTTATGGAGTAGCAAACAACATCTCTGGATTAAAAGAAGGTATCCAGTTAAGTCTCGGGGATCAAAAGAAGCACGTTCAATTAAAAGTTACCGAAATCTCAAGTCAGTTTTATGTTGCCAATCGAATTATATTAGGTCAATCTCTTGCAGTTGTGAATCAACAAGATTTTAAGGCGCTACAATCAACACAACTTAATGATAAACAAAATGGTCCTACAACGCAGGTTGGTTTTGACTTGAAAGATAAGAAGAATTTAAAAAAAGCTGAAAAGTGGAATCACCAATTGAATCAAGAGATTCCGCAAAATAGATCGGCTCTACTTGAACAACAACTTCAATTTTCAGGGATGTTATTATTTGTAAGTAGCTTCTTGGGTATAGCATTTCTTATTGCAGCAGGGTGTATTATCTATATTAAACAAATGGATGAGACAGAGGATGAAATGCAAAACTATCGTATCTTACGTAAAATGGGTTACACACACCAAGATATGTTTAAGGGATTGGCATTTAAAGTATTATTTAACTTTGGTTTACCTTTAGTTATCGGCTTGCTTCATGCGGGTTTTGCTGCTAGAGCTTTTAATGAATTAATGAATGGTAAGAACTTCATACCTGTATTCATTGCGATGGGCGTGTATACAATCATCTACTTTATCTTTGCATTACTCGCTTACATGCATTCACGACGTAGCATTAAATATTCGATTTAAAATAGTAAAATTTAATCCGATATCATGACGTAATGAAACATGTCATTATTTTAAATTGTTTTAAAGGCATGATAGAAATCTTGAAATATAAAGGTTTCTATCGTGCTTTTTGGTATATAAAACGTGGCAGTTACATTTGAAAAAGATAAGCACACAGCTTTATGATATTATATGATGATAGATATTTTTAGTTCTAAAAGGAATACATATTTTATAAATATAACAATAAATCATTTGAATGATAACAAAAACTTATCATACTTTTAGGTGACTGATAGGGTAAATCTTTTAAATTAAACTTTAAAAATATTTTCAAATTCTTTAAAAAGTTTATAATAACCCTACATTAGAGATTAATAATACCTTAATAGTCACAGAATTTTCGAAAATAAACACACATTTAATAAAATATGTTGATAATTTTAAGGGGCAAAATACCTTAACAAAATAAAATGTTAAGGTTTTGTAAATTTAATTGTAGCGCTTTAAAATATATGCTATTTTCTAATAGGAATTGTGAAAAAGGTTGAAAGCATGTAACAACAATGAAATAAGAAAATCAAAAGGTGATATGCCCCTATCAAGCATCTTATGAGTTAACAAAGGTTTAACATTATCTTATAATTAAAGTAATAAAACTTTTACAAAAGTGATTGGGTAATCGCTGAATGGAGGATTTTAAGATGATTAGGAAGAAAAAGGATAAGTTCATGGAACGCCTAGAGGATATGATTTTCAATTTAGACCGTGCAGCAATTGAGTTCGGTAAAATGGATTTCAATACACACCTAGACTTACGAGCTTATGCTGATAATATCAAGACGTATGAATCACATGGTGACGACTTAATGCACCAAGTCATAACAGATTTAAACCAAACATTCATTACGCCAATCGAACGTGAAGATATTATGTCATTGTGTAATGCGATTGATGATGTCTTGGATGCAATGGAAGAAACATCGGGTATGTTTGAAATGTATTCGATTGAATATACAGATGAGTATATGCTTGAGTTTGTGGATAATATTCAAAAAGCAATTGGCGAGATGAAATTGGCCATTGGTTTAATGACAGAGAAAAAACTTTCACATATGCGTGTACACTCTATCAATATTAAAGAATATGAGACAAATTGTGATGGCATTTTACGTCAGTCTATTAAACATATTTTTAATAGTGAAACAGACCCTGTTACTTTAATTAAAATTAAAGACATCTATGAAAGTTTAGAAAATATTGCCGACCGCTGTCAGGCTGTTGCAAATAATTTTGAAACAATCATAATGAAAAATAGCTAAGGGAGTCCTTATTTATGGAGTTTTTGTTGCTTATTACGGTAGCTATCATTATCTTTTCGTTATTATTTGATTTTATCAACGGGTTTCATGATACAGCTAATGCAGTTGCGACGGCAGTATCAACGCGTGCGTTATCACCGAGACAAGCCATTTTGTTGGCAGCATTTATGAACTTTATCGGGGCACTGACTTTTACGGGTGTAGCCTCAACAATTACAAAAGAAATAGTCGATCCATTTACATTAGAAAATGGGCTTGTTGTTGTGTTAGCAGCGATTTTGGCTGCTATTGTATGGAATTTAGTGACTTGGTATTATGGGATACCGAGCTCATCTTCACACGCGTTAATCGGTGCAATTGCAGGTGCGGCAATTGCTTCTGCGGGTTCTTTTAATGTGTTACACTATCAAGGCTTTACGAAAATTGTGTTAGTGTTACTGTTATCACCCGTGATTGCATTTATCGTTGGTTTTATTATTTATACGATTGTCAAAACGATTTTTAGAAATGCGAATTTAACAAAAACCAATCGTAATTTTCGTATCTTTCAAATATTCACAGCGTCTTTACAATCTTTTTCTCACGGTACAAACGATGCCCAGAAATCAATGGGGATTATTACATTAGCGTTAATTGTCGCGAATTTACAAACAAGTGTTGAGCCTGCATTATGGGTTAAGGTCTCTTGTGCAACGGCAATGGGATTAGGAACAGCCATTGGGGGCTGGAAGATTATTAAAACAGTGGGCGGTAACATTATGAAAATTCGTCCAGCAAATGGTGCGTCAGCTGATTTAGCTTCAGCATTGACAATATTTGTCGCATCATCACTTCACTTTCCATTATCAACAACACATGTCGTTTCTTCATCTATCTTAGGGGTAGGTTCTTCAAATCGGATTAAAGGTGTGCATTGGAACACAGCGAAACGTATGATTGTGACTTGGGTCATTACATTGCCAATTTCAGCTGTTATTGCTGCAGTTTTTTATTTGATTTTAAACTTATTCTTATAATAGAGAAGCATCTATAGCCTAAGCGACTCTGTCTATTATAAGAAGAGTGTGCAATGCAATGGTAAGAGTAAAAGGACAAGTATGCGCTGTATTATTACAGCACGCTATAAAAATTGATGATTTGAAACAATAAAAAAGCCATTAGAAGTGAAAAGCTTCTAATGGCTTTTTTAATGACATATGCTTCAAAATGAATTAGTGAATATAATTATATTGAGATGCAACTGAAGCAGGAATTGTACGATAATCAACAACACCTGGAGGCGTATTGTAATTCATTTCTGAAATAAGAATGCTACCATCTGGATTTGTACGTTCAACATAGGCTACGTGACCGACTGGACCTTCAAAGTTTTGTAAAATAGAACCAACAGTAGGATTGTGATCTACTCTGTAACCATCAGTTGCTGCATTGCTAGCCCAATGATCGGCATTCCACCAATATGTACTGATGGGTTGGCCTGTTTCAGCACGACGGTTGAAAACGTGCCATGTACATTGACCCCAGTCGTATAAATTTTGATGATTAAATGTAGGAGATGTATAGCCTCCGTTACCTGTTGATGAACCATTTGAGCCCCCGATTTGAGGCGCTTGTGCACCACCAGAACCACCAGCTCCACCAGGGATTTTTAAAGTTTGTTGTGGATGGATTAAATAACTATTTAAGCCATTTGCACGCATCAAATCTTGGACGCTGACACCATATTGTGCGGCAATAACATTTAAAGATTCGCCTGCTTGTACAACGTGTGAACCATTATTGGATGATTGTGCTGTTGCAGCACCGCCAGCACCGCTACCTCCACCGATTGAGAGGACTTGACCAGGGAATACCATGTTATTGTCTAACTGATTCGCTTGTTTAATTTGATCAACAGATGTGCCGTATTGTTGTGCGATTGACCATAATGACTCTCCAGATTGAACTGTATGTTGCGTTGAAGCTTCAGCATCTTGATGCGTTAATAATGCAGCTGTGCCAGATGCCATCGTAAATGCAAATGCGAATTTTTTCAATGTATTTCCTCCTTAGTGACACTTAGATTTTTAATCTCTATCATTTATGAGTGTTCTAATTTGTTATGAATACACTACCCATGATAACAAAGAATAAATCATATAGGGCACATGTTACGAATTTGTAATGTTGTGGAAAATTTTATTTAATTTGACGGATGGCTTTAAACATTGTAGTGCTCGAATTGTTGCATTCATTTTAACGGACAGAAAATTTTGTTTTGTAAGATGATTTTAATATAACGATACCTCATTTACCTGTTAATAAAGATGAACACCTTATGAAGAAATGTGGGTGGTAATTAATGAGTAAGGAGGTGGGCAATTAGATGGATGATAAGGGCATAATGATAAAATGCAGTGGCTAGCTGGATTGCACAGGGGCTGTTGTAAGCTTTGTGCAATCCGAGTAGTCATTTCCATGCCTTAAACGGAAGACAGATACGAATTGACGGTAAAAAAGGTGAGGGAACCGTCATAAAACGGAAGGCTATTAATTAACGATCTCGATTGAGTAATTTGTAAATGAAATACCAGTTTTTCTTAATAGGCTTAACGAAATCACCGATATATTCTTCAACGTGTGCATTAAATCCTTTTTTAAATTGTTGAACACCGTAGTCTTCAGCATCTTTTGAAAAATCGCCTGTTACGCCATAAAAATTGTAACGATCAATATGATGATCTAGGCTAAATTTAATCGTTTCCCATTGTAATTTATAAGCACCCATAAATTCATTATATTTCGGATTGGATCCGCTAGATAAATAGTACATTTCATGATTGTTATAGATGTATAAAGCAGCGGCTAAATCAAGCACTTCACCATCACTTTCGATGAGCGATTGAATTCTTTCAATTTTTTTATTTGAGCTTTGAAGTCGTTGACGTAAATCTTGGACTTTTGATTTCTGTTTTTTAGAATTAGGGTTTTCTTCTAATTTTTCTTCTGCTAAAGTCAACGTTTCTGTGATGGACTGTTGTTGCGTTGTTAATGTGCTCAAATAATCTTTCAAATTAATGGTCGCAATTTTTAAAGCAGAATTTTTATAGATTTTTTGCATTTCTTTAAAATAGTCTAAATCTCTAAATGAAAATCCATGTTTTTCTTCAGCCATTTTAAAAAGTTTGAAGAAGCGTTCTGTTTCATCAATACTTAATTCTTCAACTTGTACATGCATTTCTTCGGTCTTTTTAATATTTCTACGTGTTTGGTATTGCATTGCTTTTAATAAGTCTGCTTCTGTTTTATCTTTTAAATCAAGGACTGACAGCCATCTAATTTGGCTCAATGGATGATAGCCAATCGAATAGCCTTGATGTTTATAGCCAAGCCCTTCAAGCGTTGTTTTAAATGTTTCATAATGATGCGACGCAATGATTTCACCATCTGCATTATATTCGTTGATGACCATATAAGGATCAACTAATGTAAATAAGCATTTTTGTTTTTTTAAATATTGTGTGAGATTTTCAAAGAAAAATGTTACTAACTCAGTGTTATGAAAATCCATCACTGGTCCTCTATGTGAGTAAAAGTATTTAAAGAATTTCATAACACGAGCTTCTGTAAATAAACAACCTGCAATTACTTTACCCTTATCGTTTTTAACCCCGACAATATGAACGTCTTGGCTTTTATTATCTCTATATTCGAAGAGATCTTTACTTTGCGTGTAATGCGAAAAATTCTCTTGAGTAAATGAATCAAATTCTTGTTCGGTTAAATTTAAAAATTGCATAATTTCGTCCTTTCAGTAAGCAAGATATATTCGTGATATTAAAATTTGGGGCTAATAAGCGAGTTTCAATAAATAAGCGCTGCGCTCTCATCCTATTTCATTAAATAGCACATTAACCCACACATAATGTAAGCGATAACAAAAAATGACATCATATTAATATGTAAGGGGCGCGCCGTCTCACATAAAGTTGATGCGTAGCAACTATTTTGATACACTTAATGATTTTAAAATCATCATTGCGTTCACAATGCATTTCCCCACCACAATGCTGATGTTGCATTTGTTACATAAAAGTGTAACTGCATCAATGACGATGATATGGAAAGTTTCAGTACTAATAAGCTTAATTAGAGCGTGCAAATATGAATTGTTTAAAGGTTTAGAAACGAACAGATACGGACTATTTAAAATAAAAAGTAATTTAATCGTAGGTGTTATAGCTATGTTTTTTATTGGATATGCTGATTACTTTAATTGCACTTACATGTTAAGAGTATAACAATATTTTGCGGTTTTCAAGCGAGATTGAAAACAAGAATATAGACTGCGATATATAATGAAACAGCGTATCTAGTGGGAAAAAGAATGTTTAAGTTCAACTTATTTATTAATCGATGTTAAGTTGCACATATTAATGAAAGAATAAGGCTTATATTTGTTTGAGTTCCTTTTCGAGAATATTAATTTGTTTCGTTAGCGATGCTTTCTTTGTATTAAGGACCTCTAAATGTAACGTTAAAATTGTTTTAACGTCTGTTTTCTTTTCATAGAGCATATTGGTATTTTTCTTAATTTCTTTCAAAGTCATATTTAACGTACTTAAGCATTTGATAAACTTAATCATTTCAATATCATCTTTTGAATATAATCGTTTATTATTCGAATCTCTTTCTATAAATTTTAGAATCTCTTTTTTTTCATAAAATCTTAATCTACTTTTGGATATATTACATATTTCTGCAACATAATCGATATAATATTTTTCCAATGTGAGCATATCCCTTCTCTTAAAGTAAGGTTTAACTGTTATCTTATTATATATAATCATTTCATAGGAGGAAATACAATGAAAAAAGCTTTAATTGTAATGACAAATGTATCTAAATATGAAAATTTAAAAAGAGCAACAGGTGCTTGGTTTTCTGAAGTAACGCATTTTGCGAAAGACTTTTACGATGCGGGTTACGAAGTAGATTACATGAGTCCAAAAGGTGGCTATGTACCACTTGATCCTGTAAGTCTTACACCAGATATGATGTCTGATGATGATTGGGCATACTATACGGATGATAACTATATGAAGAACTTTGGCCATACATTATCTCCAGATGAAGTAAACCCGGAAGATTACAGTATTATTTATTTTGCGGGTGGTCACGGTGTAATTTGGGATTTAAGAAATAATGAAGCAATCAATAACATTGCGGTTAAAATCTATGAAAATAACGGAATCGTTTCTTCTGTATGTCACGGGGCAGTTGGCCTGTTAGACATTCCATTTGAAAATGGCTTCTTAGTGAATGGTAAAGAAGTGACAGGTTTTACAAATAGTGAAGAAGAAGCAAATGGGACAACTCAAAGTATCCCTTACTTATTAGAAGATGAGTTTGTAAGTAAAGGGGCAAAATTTAAAAAAGATGCAGATTGGCACCCATTTGCGGTCGTAGATGGTCGTATTATTACAGGTCAAAACCCACAATCAGGCCATGCTGTAGCTGAAAAAGCATTAGCGTTATTAAAAAAATAAAGGAGTGAATGACATTGTCTCAATTAATTATTGGTGCAAATGGTGGCGTAGGTAAACATCTCGTCAATAAACTGAAAGCGCAAAACGTTGAATTTACTGCAGGTGTAAGAAAAGAATCGCAAGTTGATGCATTAAAAAATGATAATGTCTCAGCGATTTATGTAGATGTTGAAAATCAATCTATAGATGAATTGAGTGAAACATTTAAAAATTTTGATCAAGTTCTTTTTTCAGTCGGCTCAGGGCCTAATACTGGCGATGATAAAACAATCATTGTTGATTTAGACGGGGCAGTTAAAGCGATTAAAGCGAGTGAGCAAGCTGGCGTTAAGCATTTCATTATGGTATCTACGTTTGATTCACGTAGAGAAGCATTTGATGAATCAGGAGACTTAAAACCATATACGATTGCAAAACATTATGCTGACGACTATTTACGTCGTACGAACCTTAAATATACAATTGTACATCCAGGGGGTTTAACAAATGGCAAAGGGACATCAAAATTTATTATTGCTTCTAATGTAAGAGGTAAAGGTCCTATTAAAATCACAAGAGAAGACGTTGCTGAAGTATTAGCAGAAGTGGTTGTTAATGATGCGCTTCACGGTAAAGAGTTCCAAATCATTAATGGTGATGCATCACTTTCAGATGCAGTTGCAAAATTTCTAGAAGAAAAATAAAGCGAATGTGAGCCTATAATAATGGTTCACGTCACGCGATTGATAGGGCATCATATCGTTTTTAAAAGCGAGCATCTCAAGTTGTTGAATTCAATACGACGAGATGTATCTCAATCTATTAAGAACGGAGGCTAATTATGCAAAATGAACAAATTGTTTTAGCAAAAAGACCTAAAGGTGTACCAAAAGATGATACTTTTAGATATGAAGAGATAGAAACTGTTGAGCCAAAGCAAGGTGAAGTTCAACTAGAAGCAGTTTATATTTCAGTTGATCCGTACATGCGTGGCAGAATGAATGATTCGAAAAGTTATGTTAAACCTTATGAAATTGATGCGCCTATTCACGGCCATATCGTGGCGAAGGTTATTAAATCTGAAGCGGATAATTTTAATGTAGGTGATTATGTTACAGGTGTCTTACCTTGGCAAAAAATCATTACCGTAGATGCACAAAAAGTAGATCCGATTCCTTCAAAAGAAGTTCCATTGTATTTGTATTTAAGTGTTCTCGGCATGCCTGGTATGACGGCTTATACAGGTTTATTAGAAATTGGAAAACCAAAACAAGGTGAAACCGTCGTTGTATCAGCAGCTTCTGGTGCTGTAGGTTCTGTTGTAGGACAAATCGCTAAAATTAAAGGCGCTAGAGTTGTTGGTATTGCGGGTGGCGACGAGAAAACATCATATTTAACAGATACACTTGGCTTCGATGTTGCAGTTGACTATAAACGTGATGACTTTGCAGAGAAACTTGAACAAGCTGTTCCAGACGGTATTGATGTTTATTACGAAAATGTGGGCGGCGCACTATCAGATGAAGTATTCAAACATCTCAATCAGTTTGCGCGTGTCCCGGTGTGTGGCGCCATCTCAACATATAATAATACAGAGGCTGAACTGGGACCAAGAATTCAAGAAACTTTAGTGAAAAGCCAAGCATTGATGCAAGGCTTTGTGGTAGCTCAATTTTCTGATCATTTTAAAGAAGCAAGCGAACAACTTGCAAAATGGGTCTCTGAGGGTAAAATAAAATCAGAAGTAACAATTGATAACGGTTTTAATCAATTGCCTACAGCTTTTAGAAAATTATTCTCAGGTGATAACTTTGGTAAGCAAGTCGTGCAAGTATCTGAAGAATAATTGAAACTAAACACAAACTTTAAAGTCAGCAAAGGAGAAAATATGAAACAACTTATCGCAAAATTATTATTTAGCACTATGTTTTTCCGAAGTGGACAAGCCCATTTTAAAAACAAAGAAATGTTTTTAAGAATTGTCCCATCTTATTTGCCTTTTAAAGAAGCAATTGTGAAATACTCAGGTATCGCAGAATTTGTACTTTCTGCCTACATTTTATTAGGCAAAAACAGAAATCGTGTAAGAAAAATTGTAAGTGGCTTTTTATGGCTCGTCTTTCCAGCAAACATTTACGCTGCAAGAAAGAAAATTTCATATGCAGACAGTGAACGTAAGACAGTGAAAGAGCATGTGATTCGCTTACCATTGCAATTTGTGTTTGCATTCCTAACTAAATTTTTATAAAATCGTCGCAAAAAATTGAATGAAGCCGGCGCCAAAACTAAGTTGTTATTTCTTAGTTTTGGCGCCGGCTTTTTGATGATTTAAGTTGAAATCAATGCCAATATTGCATTTGATAACCGATACGAGGACGGGTAATAATGAGTTGTTTAGATGAAGGATGCGCTTGGTTAAGCTTGTTGCGCAATGATGTCATATGGACTCGTAGGCTCGGCATCTCTGATTTATTCACATAACCATAAATAGATTTGAGTATCGTATCGTACGTGAGTACTTTTCCTACGTGACGGCATAATAATTCTAATAAAGCAAACTCATTAGGGGTTAAACTTAACGTCTCGTTATTAATACATGCTGTTTTAGACTGATAAGACACGACTAAAGGCCCATTTTCGAAGACGATATCTTTATGATCTTGCATATTTTTCAACCGTTGTACGACTCTAATGCGTGCGCGTAATTCATCAACATTAAAAGGCTTTGTCATGTAATCGTTCGCGCCGTTATCCAATGCCTCAACAATCGTTTGTTCATCTAATCGTGCACTAATCACAATAATAGGGATATCAAAAGTTTGACGTATCATTTTAATGAGGTCCAAACCATCCATATCGGGCAATCCTAAATCCAACAAAATAATATCGGGTGCTTTTGAACGAATTTGAAAATTAGCGTCTTTGCCATTAGTCGCAGTGAGCACTTCATAATAATCAAGGGTTAATGAGACGTCGAGTAAGTGTGTAATCGCATCATCATCTTCTACAACGAGTATTTTAACATTCACTGCACTTCCTCCTTAATTTTTTTAATATTCATAAGGTAGGTTGAAATAAAATATACTACCATGTGGCTCGTTTTGTCGATATTTTAACTGACTGTCATGTTTCTCTAAAATAGACTGAACAAGATAAAGACCGAGCCCCATACTGTCTTTTTTATTATCTTTGAAAAGTTGATGTTTATGAAAAGGTTGGAAAATTGTATGTTGCTCTTCATCAGTCAAGCCAGGACCATGATCAATGACCTCAAACAAAATCTGCTGTTCATTTTTACTGATGACTAGCGTGATTTTAGTTTCAGGAGGTGTATGTTTTAAAGCATTTTCTATCAAATTGAAAATGGCTTGTAAAATGAGTTTGCTATCAATATTAACAAAACAAATATCATGAAATGCCATGACCTTAACTTGATGATTTAATCTTCTACGCTCTAATACTGATTCTATTTCTTCAACTAATTCTTCAATGAGATAAAGTTGACGATTTAATTTCACATTTGAATGTTCGAGTTTCGTAAGTGACAAAATATTTGAAACTAACATGTGTAAATATTGAGCTTCATCGAAAGAGCGTGAAACCAACTGATGTTGTTCTTGTTGAGACATCTCTTTGCCGTAAAGTAATAATACATCTAAATTACCGATAATTGATGTTAAAGGTGTTCGGATATCATGAGAGATCGAACGTAGAAAGTTTGAACGTGTCATTTCTCGCTCAGCACGCAACATCGATTCACGGGTTTGACGTAATAAGCTCAAGTTTTCTACCGCAAGTGAAATTTCATTAAGCATAGACTCTAAAATAGAATTATCATAGGAATCAATGACTTGTGTTTCTGAAAAATGTATAGACACAATCGCTTTGACAGGATTTGTGCCTATTGGAATTAATAAATATTGAATCCCTGGAAAAGTATCCGTCGTGGCACCAGCACGTTTTTGGTTTTTGATAATCCAACTCAATGCTTGCTGATGTCGTGAATAGTCGGCATGCGGACCCTCGATAGGAATCGTTTTTGAAATCTTTTCATCTTCAACTAAGTAAATCGTAACTTCTTGATTTAAAAGATGTTGGATTTGATGTCTTGCATTAACTAATAAATCAGGAATGGTATGCGTTTGTTTAATTGAATCATTAAATTGTAACAGGATATCTGTACGATAGAGTTGATGTTTCGTTACGATGTACTGATGCTTAATTTGTTTTAATAGTCCACTTGTCACGATGCTGACGATAATACTAATGGTGAATGTAATAGGGTAATCAAAACGATAAACTTCGAAAGTAAATCTTGGCACGGTAAAAAAGAAATTAAAGACAAATACGTTTAAAATCGCTGCGAAAAAACCGATGAGGTGCGACTGTGTCCACATACTTAAAACAATAATCCCTAATAAAAATAATAGGAGAATAATGGTATCTTGTTCCCCTTTATCTGCGTTATAAACCCATAGGCCCAAAAGGACACATATGGCTTGAATGGTGATCATTTTAAAAATATCCACGGCCCAACGTTTCTGCTCTACCTTTTGACTGTGTCGTTCATGCTTCGCTTTCATTTGAATATGCTTTATTGGCACGATTTCAATTTTATAATGATGCTTTAAATCCAGTAATTGGTCAATCAGCGGGCGTTTGAAAATATCGTTCCATCTGTCACTAATATGTTGTCCAATAACAAGTTTAGTGACTTTTTGGGATTTGCACCAGTCGTCGAGACCCGATGCAATTTGATTATCATAAATCACTTTTACGGATGCCCCTAATGATTGTGCAAGCATTAAATTTTGATGGACTTGACTTTCATTAGCGTAGTGTCTGCCTTCATGATCAAAAACGTCAATATAAACAGCTGTAAATTGAGCATGTTCACGATTGGCGATACGCCGCGCTTCTCGAATAACTGTCTCATTGCTGATGCTCCCACTAATTGCGACGGCAATATGAGGTGTAATATCAATATTTTTCTTATAGAGGTGCTCTTTTTGGCTCATAATATCTGCGGCTGTTCTGAGTGTTAATTCCCTTAGTTCTGAAAGGTTCTCGTAAGTGAAAAAATGAGTAAATGCCGTATCGAGTCGTTCTTTTTTATATACTTTTCCTGCTTTAAGACGATTGATGAGCTGTTTAGGTGAAATATCAATCACTTCTATGGCATCACTCGACATAATAAATTGATCTGGCACCCGTTCTTTAACTTTGACACCTGTCATTAATGATACTTGCTCGCTCAAACTTTCGATATGTTGAATATTTAACGTGGTATGTACATCAATTCCGTGGGAAAGAATTTCTTCAATGTCCATATATCTTTTTTCATGACGCTCTTTTGAAATATTCGTGTGCGCTAATTCATCTATAAGAATGATATCAGGCGCATCATCAATGATTTGATCAACATCTAAATACTGGAATGTATGACTCCCATGATTTTTAGATTTAGTTTGTATGACGGGTAGTTTTTCAGCTAGCGCATGGGTTTCTTTACGTTGATGTGGCTCTATGTAACCAATTTTAATATCAGCGCCTTCTTGATATGAATCTATAGCATTAGATAACATTTCATAAGTTTTACCCACACCCGGAGAATAACCAAGGTATATTGTCAGGGACCCTCTTTTTATCGTTGGATTACGCTCCATATTTTTCACCTCTTTTAATTCATCATAAACTTCAAATCTTATATTTTCTATAAAAAAATACGTTTTTCTTTATCTTAATAACTTCTTAATAAAACGGTACAAATATTAATAATCCCCTTATAAAAATTTTTATATAATAATTCCTGCAATAAGGAGGAGGTCAAGAGATGATTATCGTATTGGGTCTCATTGTCATCGTATTAATTGGCTATTTAGTATACGCCTTAATTTACAGTGAAAAGTTTTAAATTCGATTATTGATGGAGGGAAAACATGGAAGTCGTTATCTTTTTAATCATCTTTCTTTTATGCGCATTTTTATTAAGTCGATACTTATATAGTGTTGCATTATTAATCCCTACACCGGCAGATAAGGTGTTTTTAGGTGTGGAAGAAGGGATTTACAAAGTGTTAGGCACAAAGTTAGAGCACATGTCGGGTAAGACATATCTGAAACATTTTCTACTATTTAATGGACTAATGGGAATCGTGTCATTCCTATTGTTACTGATTCAACAATGGCTCTTTTTAAATCCGAATCATAGTTTAAATCAATCGGTTTCATTGGCGTTTAATACGGTCGCTTCATTCTTAACGAATACGAACTTACAGCATTACGCTGGAGAATCTGGACTCACTTATTTAACACAGATGATTGTCATCACTTATTTGATGTTTACGTCTAGTGCTTCAGGTTATGCGGTTTGTATTGCGATGTTGCGTCGACTAACGGGGATGACAGATGTCATTGGCAACTTTTATCAAGATGTTGTACGGTTTATCGTTCGCGTTTTAATACCGCTATCATTTCTTGTGAGTATTCTTTTGACGAGTCAAGGCACACCACAAAATTTAAAAGGTAACCTAACGTTGCATACGATCACGGGAAAAATTCAACAAATCGCATATGGTCCTATCGCATCATTAGAGTCCATTAAACATATCGGTACAAACGGTGGCGGCTTTTTAGGCGCCAACTCATCAACACCATTTGAAAATCCGACTGTATGGTCGAACTATATTGAAATGTTGAGTATGATGTTGATTCCTGGTGCGCTTGTCTTCCTATTTGGAAGAATGTTGACAAAAAGTGGTAAACAAATTCATGCGCACGCTTATGTCATATTTGGAACAATGTTGCTATTTTTTTTAGTTTTCTTCACGATTGCCATTATTTCAGAGTACAAAGGTAACGTTGTGTTGTCGCATTTAGGTGTGGTTGGACCGAATATGGAAGGAAAAGAAGTGAGATTTGGCCCAGGGCTTTCAGCGCTCTTCACGACGATTACAACAGCATTTACGACAGGTACAGTTAATAATATGCATGATACGCTTACACCGTTTGGTGGTTTTGTACCTTTAATATTAATGATGCTTAATGCTATTTTCGGTGGTGAAGGTGTTGGATTAATGAATATGTTGATTTTCGTCTTATTAACAGTATTTATTTGTAGTTTGATGGTAGGGAAAACACCAAACTATTTAGGAATGAAAATAGAAGGACGAGAAATGAAGCTCATCGCATTGACATTTTTAATTCATCCGATATTGATTTTAGTTGCGACCGCATTCGCTTTTATTATTCCTGGTGCGAGTGACGCATTAACGAATCCTTCATTTCATGGTATCTCACAAGCGCTTTACGAAATGACATCATCATCAGCCAATAATGGTTCTGGGTTTGAAGGACTCGCAGATGATACGACGTTCTGGAACGTCTCAACCGGTATCGTCATGTTGATTGCGCGTTATATACCTATCATTTTACAAATTATGATTGCTTCAAGCTTAGTTAATAAAAAAGCATATCAAAAAGATGATCAGACCGTGGCTATCGACAAACCTTTCTTTGGTGTATCACTCACAATTTTTATTATTTTATTGAGTGGTTTGACATTTTTACCAGTGTTATTACTTGGACCTATTGGAGAATTTTTATCATTAAAATAAAGGAGGATATGTTGAATGAATCAATCATCTCATGTCTTGAATGGCGCGATAGTCAAACAAGCCGTCAAAGAGAGTTTTATAAAATTAAACCCTGCATATCTCATTAAAAATCCAATTATGTTTGTTGTAGAAGTAGGGATGGTTTTAACATTAATTATGACGATCGTCCCACAAATTTTTACAGATGATGCGATGTCACGGCTTTATTTATTTACAATTTTTGTGATTTTATTATTGACGATTCTATTCTCTAATTTTTCAGAAGCCATTGCTGAAGGACGAGGTAAAGCACAGGCGAATAGTCTTCGTGAAACAAAATCAAATATGGTTGCACGTCGAATTATAGGCGATGAAAAATATGAAACGATTGATGGTTCTGCGTTAAAACGTGGAGATCGTATCCTTGTTAAAGCCGGGGAAACTATCCCATCAGACGGAACGATTATTGAAGGGATTGCAACGGTTGATGAATCTGCAATTACAGGGGAATCAGCACCAGTGATTAAAGAATCAGGTGGTGATTTTTCAGGTGTTATTGGTGGCACAACGGTAACATCGGATTGGCTCGTTATTGAAGTTGATAGTGAGGAAGGGGCTACGTTTTTAGATAAAATGATTGCCTTAGTCGAAGGTGCACAACGTAAAAAAACGCCGAATGAAATTGCACTTTTCACCTTACTTATTACTTTAACGATTATCTTTTTAGTTGTTATCTTAACATTTTATCCTATTGCACAGTACTTAAAACTGAATGTGCCCATTGCAACGTTGATCGCATTAACAGTATGTTTAATACCGACAACGATTGGGGGATTACTTTCAGCTATTGGTATTGCTGGGATGGACCGCGTTACACAATTTAATATTTTAGCTAAAAGTGGACGCTCTGTAGAAACATGCGGAGACGTAGACGTATTAATTTTGGATAAAACCGGCACAATTACTTATGGTAACCGTTTAGCGGAATCATTGATGCCCGTGCATGAAGAATGGTATGACAGATTGCTCGTCGCAGCTTATGAAACTTCTGTTTATGATGATACACCTGAAGGTAAAAGTATTGTTGCTTTGGCGCAAGCTTCATCGGTTCAATTACCGGACGAAGTCAAAGGTGACTACCAACCATTTAAAGCAGAAACACGTATGAGCGGTATTATCATAGGAGATCGCACAGTCTTTAAAGGGGCGCCTAATAGTATGATTAAATATGTTAAACAAAAAGGTGGCATGGTACCTTCTAATATTGAATCGCTGGTTACTGAAGTCTCTAGTAAAGGCGGAACACCTTTAATCGTCGTTGAAGATCAAACAATTTTAGGCGTCATTTACTTAAAAGATGTCATTAAAGAAGGGTTGATCGAACGTTTTCAAGAGTTACGTCAAATGGGCATCGAAACAGTTATGTGTACAGGTGATAACGAATTAACTGCCGCGACTATTGCGAAAGAAGCGGGTGTGGATCGTTTTATCGCAGAATGTAAACCAGAAGATAAAATAAAAGTCATTAAAGAAGAACAAGAAAAAGGGCATATCGTCGCAATGACAGGAGACGGAACAAACGACGCGCCCGCATTAGCACAAGCCAACGTTGGATTAGCTATGAACTCAGGTACATTAAGTGCAAAAGAAGCAGCAAATTTAATTGATTTGGATTCAAATCCAACGAAACTGATGGAAGTTGTTAAAATCGGTAAACAATTATTGATGACGAGAGGTGCGTTGACAACATTTAGTATTGCGAATGATATCGCGAAGTATTTTGCGATTTTACCTGCAATGATGATGGTCACTGTACCGGAAATGAGTATTTTAAATATTATGCGTTTGCATTCTCCTGAATCTGCAATTGTTTCAGCGTTAATATTTAATGCACTGATTATTGCATTACTAATTCCAATTGCGATGAAAGGTGTGCGCATTAAAGGTGCTTCAACCGAGACCATCCTCATGAAAAATATGTTGGTCTATGGATTGGGTGGTATGATTGTTCCGTTTATTGGAATTAAACTCATCGATCTCATTGTTCAATGGTGGATATAGGAGGGTGTATATGAAAGCGATAAGAAGTAGCATAGGACTCGTTGTAATGACAATGGTTTTGTGTGGTGTCCTCTTTCCATTGGCTGTAACGGCAGTTGGACAGACGTTGTTTCACCACCAAGCTAACGGAAGTCTTGTGACACAGAATGGTAAGGTAGTAGGTTCGAATCTCATTGGACAGCAGTGGAATGAACCGCAATATTTTCACGGAAGAACGAGTGCTGTCAAATATAATATGGATAAAGCGACATTGAAAGAAAAAGGGGTGGCTTCTGGTAGTGATAACTATTCAAATGGCAATCCTGAACTTAAAAAGAGAGTGGAAGATTTAAAACAAGACGATGGCCACCATACACCGATTGATGCAGTGACAGAATCTGGATCAGGTTTAGATCCCGATATTACGGTGGATAATGCAAAACAACAGGTGGCACGTATTGCAAAACAACGAAATCTCTCACCACAACAAATTGATCAATTAATTACTAAGCAAGCACATAAAGGAACGATGTATGATGACTATGTGAATGTGTTGGCGTTAAATATGGCTTTAGATCATCTGTCAGCACATTGATTATTGATTGTACAATGGCCGTTGTAGGGTCTATGATGATATGATAGAAGAGATGAGGCTGGGGTTATTTCCTCAATTCAAACGCTCTAAGATTGTTTTTAATGAAACTGTCTTAGAGCGTTTTTGATGTTGGATTACTTGTATGGATGGCTTCCTTTCCGAGGGGACAGCCTCAGCCTGTAGTCTTCGGCTTGTCCTGTTCCCTCAGGCGTCTTGCCATCCATCTGTCGTTAAAAATAAAAGAAGATGCATTGTAACAATGAGTCATTGAACAAGGTCCAACGGCTAATGGCTTCATAAGTCAGTGGAAAGTATTCTATAGATTGATGGCTAATTTGTGCAACTGAATATAACATAAAGAAACGCCACAATGATAGTGAACATAAGATGTGGATTACACGGCGTGAAAACTAAGATGAATGAGGTCTAAAAAGTGCATTTTCTGGTACAGGACAAGAGACTTTATTTTATTCGTGACACAATCTATCGTAAAATATAACAACCAAAAAGAAAGGAGAGAAAAGATGTCATCATCAACACATCAAGCCGCTAGTAAGGCTTATGGAAAAGTTTGGCTCTTTTTTGTTTATTATTGGCTTATTTTTGGCATTTCAACTTATTTAGGTCAATTTTTACCAGAAGCATGGCGCCAACCGTTATCGATAGGATTACTTATCCTTATCCTTACTTCGATGGTTGTACAACGTGTACGTTTTAGTGGTCCTATCATTTCACATATTTATACCATTGTTGCAGGCTTATTATCCTATGCCACATTTATGTATACGTTAGAAGATTTGGGGCCAAGTGTATTTTTTAACACTGTTTTATTAGCGATTGCAGCGTTTCTTATTTTTGGATTTTTAGGTTACTTTTTGATAAAAGATGCTTCAAGTATCGGAAAATATTTATTCGTAACACTTATCGCTTTAATTTTAGCAAGTCTACTCGGGTGGTTTATCCATAATCCGATTTACCATACGCTTATTGCTGTGGTAGGTTTGTTATTATTCTTATTGTATACCCTTTACGACTTTAATCGAATGAAACGAGGACAATTTTCACCTAGAGAGATGGGTTTCAATTTGTTCTTAAACCTTTTCCGTATTATTCGTTATGTGTTAGAATTAACACGTATGGTAAAACGTTAACGCAATTGAATAGATAAAACGATTCCACTGGAAGTGCCATTGCGAATGGCTGAGATTGAAATGCGATTTCAAAATTCCTGAACCTGATCCAGTTCGTACTGGCGTAGGAAAGTGGCTGAATTCGTGGGAATAACACGCTACTTTTCTTAATTTGATTTATGAAAAGTAGCTTTTTTTGTTGCGTTAAGGAGGATGGATACGATGATTGTAGTGGTTACACCTTATCAAAGGCTTGATCACACGCATATTCAACGCTTGTGTGCAATTGAACCTGATATTAATGGCGTCATTTTCAGGACGCCTATGAGAAAGCCTGAACTAGAAAAATGGATTTTAAAGTTGCATGATGAAGGTTTTCCAAAATCTAAAATGATTGTACATACGGATGTGCAGCTTGCCGAGCAATTGGGCATTCATCGCCTTCATTTCAGAGAAGGTGATGTTGAAGCTGAATATATCAAACAGAAGTCGCCGGATTATCGTATTAGTATGTCTACACATTCTGAAAACAGTATTCGCTATGCGCAAGCTCAACGTTTTGATTTTGTGTTGTTTGGTCATCTCTTTCCCACACCCTCTAAGCCCAATCAGCCACCGCGATCGTCTAGTGAAATTGCATCAGTGTTGTCTATTGACTTTCCTATTATTGCAATTGGAGGCATTCGTCTTGAGACAATCCAAAACGTTCCTACAGGTTTTTCGGGGATCGCATGTATCGGAAGTGCGTTTTCAAACGAAATCCATCAGTTTAAACAAATGGTCACTTATTGGCGTGCAAAGGAGTGAAGGGAATGCAAGTATATGTGAATGGTGAAAGGCAACTTTTCGATGAAGGTACTACGATTCGTGATATATTGAATCACTTTGGTATTGAGTCAAAACGCATGGCAGTCGAACGTAACGAAGAAGTTGTAAAACGCTCAGAGTGGGATACAACTGAAGTGCGTGAAGACGATCAGTTAGAACTTTTAGAATTTGTTGGAGGCGGTTAATGATGTTTAAAATTGGTAATTTAAGTTTCAATTCAAGATTATTTTTAGGAACAGGTAAATTCGAAAATGAAGAGATTCAATCTCGTGCGATAGACGCATCTGAAACAGAAGTACTTACATTTGCGGTACGCCGAATGAGTTTGTATGATGAAAAGTTGCCTAATCCTTTAGCCAATGTGGACTTGTCTCAATTTACGACATTTCCAAATACTGCAGGTGCGAAAACGGCTGAAGAAGCAGTACGTATTGCTGAATTGGCAAATGAAGCGGGTGTATGTGACATGATTAAAGTAGAGGTGATTGGTGACGATGAAACTTTATTACCTGATTCCCTCGAAACTTATAAAGCATGTGAAATTTTATTAGAAAAAGGCTACATTGTCTGTCCATATATTTCAGATGATGTTGTGTTAGCGAAACGTTTGGAAGCGCTTGGTGTACATGCCGTGATGCCACTTGCTTCGCCAATTGGTACAGGAAGAGGTATTAGCAATCCTTTAAACTTGCGATACATTATAGAAAAAAGTCAAGTTCCTGTTATTGTCGATGCGGGGATAGGTTCGGCAAAAGACTGTGCGGAAGCGATGGAACTTGGGGCAGATGCGATATTATTAAATTCTGCGGTATCGCGTGCTAAAGATCCTGTGAAAATGGCAGAAGCAATGAAAAAAGGTATTGAAGCGGGTCGTTTGAGCTATGAAGCGGGTCGTATTCCTATTCGATATAATGCTGTTCAATCAAGCCCATCAGAGGGGTTAGGGTTCTTATAATGACCCGCTATAACAGACAAGAGAAATTTAAACCTTTTGGTCAACAAGGACAAGTCCAACTGCAGCAATTACATGTGATGGTTATCGGTGTTGGCGCGCTAGGAAGTGGTATCGCAGAACAATTGACGCGAAGTGGTGTCGGCCGTTTAACAATCGTTGATAAAGATGTGGTGTCCTTATCTAATTTACATCGTCAAAGTGGTTATACTGAAGCGGATGCACAAGCCATGACACCGAAAGTATTTGCATTACAACAACATCTATCAGCAATGAACCATGAGGTGACGATAGAACCATTGAATGAGGAAATCACCGCAAGAAACATATTGGGCATCCTCAATGAAACGCAACCCGACATGATTTTAGATGGACTCGATCGATTTGAAACACGTTATTTAGTTAATGAAGCCTCTAGAAAGTTAAATATACCTTATATTTATGGGGCTGTAGTGGGGAGCCAAGTGAGTGTTTTTCCAATTCATCAAGATGGTCCATGCTTACATTGTGTAATGCCAGATGTGCCAGATACAATGGAAAGTTGTGATATTAATGGTGTTCTTCCACCCGCTGTTCATATGGCGAGTAGTCTGGTTGTAGCAGAAGTCTTTCATTATTTGATGCATGGTGATTTTTCTTATCGTATGACGACAATGGATATTTATCGTGGCAAAATGAAAACATTGTCTATCACAGCATTGAAAGAAGAAGATTGTAAAGTTTGTGCTCAACATCAATATGATCGATTAAATCATAAGCAACTCGAACAAACACAATTACTGTGTGGTGGCGTTTATCAATATAGACTCTCTCCAGAGCAGTTTTCAGCAAAAATCCATCCAAGTGTGACATGCTTAATCGAAAATCATTTTATTAAACGATTACAATATAAAGACTATGAAATGACATTATATCAAGATGGACGGTTGTTGATTTATCATGCGTCAGATCAGCAAACGGCGCATGAATTAGTACAACGATTATTCGTACAACCTGTTCATATTGAGTAGAATGTTGCCAGACTGTAAAATTTCCATGTATAATAAAGAGTATTCAAAAAAGCATGTGAAAGCGAGATGGAAGTAATGGGACGTAAATGGAATAACATTAAAGAAAAGAAAGCACAAAAAGATAAGAATACAAGTCGTATTTATGCAAAATTTGGTAAAGAAATCTATGTGGCTGCAAAATCAGGAGAGCCAGATCCAGAGTCAAACCAAGCGTTAAAACTTGTACTTGAACGTGCTAAAACTTATTCTGTACCCAACCATATTATTGAAAGAGCAATCGACAAAGCTAAAGGTGGCGGCGAAGAAAATTTCGATGCGTTACGTTATGAAGGTTTTGGTCCAAGTGGCTCCATGGTCATCGTTGACGCTTTAACAAACAATGTTAATCGTACGGCATCTGATGTAAGAGCTGCATTTGGTAAAAATGGAGGAAATATGGGCGTTTCTGGTTCGGTTGCTTATATGTTCGATCACACAGCGACATTTGCCTTTGAAGGTTTTGATGCAGATACTGTACTTGAAGCATTAATGGAAAACGATGTAGATGTTCGTGACGTGGTTGAAGAAAGTGATTTGACAATCGTCTATGCTGAACCTGACCAGTTTGCTACAGTTCAACAAGCTTTACGTGACATGGGCGTTGCTGACTTTGAAGTTGCAGAATTTGAAATGTTACCGCAAACAGAAGTGCAACTTTCTGGTGAAGACCAAGCGACTTTTGAAAAACTGATTGACGTATTAGAAGACCTTGAAGATGTACAACGTGTCTTCTATAATGTTGAACTATAATAAATCTCTGGGAGGCATTTATTATGGATGTTCAAGAATGGATACAGCATCTTAATTTAACCCCTCATCCTGAAGGGGGATATTATCGTGAAACAATATTAAGTCCAAATCAGGCAGAAGGCCGTCCAAATTATTCAAGCATTTATTTTTTATTAGAAGACGCAAACATTTCTCATTTTCATCGCATTGATGCTGATGAAATATGGTACTTTCATGCTGGGCATACACTCACGATTCATATGATACACCCTGATCACACATATGAAACTGTGCAACTCGGTCCGGATGTAGCAAATGGTGACGTATTACAATTTGTTGTGCCTAAAAATACCATTTTTGCATCTTCTATTGAACAAGAAAATAGTTTTGCGGTAGTGGGTTGTATGGTACAACCGGCATTTCAATTTGAACATTTTGAATTATTCACACAAGATGAGCTTATAAAAACTTATCCTGAGCATAAAACAATCATTCAAAAATATGCGAAAAAGAATGTGTAAATGAAAGGGAATGAGGAATGACCTCATTACGTCAATCCCATAACATATAGGGCGATGATGGGAGACAGTGGTTGTGATTTTAAACATACTAAGGTGGATGTTAAGGTGATGAGAACCTAACGATTGTATACACTTTAGTATGTTTTTTGTTTCATATTAAGATGTATGAAATCGTACGATGTTCTCACCTTTCAGAAAATCAACGTCTACGCTTAAATTGACGTATAAAAAATATTGCACATCACATAGCTTTAGACAGACTGACATCTATCATCGAGGTGTAGATGAGCAAAGTTCAAGTGGGTTAGAAACTGAGAGAAGTGACATATAACGCTGATTTATATATAATGTACGAAAGGGGGTTGGTGGCTGTGAAAGTGAAATATATTGATAAACGTCACTGGCGTCGCCTCTTAGACCATGATTATATCGAAGTTAAAGTAAACAATAACAAATTTAAAGGCATCATAGGTTTAATTACAATTAAAAAGGTGAGAGAGCCTTTAGAGGTGACCGTTGTAGGTAAAAAGATAGTCGTGGCTGATGATAACTATCAGTGGTTGCAAATATTACCAGAAAAAAAGCGTTACAGTATGACTGTCATGTTTAATGATAAAGGACAACCATTGCAATATTATTTTGATATTAATTTAAAAAATATAACGCAAAAAGGTAAGGCACGTACGTTAGACTTGTGCTTAGATGTGCTCGCACTACCCAATGGTCAATATGAACTTGTTGATCAAGATGACTTGGAATATGCACTGAAAACGAAGCAAATTACAAGAAAGCAATACCATGAAGCTTATGTGATCGCACACCAACTCATGATCCAGATTGATGAGGATTTTGAAGGTATTGAAAGACGGGCAATGTACTGTTATCAGAAAATCAAGCATAAGTATCAGAAAAAAGAAAAGCATAAACAGTATTAGTGATTAAAAGAAATGTTTTTCACACACCGTTACAACCAACCCAGCGTGTGCTGTGAAAGTATACATGCACACTGGACAATGTTCTGTTTGTCTAGTGTTCTTTTATTTTGAGGAGGCGCTACGATGAAAATTGATGATTATCGGTTGTTAATTACTTTAGATGAGACACGTACGTTGAGAAAAGCAGCTGAAAGACTATACATTTCTCAACCTGCAGTCACGCAACGTCTTAAATCTATAGAAAGACATTTTGGTGTTGAGATTTTCATCCGAACAAAAAAGCAGTTAATTACGACAACTGAAGGTGCGATGGTTATAGCGCATGCAAAATCAATGTTAAAGCAAGAGCGCTTGTTTCAAGATAAAATTAAGGCACATGTGGGTGCGATTAACGGGACACTATCGATTGGTTGTTCATCACTTGTGGGTCAAACAGTGTTACCTGAAGTGTTAAATCGTTATACAACTGAATTTCCAAATGTTGAAATTGAATTACAAGTCGGGTCAAGTGAACATATTAAAGCGAATCATAATGATTATCATATAATGATTGTTCGCGGAAATCCTTTATTAAATATGCATAATGATCATTTAATGGACGATAAACACTATTTTATTTATCCTAAAAATAAAAAAGATGAGTTGCATAAATTACCTTTCATCGAATTTCAGGCTGATCCAGTTTACATTAATCAAATTAAAACGTGGTATCAACAACATATGTCTCAAGATTATCATGCAAGAATCAAGGTGGATCAAGTTGCTACATGTAAAGCGTTACTTTTGAGTGGTGTTGGCGTGACCATATTACCAGAAATTATGGTGAAAGACTTAGATATTACACAATTCGAGATGTTAAAAGTTGACATAGAAGCACATTCGCTCGTGCGTTCTACATATTTAAGTTATGACATGAGTATGATGCAATTACCGCAAGTGAGCTCATTTATTAATGTTTTCAAAGAATATCTACATCTTGATCAGATGTGACGTATACCATTGCGCGTTTACGTCCGATGGTTTAAGAGTGTGCTTTTTTAGGTAAACAGAAGAAAAAGTAAAGGATGATGTAAAGTCATTTAAGAAAGAAGATAATTACGTATTAAGGAGAAAACAAATGTTTCGGGAATTATTAACTATTAAAAATTATAAGCTCTTTTTAGTCAACATGATGCTGATTGGCATGGGGATTGCCATTACAGTACCTTTTTTTGTGCTATTTGCAACAAACCAACTCGGGATGACTACCAATCAGTTTGGATTATTATTAGCACTTGCGGCAATTAGTCAATTCACAATGAACAGTATTGTCGCGCGTTTTTCAGACACACATGCTGTGAATCGCAAGTTATTAATTATTATTGGGTTATTTATGGGCGCTATTAGCTTTGCACTCCCCTTTTTTATTCATTCTATAACGCTATTTATTATTTTATATGCCATTTTTCAAGGGCTGTTCGCACCTGCAATGCCACAACTTTATGCATCTGCGAGAGAGTCTATTGATCAGTCAACTTCAAGCAGTCGCGCCGTTTTTGCAAATTCTGTGCTGCGGTCTATGTTTTCATTTGGTTTCTTATTTGGACCTTTAG
This sequence comes from Staphylococcus sp. 191, assembly GCF_011174885.1. Classification (NCBI taxonomy): domain Bacteria; kingdom Bacillati; phylum Bacillota; class Bacilli; order Caryophanales; family Staphylococcaceae; genus Staphylococcus; species Staphylococcus sp. 191. Next base: position 305,036 of record NZ_PNRJ01000001.1, on the reverse strand, counting down.
TGGGTAACATTCTTAATCAGTCATGGGGCTATAGTGGACTTTTCGGAGGCACTGTCGCGATTATTTTGACAACACTACTCTTACAAGTCTTCTTTTTCAAAGATATCAAGACGAAACAACCCACGCGTACAGCGACACATACTGAACAAAATGCACCTTCTATGTTGAGACATCGTTATCTTATCGTGCCATTTGTTGCTTTTGTGTTATTACATATTGGGCAATGGATGTACACACTCAATATGCCCCTTTTTGTCACGAAATATCTTGGTGAAGAAGAGAAATATGTAGGTCATTTAGCAAGTTTATGTGCAGGTTTAGAAGTGCCTTTTATGATTATTTTAGGCATTGTTGCGAGTAAGGTTCAAACTCGAACGCTGTTGGCTATTGCAGCTGTTTGTGGAAGCCTCTTTTTTGGAAGTATAGGCGTGTTTGAAAGTGTGAGAATGATGTTAATTGGTCAAGTCTTACTTGCAGCATTTTTAGCTGTTTTATTAGGTATAGGGATTAGCTACTTTCAAGATATTTTGCCACAATTTCCAGGTTATGCTTCAACATTATTTGCAAATGCAATGGTTGTCGGCCAGTTGTTAGGAAACCTTCTAGGCGGTGCTATGAGTGACTGGATTGGTTTAGGTAATGTCTTCTATGTCTCTGCATTATCATTATCATTAGGTTTTGTATTAATTTTATTTACTAAAAAAAGTCCAAAAACAGTTGAAGTAAGCTAAATTCGATACAGGAAATAGACTGGACAACTGAGGAGATAAATAGGGCTTCATTTATGTAATGATTTAAATAGTAACTAAAAAACGAGGCTAGGATATGATCCTAGCCCCGTTTTTAATCATTTAAGCGCAAATTAAGGGCACGAAGAAGTTTTATTTTTTACATGTACCTTCAAGCACCTCATTACTTTTGAAGATTCATTTATTATATAGAAAATCGTCTTCGTTTTGCTTTGGACGATGGCCGTGCTTTAACTTTAACGCCATGAAGGTCCGGTCTGTTTCTGTTTATGATTCTGTAAATAAGCACCTACAGGTACAATAATGAATGATGCGACAATAAAAGCCCAATTGCTGATATGAATATAAGGGCCAAATTGTAAAAAGTTTTGTGGGAAGAAGAAAACAATAAAAATGATCACCACTAAAGCGATTAAAACGATGTAACCTAAAAGCCAAGCAATTCGGGAATAGCTAAAAGCTTGTAACTGTACCATTTTAAAGCAAGCCCATACAAACAAAAATGTAATAAAAATACCTAAAATAAAAGTGAACGGGAAAGTATAAAGATAAATTCGGGTATCATTGATAAAGAAGCCTAAAAAACCTTTTAAAAAGCAAAAGAGGCCTAATAAAAAAATAATATGTTGGAAAATATAACGAAATATATTGATAAATGTATGGTTGGGTAACTCTTTAATCGTTTGTATCGCATGTTTTTTTGGATCATGATTAAAAAAATCCATCGCATGCATCCCTTTATTTTCAGCATTAAGCAAATGCGTCAAAATACGTTGTAGAACAATTTCTGAATCATGTGCATTGACCCGCATATCTGCGCGTACATATGTCATATAGCTTTCAAATATTTGACGGTCTGTATTATTTAAGCGCAATGACTTAACATTATTTTCTTTCATGAGTTCGTTAGTTGTCTTCATTGGTCATGCACCTCCTTTTATTCGGTTCAACATTAAACTGTCACTATTATGACGATTTTATAGAAATAATTCAATACTTAAGAGAGAGGTATCACGTATGCTTTTACTGAAATCAAAAAATCACCACTATATACATCAAGTGGCATCAATACATGTACAAATGTTGTATGAACAGCGTCATAGCAATAAAAAGGCTGTGAGTCAGATGGAAATTGCACTGTACGAAGAAATGATTGATCGCCGGTTACGCTATACACAAGACTGGCTAGGTGTGATGAGGGGTGACGACGATAGAGTTCAAGCGTATGGATGGGCGCATTTTGATAGTACTTCTCAAACAGTGACGATTGAATCTCTTTATGTAGCACCTGCTTATCGTCAACAAGGCTATGCAGAGCAACTCAAAAAAGAGATTGAGCAGTGGGCAATCAAACAAGAGGCACATCAGTTGATTGGGACAGTGGATAAAAATAATGAAGCCATGATAGCATTGAACCAAAAGTTAGGTTATCAAGTCGAAAAGTATACGATGGTTAAAAATCTTGAGCATTAAGGCGATAGAGAAGTACGAATCTAGATGTTTTTCGAAGATTGTCTATATTTTTGTGATATGGAAAAGAAAGCTAAAGAGGGCACGAATGAATTCAGATTTTTTATCATGATGCGCATAGCCTTGTTATGCTAGAAGCGTAAAACCATGATAGAATAAAAGAGAAGTATTTTTTGATATGGGAGAAAGAAAAATGAAAAAATGGCTAATTATACTTGTGACACTCACATTTGTTTTGTCTGGTTGTGGGAAGAGTGAAAAAGATAAACTGCAAAATGAAATTCAATCGCTAGAAAAAGAGCAAAAAACACTCCAACAAGAAAATGAGAAGTTAAAAAAGCAAGGTGATGATTTAGATCATCAAATTAAAGATGTAGAAAAGTCCATTGATGAAGGTAAATCAACGGATACAGAAAAGAAAAAAGATAAACCGCAAGAAAAAGAAAAAAACCATGAAAAAGCCAAGCATACAAAAGAACCAACAAACGCTAATGAAAAGGCGTCTACACATAAAAAGACGAATGAAGTGCATAAAGAACAAGCAACTTCAGATTCAAACGACAAGCAACATTAACCATACGCAAATTATAAAAGGCACGCAACAGAAAGCTTTCATTCATTGACTACATCTCAAGCGTTTGATGTTAAAATGGAGAGGGTATTAAAAACACATATATGAACGTACAGAAAAGAGGGATTGCACATGTATGAAAAGGAATTTGAGTTATTAGAAGGTCGCGACATGTCTTTAATTGAACTCGGACGTGAGCTTGAAAATATTACAGGTTATTCAATTATAGATGCAACAGGTGAGTTGAAACGTGTAATTGCATTAAAACCTAATTTTGATCATGATTGGGAAACGTATGTCGCAACATATCGTTTGAACCATAAAAATGATTTTGTCGATGCGACATTTACTACAAGTAAAGGTCAAAATCCAAATCGCATAAAAGAAGTACCCGTTAAAATCCAACTGATTAGCTACATTTCTAAGGCATAATGGATATGGCATCACTTTTGCAGCTCTATGGCTATTGTAGCTATAGAGTCTATTTTTTATGAGCGGTAACAATGGGGGGATCATCAATGACAGTATATATAGAGACAGCACGATTAAAGCTAAGAGATTGGCAAGAGGAAGATTTACTACCTTTGCAACGATTAAATGCAAATCGCCAAGTCAGACAATACTTTCCAAGTCTGTTAAGCTATGAAAAATCAAGACTTGATTTTGAAGCGATGAAAGCTTACCTATCTAAAAATAAAATCGGTTTATTTGCGGTTGAATTGAAAGCGACAAAAGAATGGATTGGTTTTATCGGTGTAAATTACATACCTAAAACGAGCGACTATCCTTTTGATAATTTACCTTTTTACGAAATTGGTTGGCGTTTATCACCAGAAGTGTGGGACAACGGGATTGCTACTGAAGGGGCGGAAGCGGTTTTAAATTATATTAAACAGCGAGGTGTTTCAGAAGTATATGCCATCGCTGCTCACATTAATCGTCCTTCTATTCGTGTAATGGAGAAAATTGGAATGTCTTTTTATGATAAATTTGAAAAAAGAGAGCTAAGCCCGCATCATGTCTTAAAGCAACAAGTCAGATATCATAAAACGCTTTATGATGACGTGGCAGAGACACATAAAAAGTCGTCGTAATTAAATAAAAGAAATGTCCGATAACGATACATTGAAAAAGGGAGTGGCATCAATCCCTAACATGGGCTTTATCATACCAGCTCCCTTGTATTATACGGTGTAACACGCTATCTTAAACGATTACGATTAATCATATGTTCGTGTCGAGATAGGTTTTGCATTTTTAAGGCCTTCTAGTAAGCTTTCGGGCGTTTCATAGAGGTGTGCGAGGTGCGTATATTTTTCATCAATAAACCCTTCTTTGATCATATGTTCAATTAAATTTTGAAGTGGATTAAAAAATTGTTTCGTATTATAAATACCAATTGGTTTTTGATGTAACCCAATTTGTGCCCAACTATAAATTTCAAAGAATTCTTCTAAAGATCCTGCACCGCCAGGAGCCATCACAAAAGCATCAGCTAAATCTGACATTTTTTGTTTTCGCTCATGCATCGAATCCACTAAGATTAATTCTGATACTTTTTGGCTTGTGATTTCTCGTTCATCTAGAAACTTTGGCATAACGCCTATCACGCGTCCGCCATAATCTAAGACACCTTCTTGTATGGCACCCATGATACCAACGGAACCTGCACCAAAAACTAACTCAATTTGATGTTCTGCGAGGTGTTTTCCTAGAGCGTATGCTTCTTTTACATATGTATCATCGTGACCTTTACTTGCGCCACAAAAGACAGCAATTCTTTTAATCATATTGCCTCCTCCTTAATATTGACGAATCTACTTGATTATATTCTTCCAACGACCTGGTTTAGGTGACGAACGTAAAATTAAAGGCGTCTACGCAATCGCGTCACTTTTTTAATCATTGATTTAAAAAATGATGAAATCAGGTCATCTGTTACTGCTGTGTCTCAATTAATTTTAACAATTGCGATTCAAAAGATAAACGTTGATCTTGATTAAAAGCTTTTGGCCCTTTTGGATAACGCTTTGATTTTCGACGCTCTTGTTGATGATAATAACGTTGTGTAAGCAAACGTTCTATATTTTCAGACGTATATAAATGCCCGGTATGATGCAAAACATACTTGACCTTATTTAAAAGTAAACTCGCTAAACCATAGTCTTGTGTGACAACAATATCGTCGGGTTGAGCATATTGAAGTATCATAAAGTCAACGGCATCTCGACCACCATCGATATATTTCACTTCAACGTGTGCGGGAAATGATTGAACAGAAAAATGGTCGTATGTGCGAAAGAGATATACAAAGATGCCTGTCTCAGACGTCAAACGAATAATCGAATCTACGACTGGACAAGCATCGCCATCTATCAATATACGCATTGATTAATCCTGCTTGTGACGTGCATTTAGAGATGTGTCATTTAACTGTTCATCTTTTTGTAAGGATTTCATATTTGCTTTCAATGCTTTTTCACGTGCTTTTGTATTTTTTCTTCTTCTTTACGCAGTGCTTCTTGATGTTTTTTTAACTTTTTATTCATTTTTTCGATTTCTTTTTTATTTTGTTGCTCGATTTTATCGCCACGTTGCTTTGTTTTCAAATCTATGTTTCCAGGTGTATGACCGACTTTTTCTTCATACTTTTGCATTTTTTCCATATTTTTAATTAAGTTTTTTTGACGTTGGGCTAACGCTTTATCTTCTTCTTTATGGCGTTTTGAAATGTGTTTGTCTAATTTCTTTGAAAGTTTATCGATTTCTTTTCGGTTTTCTTTCGCTAAGTCTTCACCACGCGCGCGTACATTTTCAGGACGCATATAGCGTTGTTTTTCCGCTTCTTTTTTCATCGCTTTATTATAATCATGACGTTGTTTTTTAGTTTGAACACGATTTTTTAAATGGCTTGAACCAGAGACGACAGAGTCTTTAACATACCCAGCAGCATGTCCCGCTTTATGCGCTACTTTTTGAGATGTATGCACGGTCGTTTGTGTCACTTTTTGGACATCTGGATGAGCCTTGAACTTTTTACGTTCAACAATGAGTGGGACGAGAAAGACAGGTAAGATGTTTATAATTGTTTTGATAGTTTTGTTCATGAACGTTGCCTCCATTTGTGAGTATACTTATGTGTTATTACCCTTTCGCGCTTGGAAATAAACGCTTAGAGGTCGAGGTGAGAAAACATATGTAAAAGAGGGCGCCTTTAATCTTTAAGTCAACTGCTAGAGATTAAAGTACGCCCTCAATTCGACCCCTCACTGAGATGCTGATTGTGCGTGAGCTTTTTTATAAGATACCGTAGTATACGACTGCGATAACGACGACGAGCACAATTCGATAAATAGCAAAAGGTAGTAACTTCACGTTTTGAATTAATTTTAAGAAAAGTTTAATTGAAATAAAACCAAAGATAAATGCAGCTAAAAAGCCTAAAATGTAAAACGGGATATGCGCAAATTGAATATAATTATAATGCTTTACGATGGATAGACCACTTGCCGCAAGCATAATAGGCACAGCCATCATAAAAGTGAAATCTGAGGCTGATTTATGGTCTAACTTCATCAAGACCCCTGTAGAAATTGTTGATCCTGAACGAGAGAAACCCGGCCACATTGCAATAGCTTGAGAAAGCCCGATAACAAAAGCTTGGAAATAGTTTATCTCATCAACAGTTTTTGGATTTCGAACGTTGCGACTATATTTATCAGCTAAAATCATATAAATTGCGCCAAGGAAAAGTCCAATGAGAACAGTTGGTACACTGAATAAATACTTTTCAATTAAATCATCAAATAAAAATCCTAGTATACCAGCAGGAATCATACCGACAATAATATGTGATAATTTCAAACGTCGTGGCTTAGAACGTCGACCTTCTTGACGTTCAGGTGCATACTTACCAATATGTAACATTTCGAAATATTTATGACGGAATACCCATGCTGCAGCAAAAATGGAACCTAGCTGTATGACAACCTTAAATGTAAAAGCAGATTGTGAGCCTAAAAATTCAGTCGACTTGAGCCACATATCATCGACGAGAATCATATGCCCAGTGGAAGAAACAGGTGCAAACTCTGTAAGACCTTCCACAATACCGAGAATGATTGCTTTGATCAATTCAAAAAATAACATACAAGTACCCTCTATTCATTTTTGTTTATTTGTAAATATAATATAGCATATGATAGCACAAGAACCCCTCACATGTCTTTAGTTAACCTATATTCTAGGACCAAAGTATGAAAACAAACTGGATAAGATGATGAGGTATCTAAAAGGGTAGGTTATCCTATTCTAGTAAAAAGCATTAAGTGCAGATATCAAAAGGTTAAGGATATTCGAAAATCTGTCACATCTTCGAAAAGAGCCCAGGCGCATTGATTCAGCGTATGAATGTCATGAAAATCGTTTGAAAATGTCAATTTAATTTTTAGCTTTCTGCCTCATAAACAATGTAAAATAGAAAAAATAACGCATCCAAAATGGAGGCACGAAAAAATGAAACAATTGCATTCATGGGCAAAGAAATTTTACTTATATCCATTATTAATGGCGGTTGTTTGCTTAGCTTTGGCAATCACAGTCGTGACACAAAATATTACGATTGGTGTGATATTAGACCGTCTACTTACAAATAAATCCACCCACTGGTTACCTTTAGTGACGCTTTTAGCAGTGGCACTTTTAATGAGGGCAAGCTTAGATTATTTGAATTCATGGTTAGGTGAAAAACTTTCGCATCGTGTTCGGACGACGATTCGACACCGTTTATTGAAGCAAGTGAATCAACAAGCAGTTGGTGAAAGATTAACAACGGCTACTGAGACACTAGCCGATATGCTACCATTTTATCGAAATTATTTACCTCAAGTTTTTAAATCTACGTTTATTCCATTTGTGATTATTGTCGTTATGTTTAAAATCCATATTCCTGCAGCACTGATCATGTTAGTGACTGCACCTTTTATTCCAGTCTTTTACATCGTGTTTGGGTTGAAAACACGAGATGATGCCAAAGACCAAATGACTTTTTTAAACCATTTCAGTCAACGTTTTCTCAACTTGACTAAAGGATTAGTCACTTTAAAATTATTTAATCGTTCAGAGCAAGCGGTGGAGACTGTTTCACGAGAGAGTACACAATTTCGTGACAAGACGATGGTCATTTTAAGAAGTGCTTTTCTTTCAGGATTGATGCTTGAATTTATCAGTATGCTAGGCATTGGACTGGTCGCTTTAGAAGTGGGGTTGAGTTTGATTGTCTTTAAATCTATTCATTTCTACACAGCAGCTATTGCGTTAATTATGGCACCTGAATTTTATAATGCGATTAAAGATTTGGGGCAAGCATTTCATACTGGAAAAGAGAGTGAAGGCGCAAGTGATATTATTCATGAAGCGCTCGATAATAAATTGCCGAATCATCCGTTACCTGTGATAGATACAACACAGACTTCTCTTATCCAAGTTCGAGATCTGTCATTTTGTTATGAAGGTATGGCGAAAGCGGTTCTGAGTGATATCCAATTTGATATTAATAAAGGGGACAAAATTGCGCTGGTAGGCCCTAGTGGTGCTGGTAAATCTACATTGATTCAAATCTTACTTGGAGAATTGGTGCCACAAAAAGGATATGTTTCTTATCAAAACGCACACCTAAAGATGGGTTATTTATCACAAAATCCATATATTTTCAATGCAACGATTGCCGAAAACGTGAGTGTGTTCAATACAGTTCCGCGTGAAAAAATGATGACTGTCCTGCAAGCGGTCAATTTGTGGGATAAAGTCAATGCTTTACACGATGGTATAGACACGCTTATTGGAGAGGGTGGCGAGATGATGTCAGGTGGAGAAATGCGTCGAATTGAATTGGCACGTCTGTTGTTGATGCAGCCAGACTTTGTCGTTTTAGATGAGCCTGTTGCTGGATTAGACCGAGCAACTGAACAATTGATTCAACAAACGTTGGATACCTATTTTACTGAGACGACGCGATTGACGATTGCACACAGACAACAAACGATAGCACATGCGAACCGTCGAATTTATTTACAAGACGGAAAGATACGCTCTGATGATACCCAGATTCAAATTGATTTCAAGGCGGATCCACAGGATGGTGATGTTTAAATGAATAAATACAATCAAAAATTAAATCAAACCATTAATATTAAATGGAACAAAGATATTTTAATGGCCATCTTCATAGGTGTCGTAGGGAGTGCGGTTGCTTTAGGCATGTTTTTCTTAAGTGGTTATATGATCACACAAAGTGCGCTAGGTGCGCCTCTCTTTGCATTAATGGGGCTTATTGTTACAGTGAAATTATTCGGTTTTACTCGTGCAATTACACGTTATTATGAAAGACTACGTTCTCATCGGGCCACATTTACGATGTTACGAGATGTACGTGTACAACTCTACCGCGCTTTAATTCCAATCGTACCGGATGTATTTCGTAAATTTCGTTCAAGTGATTTATTAGGCCGTATGGTGACGCAAGTGGAATCTTTGCAAAATGTGTATTTACGTGTCTATTATCCGCCTATTGTGATAGGAATAACGACTTTATTAACAGCAGGCGTCCTATTTTATTTTTCATGGACACATGCGCTATTAATCCTATTCACGATGGTGTTAACGTTGTTGGTTTTGCCTTGGCTTCAAGCACAACAAGCTAAGCAGGTTCAGACGACTGTTAATCAATCTCAACAACAATTTATGCATGAGTATCACGACAGAATTTTAGGTCACAATGAACTGCGACGCTTCAATAGTTCTGAAAAATATGATGCCAAACTTTCCGAAAGTGAAACACACTTTAATTTAGCAGAACATCATTCACAACGGGGACATTTGAAGTATGCATATGTGAGAAATATCATAAGTATGGTTGCACTATTGGTCAGTGTCATCCTAATCATTGTGATGGTCGAAAAACAATATGTTGATGTCGTTTATGCGACAAGTATTATTTTAATGATTCTGACATTACTTGAGCAAGCTGTGCCAATGAGTCAAGTGGCTTATTATAAGAGCGAGACAGAACTTGCACAAGAAAGCTTATCAGAAGTGATGCGTGAACAAGGTAGTGAAGAGGGTCATCGAAAAGTAAATATTTCAGACATTGAGCACGGCGAACCGATGTTCAATTTGAAAGAAGTGTCATTACGTTATGAACATCAACAAAGACCCATTTTATCTCATTTGAATTTAACGATTTATCAAGGCGAACATGTGGCGATTGTTGGAGAATCAGGTGCAGGAAAATCAACCCTATTGTATCTTTTAATGGGCTTGTACGATACCACAGAAGGTCAAATAATGATAAATCAGATGCCTATTGGTCAACTCGATACGTCGCATTTTCATGCGCAAATCGATACATTATTACAACAACCGCATTTTTTCGACGGTACAGTGTATGATAATTTATTGACCCACGCGTCAGAGGCGAAATGTCGTAAGGTGTTAGATCAATTGCAGTTAGCGCATATTCCATTAGAACGACCGATTACGATGATGAGAACAGCGCTTTCTGGTGGGGAATTTCAACGATTAGCCATTGCACGTATGCTACTTCGTCAACAACCAGTTTGGATCGTTGACGAACCAACCACTGCGTTAGATATAGAAAATTCAAAACTGGTCATGCAACAGCTTCACCAGCAAGCGCAAACATTGATTGTCGCGACACATGATATGGAATATTTAAAAGATTTTGATCGTGTGATTGTTATGCAAGAAGGAAAAGTGGTGGGAGATATGTCCCCAGAATCATTTTTGGCGGAATATGTTCATCGCCCCATTGAACTATAAGCCATACATGTTGAAGCTATAGCCTAATGATAGATGAGATATGCAATGTAGAGTAGGAAAAGATAAAATAAAAAAAGTGCGTGAATGCAAAGTCTTTTATGCATTCAACGCGCTTTCAGTCGTTGATAAAGTATGTATAGATAAACCAAGGTGGTCAATATCAAACACCTCATTTTTTGATATGATTTCAACCTGTTATGATTTTATGAAAAGTAACAGGTTGAAAAGTCAATACTACGATTCCCCAGTATGATTTCGTAAATATTGATTCGGTCCCCAAAAATCAAAGTCTATCTATAGCAATACACTGTCATATTTGAAACTAGAATAACTGATTTTATCACCCATTAAATAGAACACACTTCAAGAACTGTTAATTATTATTTCTTTTCTTCAAATGCAGTAATTACTTTTTCAAGTAATCGATTGAGCTCCTTAACCTCATCAGTTGTTAATGATGAAGCTTCAGTAACAAGTTGTGATGCATTTGCGAGCTCTGGTTGCATATCTTTGCTTTTTTCAGTTAAATGTACAAACACTTCACGTTGGTCAATTTCAGAACGCTCTCTTTTAATGAGATTAATTTGTTCCATACGCTTTAATAACGGTGATACTGTACCCGTATCAAGCGCTAAGTCTGTTACAACTTTCTTTACATTAACAGGAGAATGGTCCCATAAAATTTCTAATACTAAAAATTGTGGATACGTGAGATTGTATTTTTTGAAAATTTTGTTTGAATAATAACGATTAACTTGTCTTTGTGCGTTATACAAACTAAAACATACTTGCTCTTTCAAGTTTAAATGGTCAGACATAATTAGTTCTCCTCCAGAGATTCTATTCGTTTTCTCTCTCTATCACGAATGGGAACCCGTCCATAATCGAGTGGATTTAAGCCGTTCTCACTTAAATCTATGCTATCCTTAAAATATAGCATGCGGTAATTTTAGAAGATAAAGCGTACTTTATCAAGTTAAAAGTCAGACATACACATATATTATAACAGATTTGTAGATTTATTAAGAGAAAGGATTAAATTTATGCTTAAAAATAAAACGCGTCTTACAATCGTTAATGGGTTTTTAGGAAGTGGCAAAACCACATTCTTAAATCATTATATGACGCAAATATTAAAAAAAGATGAGAAAGTCGCACTCATTGTAAACGAATTTGGGGATTTTGATGTGGATAGTCGAATTTTAAAGGATTACAACGTCAAACAATCCATATTACAAGGCTGCATTTGTTGTGATTTACAACATGATTTAATTGCAGTTTTATATCAACTAAGTCAACAAAAAAACAGTGTTGATCAGATTATTATCGAAGCGACAGGGATTGCAAATCCGATTGATGTTTTGATTGCTTGTCAAGACCCGCTTATTGCGCAAGCCTTCGAAAGTCCAGAAGCGATTTGTATTGTAGATAGTTCAAGATTTTTATCTCGACAAAACTATTCGAAACAAACGCTTGATTTATTAGAAGACCAAGTTCGCGCGAGTCAAGCGATTGTTATTAATAAAGTCGATTTATTATCAAATGACAGTGACTTAAAGGAAATTGTAGAAGCGATTGAAACCATTGCTCCCAAAAGTCGTGTGTTAATTTCAGACCATGGACAAGTTCAACAAACTGTCATTGAAAATGCAGGCGCTGAGCATACGTTACCCGAGTATGCACATCGTCACGGACATCATGCGCACCATGAACATGAACATTACCATCATGGTAAACATCATCACGACCATCATCATGCACATTATACAAGTCTAAAATATACTTTTAGTTCAGCAATTTCACAAGCGCAGTTGGTGCAGTTTATCCTAAAATTACCAGAAAATGTGTTACGCTTGAAAGGTTACGTTAGACTTCGAGAAAGTCCGGATGAAATGTATTTAATTCAATATGCTCAAGGTTTGCCTACGATTGAAAGTGTCGGAGATGTAGATTTTCCATCATCAGTCGTTTTGATTGGGGAGCAATTAGATGAAGCTAGACTCAGAAATAATTTGGATGTGCTACAATTTAGTTAATATGGATCAATCAAGAGGTGTTATTTATGGAGAAGATTGCAATTAATCAACATGTACACTATTCAAGAATTATTCAAGGATTTTATCGCGCAGATCAGTGGGGAATGTCATCACAAGAAATGAATCGCTTTATTCATGAATTGGTTGAGCGAGGTGTCACAACCGTGGACCATGCAGATATTTATGGTCACTATACTGTAGAAGGGATGTTTGGCAAGGCGCTTGCGTTGTCCCCTTCACTTAGAGATCAACTGCAGATTGTTACAAAGTGTGGGATTGTTCAGCCAAACGCAATTCATCCTCATCAAACCGCACATCGATATGATCTTAGTAAAATACATATTAAGCGTGCAGTAGAGCGATCATTAAAAGAACTTCAAGTTGATTACTTAGATAGTTTACTCATTCACCGACCTTCGCCACTAATGAAACCATGTGAAATTACAGATGCTGTGAAAGATTTGGTAGATGAAGGTAAAATTCGTTCGTTTGGTGTATCTAATTTTAAACGCGCGCAATATGAATTGCTTAATCGATGTTTGAAAGACGATAAATTTCATATTGCAGTGAACCAAATTGAAATTTCTCCATATCAATTGACCGCTTTTCAAGATGGCACGATTGATGATATGCAACGGGAAAACGTCAAATTAATGGCTTGGAGTCCTTTTGCTGGTGGTGCACTATTTCAAAGCGACGATCAAAAAGGACAACATGTCATGACAGTACTTAAACGTATTGCACAAGCACATCACACAACTGTTGAAGCCATTGTTTCGGCTTGGTTTAAAAAGCATCCCGCTCAGATTATGCCGATTGTAGGGACGCAACAGTTAGAGCGACTTGATCGTGTTATCCAAGGGCTTGATATTGAATTATATGACCAAGAATGGTTTGATATATTTACTGCAGCACAAGGCTATGATATTCCATAATTTGTCACAACTTGTCGGTGCATCATCGTTAAAAACATTGTAAAATCGGATTATTACGAATTGAAGTTAGGGGCAGTCTTATGACAGAAGAAGAAAAAATTAAACGTAGTCGTTTTGAACGCAACGTCATCGCCATACCTTATATTATTTTTGGACTCATCGTTGCATTTTTATTTATTTTTTCACCTGATACGGTTTGGTTAGTTACAGTTTTTGGTATTTTTATGGTTTATAACGTTATCGCGATGTTCATCGCATTCTTATTTAAATATGGTCGTACAGCATTGTATTTATTAATGATGACCGTGTTAATGATTGGCGCATTTTCGTTATACTTATATATGCTTTTCAAATATCACTAATGTATAGAATGGCACTTTTATGATCAGCTTATTGAAAAAGCGTGATGTAAAAGTGCCGTTTTTATTTGATAAGGACGCATTGTTTATTCACTAAAGTAACGAGAATTTGATAAGTATTTGAATTGCCTTTGCGCCAAACGAAGTATCGCATACGTACTTTGTGATAGGGACGTGCTTTTTGTGTCTATAGATTTGCAATGGAAGATAAAAAAAGATGCAAATGATTTTACTCTAAAAATGAAAAAAGCAACTTGAGGGTGTTATAATAAAGACGAGGATATACAAGGGGGTAGTAAACATGAAACGTAAAAAGGTTTCTATCATTGGATCAGGTCATACAGGTGCAACATTAGCATTTATTATTGCGATGCATGGTCATGCAGATGTCTTACTTGTAGACCGAGAAAAAAATGAATCGGTGATGAAAGGGAAAGCCTTGGATATGCAACAAAGTGGTGCAATTTTAGGGTTTAATGTACATGTGCATGCAACTGTGGACTATGCAGAAACTAAAGATTCTGATGTTGTAGTAATTACAGCTGGCCTGCCAAGACAACCGGGGATGAGTCGAGACGATTTAGTTCAAACGAATGAAGAAATTATGGTCGAGGTCACTCAAAAAGTAGTTAAATACTCGCCAAACTGTACAATCATTGTATTAACTAATCCTGTCGATGCGATGACTTATACCGTTTATCGCACGTCCGGCTTTCCTAGTGAAAGAGTTATGGGTCAATCAGGTGTTTTAGATACAGCGAGATTTAATACTTTTGTAGCTGACTCGGTGTCGCAGTGAAAGATGTGACAGGGCTTGTTTTAGGTGGACATGGAGATACTATGGTCCCTTTAATTCGTCACAGCCAAGTGAACGGCGTTTTATTAACTGAGCTTATGCCACAAGAACAAATAGACGCTATTGTTGAAAGAACAAGAAAAGGTGGCGCAGAAATTGTAAAACTATTAGGCAACGGCTCTGCATATTATGCACCTGCTGCAGCAGTATATGAAATGGTTCTTGCTATTTTAGAAGATCAGAAGCGGGTACTTCCAACGATTGCATTCTGCCAAGGGGAATATCAATTAAATGATATTTATATTGGTGTACCTGCCATCTTAGGTGCGAATGGTGTAGAACGCATTATCGAATTAGAACTGAATGAAGATGAACAGCAACAATTAGCGCATTCGGTTGAAGCGGTTGAATCCGTAAAAGCCTCATTAAAAGCAACGTCATCACAATCACATTAAATCGACGTATAAAAATAGATTAAGTTTGGTCTAGCGACATTTTAGAAGATGACTCGATTTTTAAATCTGTATAGACATTTTTAAAAATTGAGTCATCTTTTATGTGAAGAATAAACGATTGAATAACACTGTGATGCTATAAAAAAAGAGGGGTGTTACTTTCGATTTGAAATCAAAGTAACACCCCTGTATCAATTACACTACGCGTGAAGTTGAATTACCATAATGATAAACGCCATAAAGTTGTTAAACATGTGCATCATAATTGAAACTGCAATATTGCATCCACTTTTAATATAAGTATAGGTAAACATGAGTCCTAAAAATAGATATGGGAAAATTTCGAATGGAGATTGTGCCGCTTGCATATGTAAAAGTGCAAAAACGACGGTGGAAATAATCCCTGTTATTACATATCCAACTTTTTTGCCGAGTTCCCCAATTAACACATGTCGAAATAGTAACTCTTCCGTAATAGGAGATAAAATAACAATGCTTAAAAACGCAAGCGGTAACCATTTTGGATCATTGAAAAAAAGCATTAAGCTTTCTTGATTCCCTGTTTCCTTAAATTGCCATTGCTCTGGTAAAAATTTAAAAAGATATGTCATGAGCCCATTGGCAAAAATATAAAGGAAATAAGCACCAATCATCGTACCAATATACTTTCGAGACGCTTTAATAGCATGGATTATTTTTTCTTTCCAATGATGTCGATGGGACCAAATTAAATATCCAATCACCGTTAATGCAGTGATAATCCTAATAATGAGAAACAATAAACTTACTGGAAAATTATGCAACGGAACTAACAATAAGCTAAAAAGTTTTGCTAAGATGACTTGAACTAAAAAATAAATCACAAATGCCCATAGGTCTCTCCAGGCAACAGGATGATTTGAAGATGCGCGCATAAGATGACCTCCATATATGAACTATGATGATACTATTAAACCACAAAAATGATTAAATACAATGCAACAAATTCTAAAAACGTCAAAATATAACTATACTTTAGTAATAATTTTGTTTTAAACGTGACATCCCAATCTTTATGAAAACGTTCGTAATAGAGTAATTGTATTAAAAACAATGCGACACCAAATGGAAATGAAAAGACAATAAGACATACATACCATGGCCAATTCATTTGAGAATAGAGTATAGCAATGATTGCTTGTATCAATACGATGGCAATGACAAAAATAAAGAACATATTCATGAGTGACTGCGTACCCCTTTCACAAATATTAATAAGAGTGCTTGTAAGCCAACGATTAACGAAATGAAAATCATTGCGGGGGTATCAATGGCTTTTAACGTTGACCATATGACAGAAAATGGATGGTTAATGACGTGTACACTGTGGAAGCGTAAAAAACGACCTACATAAATACCGACGCCGTTTAAAATCATCATGCCAAGCAGGACTAAAACCCTAAACCACTTCGAGGTTATCATATGATAAAGTTCTAATATGATTAATACATAACAATATGCCGCAAACATGACAGAAGCTGTCAATAGAGCAAAATTGGTCCACTCTATGAGATTAAGACCTAATAGGAAATCAAAGCCGAAATGATTAAGATGTATCAAATCTGTCATCATATAAAAGGTATTAGGTAACATTAAAATAAACACTGTCAAAAACACTAAAAATAATGGCCATTCAAACCAGCGTTTTGGAAGAAAGAGTTTAAGCAAAAGTGCAAGCTCTAAAGGAATGTAGGCAAGTGTAATATTAAGTGCTATAAATTTATATTGCGTAGGTGAAAAAAGTGAGATGATGATAAAGACAATATAAAATAAACGTGCAATATAACGTGCTTTCATTATCAAGCCTCCTTCTATGTTATGCGCAAATAAGGATAACTTGTTATGAAAAAGGATTCAAATATTTTATAAGAGCAGAACAAAAAATATACATATGATTAAATTTGTTTCTCATTGAAACAGGGTAAATGAAGGATATGAAAGAGACTATGGATAGTCTAAATCCTGATATTATAAGGGCTTAGTGTGTATATTGATTAAATATGAGCACCGTCAGTTCTAAGCCGATGAGATGGGGAGTTTTGCATAGCGGGCTATCTATTTTTAAAAGACAAAAATAAACTTTAAAATTTTATTTTAAATAGATATTTTAAATGATTTGATTTGAGTTTTTGTTCTTTATTTTGTTGAGTCGTTGTTATATAATGTTTTAATATTTTGAATGCATTGAGGGAGGGAAGTGTATGAATAAACAGTTTATTATTTTATACTTAAATATTTTTCTAGTATTTCTAGGAATTGGTCTCGTAATTCCAGTACTTCCTATCTATTTAAAGGATTTAGGGATAACTGGATCTGATCTTGGAATACTCGTCGCTGTTTTTGCGCTTGCACAAATGATTATTTCACCTTTCGGAGGCGCATTAGCCGACCGTTTAGGTAAAAAATTAATTATTTGTATTGGGCTTGTGCTGTTTAGTGTTTCTGAATTTTTATTTGCAGCAAGCCACACATTTTCATATTTAATCCTTTCTCGCGTATTAGGTGGTTTGAGTGCAGGAATGGTAATGCCAGGTGTGACCGGTTTGATTGCAGATTTATCACCTTCAAAAGATAAAGCGCGTAACTTCGGGTATATGTCAGCGATTATATCAGCAGGATACATTCTAGGTCCAGGCGCGGGTGGTTTCTTTGCTGAAATCTCACATCGTATGCCGTTCGTTGTGGCTGGGGCACTTGGTGCATTAGCTTTTGTCGGAACGGTCATCTACGTCCATTCTCCAAAGAAACAAACGACACAAGGTTTTCATCAGTTTGATAACGCCGAACTAGGAAAAATTAACTATAAAGTATTTATTACGCCTGCCATACTGACGTTAATCCTTGCATTTGGTTTATCTGCATTTGAAACGTTATTCCCGCTATATACAGCAGATAAAATTAACTTCAAACCGGTAGATATTTCGATTGCCATTACAGGTGGAGGCGTCTTGGGAGCCATCTTCCAAGTGTTCTTGTTTGATAAAATGATGCGTTATTTTAGTGAATTGAAATTTATCGCCTATGCCTTAATTTATTCAATGATTATTTTAGTATTATTAATCTATGCGCATACGTATTGGCATGTTATGTTGTTATGTTTTGTTGTCTTTATTGGCTTTGATTTAATTCGTCCAGCCCTTACCAATTATTTTTCAAATATAGCAGGGCATCGTCAAGGTTTTGCTGGGGGATTGAATTCGACATTTACAAGTATGGGGAACTTTATTGGCCCATTAATTGCAGGAACGCTTTACGATATCGATATTGAATATCCGTTACTAATGTCTATCGCTTTTATGATATTAGGTTGCGTGGTCATTGTCATTGAAAGCCAGTTTAGAGGGGAATATCAAAAAAGCAAGTAATGATTTTTCACTAAAATCAAAACATACATCCATGTGGGTAAATGATGAAATGACACCTCGTTGATAGAAATATGGATTGAATGGTTTTAAAATAAGCCACCTATCTTGATTCTATGAACGAGGTTTTATTTTTGGATACATAAAATGATAGGAAAAAGTGAGAAAGTGCGGGCTAATGTTATCAGCCGAAAAGGCAAAGCTTTCGTGATATAATAGGAGAAATTGAAAAGTAAAATTAGGAGCGAATTCGATATGCATATTAAAATATTGGGTTATCATATTTTTCAAAAAGGAGGCACAACTAGAAGTAATTTAAATTTGATTCAATCGTTGTGCCAAGCAGGTCATCAAGTGACTTACGTCAACTATATGGGTGTGAGAAAACAACGATTAAAGTCATTGATAGCAGAAGAAGGTGGACAACTAAAAAATGTGAAATTCCAATCGTTTCTTGGTGCAAATTCTATTGCGCACGCAGATTTATTGATCATCACACGAGAAGACTTTTTTATATTTGCACGCGAAGTGAAACAGCTTTCACCTGAAACAGTGATACTCGGTGAAATTCACAGCCCGTTAGCTTATATTTCACCGCATATGGACTTGGCGTTAGAAGCGGTCGATACAGTACGTGTAAGTACAGAAGCCATTGCACGAGCATTCGAACAACGCTATGATTATTCCTACGTGTTTCCGATGTATGTCAATACAAATCATCTAAAAATAGCGCAAGCACCTACAGCTACGACTCATAATTTATTAATTAAAGCACGTTTTGAAGACGAAATTAAAGATATTTCTTATGCATTAAAAATGATGCGTTATTTCATACACGAACGTCACCAATCACAAATTCATTTATATCTTCAAGGCTATGGGCCTTCACTTGAACTTTATGAGAATTTAGTGCGTTATTATCGTTTAGAAAGCAATGTTCATATCAATGAAGCAGAACCAGAATCTTATATTTATTTTTCATCTTCGCCTTATGAAACATTGGGCTATTCCATACTAGAAGCCATTGCACAAGGGCATCGTGTATGCCTTTATCCTGGAGACGATCAGGTATTAAAAGCCATCTACACACCTTTTCATGCTGTACACTGGCTTCAAAAAGATTTAAAATCAGACGCCGATACGTTGTTGCAAGCTTTTAGTGCGCAGTACACGAATCAAGAGAGACAAGAAGATATTGAGGTTTTAAAACAACAATTTGTCCGTATTAATGATACAAATGCGCTCATTGCTAAAACGCTGGAAATCGCACAACAGCATCAAGTGAAACAAGCTGATATTCAGCCTCCAAAAATAAAGGCAAGATATCAATTTGCTCAGGAAATGGCGAAAAGATTTGCAATCAAGACAAAACAAAATTTAGAGTCTTCATCTAAAGGGCCCTTGCGTAAAGGTTCTCGATTTTATAATAAAGTTCGTCAAGTTATTTTTAAAGTTGAAGGACATGTGAAGCAACGCCAAATTCGTCAACGTCAAGTCTCTAAAAAACACGTCTTTATTGAATCTTTTCATGGCAAAAACTTTTCAGGGGATCCTAAGTACATTGCTTGTGCACTTAAAAGATTAAATCCAGAATTAGAAATTTACGTAAGTTCAGCAGACCCGTTAGTTGATTTGGAGATTAGAGCTTTTGGTATGACGCCGATACGATTTGGTACACGTTCATATATGCGTACTTTTGAAAAAAGTGCCTACGTTGTAATTAACGGGAATTTATGGGATCGATTGGTGAAACATCCCCAGCAATGTGTTGTTCAAACATGGCATGGTTTTCCGTTAAAACGGATGGTAAATGACTTAATGGATGAGCAAGAACGTCAAAAGCAAGCGTTGCAATTTGCACCGCGTATGAAAAAATGGGATGTTTTACTTTCATCTTCATCACGATATGAACAATATATTCAATCTGCCTTCCAATTGAAGACGCATACAAATTTAAAAATATTGCGTGAAGGCGCACCGAGAAATAGTGATTTGATGCGCTATCAAGAAGATGTGGAGAGAAGATCAGCAATCCAAGAAAAGTATATGTTTACTAAGAATAAAGAGACGCGATATATTTTATTTTGTCCTACATGGCGAAAAGATACACGTCAATCCGTCTCGACGCTTGATATTGTGTCATTGATAGAAGGGCTGCCTGATCAGTATGAAATGATTGTTAAACTGCATCCGAACGAGGGGCATTTACGTGAAGTCTATGATCGATTGCACCCAAGAATTCATTGTTTCTTCAATGAATTGGTTGATATTCAAGAATTGTATTTAATTTCAGATGTCTTAATAACAGATTATTCGTCCGCAATTTTTGATTATGCGCACTTAAATCGACCTATACTTATCCTTGATGAAGATACGACGCGTTATCAACAAGATATCGGTTTCTACTTTGATATTGAACAATTTACAAACATTCAAAAAGTAGGTCAAAGCATCGAACAAATTCAGCACATGATTTTGCAAAATAAACATGTGGACCATCAAAAAATGACAAAGGAACTTATGACCTATGATCAAATTGAGAGTGATAACAAAGTAGCACAGTTTATCTTAGAACAATAGTAAGACTTGAAAGAAGGGATATCATGGCAAAGCAAAAGAAAACAAATGCGATGCGCATGTTAGATCAAGCGAAAGTAGAATATGAGATACGTACTTTTCCTGTGGGTGATGCACATATTGAAGGGCATGAAGTGGCTGCTTTAATTCAAGCAGAGACAGATACGGTATATAAAACACTCGTACTTGAAAATGATGACCATGCCCATTTTGTGTTCGTCATTCCAGTTAATGCGCACTTAGATATGAAAGCAGCAGCGGCTGCCGTCAATGAGAAAAAGTTACATCTTATGCCTTTAGATGATTTGAAGAAAGTGACAGGATATATCCGCGGTGGCTGTTCACCTATAGGGATGAAGACACATTTTCCAACGACGATTCATACGGCTGTTTTAGCTTGTAAAACTGTTTTTGTAAGTGCAGGCCAAAGAGGTGTACAAATGGGAATTGCACCAGAAGACTTAATTCGAATGAGTCAAGCACAGACAGTTAATGTCATCCAGTAAGTAAACCGACACATTTTGGTTGTTTTTGATTGAAAAATGACTAAAATGTGTCTTTTTAATGTACTATATGATTGTTATTGATTAGTTTTGATTGAAAACGATTGATTTTTGAAAACGGATACACTATAATGAAAGCGAATTGAGGTGGGAAGATGTTAACTGAGAAGAGACATGAAATAATACTCGATGCACTAGCACAACATAACTTTTTGTCATTACAACATCTCGTCGAATATACAGAGTCAAGTGCTTCGACGATTCGAAGAGATTTATCTCGGCTACAAGAAGAGGGCAAGTTAACACGTGTACATGGTGGTGCCAAATTAATTAATAATCCTAAAGAACCAGAACTTTACGAAAAAAGAACACAGCATATTGAAGAAAAAGTGGCCATTGCTAAAAAGGCGTCCCAACTCGTTAATGAGGGAGATTGTATTTATCTCGACGCAGGTTCGACGACGTTAGAGATGATTCCTTATTTGAGTGCGAAAGAGATTACCGTTGTGACAAATGGTTTATCTCATGTTGAAGGCTTACTCAAACAAGGCATCCCAACTAAACTGATTGGCGGAGATGTGAAAGGAAATACGTTGGCTGTTGTAGGCGGTCGAGCTGTTGATTTTCTAAAACATTATCGCTTTAACAAGGTGTTTCTTGGTGTGAATGGGATTGATATTGAGGCAGGCTTTACAACACCTGATGAACGAGAAGCGATTGTTAAAGAAACTGCCGTTTCACAGGCGCAACAAGCTTATGTACTCGCAGATACTTCCAAATTCAATGAACAATTTTTAGCGACGATTCATACACAAGAGCGACCCATTATCATCACTTCTGAAAAAGTGAAAAGTATCAATGGTTATACACAATATGATTCACATTTTGAAATTTTAGGAGGGTAATTATGATTTACACAGTGACGTTTAATCCATCCATCGATTATGTCATGTTTGTAGATAATTTTGAAACGGGCGGACTGAACCGTACGACAGATACTGCTAAATTTGCAGGAGGTAAAGGGATTAACGTTTCCCGTGTCTTACAAACATTAGATACGCCGTCCACGGCTCTCGGGTTTGTGGGTGGATTTCCTGGGCAATTTATCGAAAATACATTAAAAACAGCGGGCATTCAAACCGCATTTACCCACGTCAATGAAGATACACGTATAAATATCAAGTTAAAAAGTGGTGACGAGACGGAAATTAATGCTGCAGGTCCTCATATTACTGATACACAAGTCGAAGCGTTATTTGAACAACTTCGTAAAACAACTGCAGACGATGTAATTATTGTTGCTGGAAGTGTACCGACCTGCTTGCCAGGAAGTATTTATTCCGATATCGCAAAAATCACCCAACAAACAGGCGCACAGTTGGTTGTAGATGCTGAAAAATCATTAATTGAAGGGATATTAGCTTATCGCCCATGCTTTATTAAGCCAAATCAACATGAATTAGAGCAGATGTTTGATGTCACAATTAAGACTGATCAAGAAGTACTTAAGTATGCACGTCAATTAGTTACAAAGGGTGCACAGGCCGTTATCGTGTCTCTAGGTGGTGCAGGTGCGATTTATGTTGATGAGAAGGAAGCCTATCGGATTCAAGCACCACAAGGTCAAGTGATTAATACAGTCGGTTCAGGTGATAGTACAGTGGCAGGCATGGTTGCAGGCTTAACTCAAAAATTAACGATTCCAGAGGCATTGAAACTTGCGATTGCTTCGGGCTCTGCAACGGCGTTTAATCATGATCTAGCAGAATATGACAAAATTCAAGAACTGAGAGCACAAGTGACAATCCAACCATTATACGAGGAGGGGTAACATGAGAATTACAGAGTTACTCACTAAAGAAACGATTGCTATGGATCTTTCTGCGACAACGAAAGATACAGCAATTGATGAACTTGCACAGCAATTAAATCAAGCAGGAAAATTAAGCCATCTAGAAGATTTCAAAAAAGCCATCCACGCACGTGAACAACAAAGCTCAACAGGAATTGGTGAAGGGATTGCGATTCCACATGCAAAAGTAGCAGCTGTAAAACAACCTGCGATTGCATTTGGTAAGTCAAAAGCAGGAATTGATTATGACAGTTTAGATATGCAACCCGCACATCTCTTCTTTATGATTGCGGCACCTGCTTCAGGGGCACAAACACACTTAGATGCATTAGCGAAACTCTCAGGTATTTTGATGGACGAAAAAGTGAGAGAAGCACTTTTACATGCAGAGACACAGGAAGATGTATTAGCAATTATTAATCGTGCAGACGATGAAGCAACAGATGAAGACAGCGTTGAAGACGCACAACCTATTGTCGATCAAGATCAACCTTATGTATTGGCAGTTACTGCTTGCCCCACAGGTATTGCACACACTTTTATGGCAAGGGATGCATTGAAAAAACAAGCTGAAGAAATGGGCGTTAATATTAAAGTAGAAACAAATGGCGCGGGTGGAATCAAAAACAAACTGACTTCAGAGGATATTGAACGCGCTAACGGAATTATTGTGGCAGCGGATGTGCATGTTGAAACAAACCGCTTTGATGGAAAAAATGTTGTTCAAGTACCTGTTGCTGATGGTATCAAGCGCCCAGAAGCTTTAATCAATAGTGCTTTAGATACATCAAGAAAACCTTTTGTAGCTGCATCTGGACAGCATACTGAAGAAAGTAATGAAAAATTAGGTGTCGGCAAAACAATCTACAAACACTTGATGAACGGGGTTTCTAACATGTTACCACTCGTTATAGCAGGTGGTATTTTAATGGCGATTGTGTTTATGATTCATCCAGACGCATTTGACCCGAATAGTAGTCATTACAACGCTTTTGCAGCAACGTTATGGCAGATTGGGAACAAAAGTGCATTTGCGTTAATTATTCCTATTTTAGCAGGTTATATTGCACGAAGTATTGCTGATAAACCTGGTTTTGCCGCAGGTCTTGTTGGTGGGATGCTCGCTATTTCAGGTGGTTCAGGATTTTTAGGTGGTATTATAGCTGGTTTCTTAGCGGGTTACATCACTGAAGGTATTAAAAAATTAACAAGAAATTTTCCTCAAATGTTAGAAGGTTTAAAACCGACATTGATTTATCCAATATTTTCTGTATTCTTGACAGGAATATTGATGATTTATGTTTTCAATACGCCGGCCGCATGGTTGAATAATGGCTTAGTCAATGGATTAGATCATTTATCAGGCAGTAATATCGTATTACTTGGTGTTGTTATCGGTGCGATGATGGCTATCGATATGGGTGGACCTTTTAATAAAGCTGCATACGTATTTAGTACTGCTGCATTAACAGCGGGTAATACAGCACCAATTTCTGCAGCAATGATTGGCGGTATGGTGCCGCCTATCGCAATCGCGCTTGCAATGCTAATTTTCCGCTCAAAATTTACAAAAGAGCAACGTGGTTCTATTATCCCGAATTTTGTAATGGGGGCAAGCTTTATCACTGAAGGTGCAATTCCGTTTGCTGCAGCTGACCCATTGCGTGTCATTCCTTCAATGATGATTGGTTCAGGCGTAGCGGGTGGACTTGCTCTATTGTTTGGTGCATCTATTAACGCGCCACATGGTGGATTGGTCGTTATTATTGGAACTGATCCAAGTCATGCATTTTTAACAATTGTTGCCATTTTGATTGGTGCCATTGTAAGTGCAGTCATTTACGGATTGTTGAAAAAGGCACCCACACAACCTACTATTTAAAAAATAAGATGATCCTTAATAGTAAGGTGATAAGATGATTTACAAAAGCCGATAAGAATGGAAAGTAAAGTAATAGATTTAAAGCGTTTTAGATATAAATTTTTTGATAATCATGCCTCCAAGAACGTGCTTGCTTAGGGGGATGAAATCTCAACTTAATTTGGTGTAATTGTAGTAAAAACGTGATGAAGCCAAATTGGATTTTTGGCGCAACACAGAAATTTCATGTGTAACAAAGATTGCGTTGTATTGCCTCCGCAAAGCTGACTAGATTAAGCAAAAGCGACTTGTTCTTAACTATAATAGTGAATGATTATATGCATAAACGAAGTATTTATGACGAGACTCCTGAGGGAACAGGACGAGCCGAAGACTACAGGCTGAGGCTGTCCCCTCGGAAAGCGAAGTCATATAATACGAAGTTTTATCATAAAAATGAAGCGTTCAGACGGTTTTCTATTAAAAATCATCTGAGCGCTATTTATTTTGAAATCTATGTCCCGAACGCTTTGTTGTATGCAGAAATAGATTGTTTTTAAATATTGTGATGAACTAAGAATGGCTGAGTGAAAAAGATGTGCGTGTTTTATAGGAATTCCTACTAAAGTACGATAGTTTCATAGTATTATTTCACTAAAACTTATGGTATGATAAAATTAATATTTTTATGTCTGGAGGTAGCTCAATGGGAAGGATTTAGGCATGAATACGATGTTGTGTCACTTAGGTCATATACACTTATCGCCATCGCTTTCTTTTGAGCGATGCAATTAACGGAGGTGAATCCCTATCTATTAGGGAACTAATTGGATAGTACGACCATATTATATTTATTTATATTTTTTGCATTAATTGCTTTAACTACTGTATTTGTCGGTTCAGAATTTGCATTAGTTAAAGTAAGAGCATCACGCATTGAACAGCTAATTGCTGAAGGGAATGGCAATGCGCGTGTTGTAAAAAAAATGATTTCAAATCTTGATTACTATTTATCAGCCTGTCAGCTAGGGATTACAGTGACATCTCTAGGCTTAGGGTGGTTAGGTGAGCCTTTATTTAAGCACTTATTAGAGCCACTGATTGGACTCATTCATATTCCTGATGCGATTGTCACAACCGTATCAATTGTGACTGCATTTATTATCGTGACTTACATTCACGTTGTCATCGGTGAGCTTGCACCTAAAAGTTTAGCAATCCAACATACAGATCGTATTGCATTATTATATGCGAGACCTTTATATTACTTCGGTTTTGTGATGAAACCGTTAATATGGTTAATGAATGGTTCTGCGCGTTTAATTATTAGAATGTTTGGCGCTGATCCAAATGCTGGTAATGAGGCGATGTCTGAAGAAGAATTGAAAATCATTATGAACAACAGTTATCATGGTGGTGAAATCAACCAAACTGAACTTGCGTATATGCAAAATATTTTTTCATTCGATGAGCGTCATGCCAAAGATATTATGGTACCACGTACGCAAATGATCACATTGAACGAACCTTTCAATGTAGATGAGTTATTAGAAACAATTAAAGAACATCAGTTCACACGTTATCCGATTACTGAAGATGGTGATAAAGACCATATTAAAGGATTTATCAACGTAAAAGAATTTCTGACAGAATATGCATCGGGTGTACCAATTAAAATTGCCAACTATATTCATGAATTACCAATGATTTCAGAATCAACACGGATTAGCGATGCGCTTGTTCGAATGCAGCGTGAACATGTGCATATCAGCTTAATTATTGATGAATATGGCGGTACAGCTGGGATATTGACGATGGAAGATATTCTTGAAGAGATCGTTGGTGAAATTCGTGATGAATTTGACGATGATGAAATCAATGATATTGTCGAGCTCGATCAACAAACGTATCAAATCAACGGTCGTGTACTACTAAGTGATCTAGAAGAAAAGTTTGGTATTTACTTTGAAGACTCAGAAGATATTGATACGATTGGGGGCTGGCTTCAAGCTCAAAATACAGACTTAGAACAAGATGATTACGTCGATACAACTTATGATCGTTGGGTGATTTCAGAAATCGAAAATCATCAGATAATTCATGTATTGTTGCGCTATGAATACAACTCAGAACGTTCTCGACAGCGTGATGAAGATGATTATGAACTTCAAGAAGAAGCATAAAAAAGTATCCTAATACGGAAAAGTGAATGATTTTAATGAGGAGTGTCCATAACAGAGAGATGTGTGGACAACTCCTTTCTTTTTTTGGATTTTATATTCGATGCTATCATTTGCAGTTAATATTGGGGTGTCATGTAAAAATGGATTAACAGGACTGAGCCATATAATAGCGATCACAGATCGGGAAGAGGTTTTGAGATTAAAATCGAATAATCATATGCTATCCTTTAGAGGTAGGAATAGTGCCTTGCGTGAGCGCGCGCTTTTCTAATGAACGTTACTTTTATGTAGGAAATGGGTAGAACCAAAAGGACGAGACATAGAAAAAGTAGATAGAGTAGGTGCACAAATAATGAAATTACGTGTGATTGTCCCATGTTATAACGAGAAAGATGTACTACATCAAACCATACAACAATTGGTAGAAATATTAGAAAAAGACAGTATTGCACAAGTGTATGAGTATGATTTGTTGTTTATTGATGACGGGAGTCACGATAATACGATTACAATACTTCAAGAGGCAGCCAATGAAACGCAACATCTCAAATATATCTCATTTAGTCGAAATTTTGGTAAAGAAGCAGCAATGTTTGCAGGATTTGAACATAGTGTAGATTGTGATGCGGTTGTGATGATTGATGCAGACTTACAACATCCTCCAGAACTTATACCTGATATGGTAAAAGCATACCGGGAAGGCTATGACCAAATTATCGCAAAGCGTAATCGCGAAGGTGAACACGCTTCTCGGAAATGGATGACGCGCTGTTACTACAAAATGATCAATTATTTCATTGAAGATATTGAATTAGAAGATGGCATTGGTGACTTTAGACTTTTAAGCCAACGCGCGGTGCGTTCGTTAGTAAGTTTAGAAGAGTATAATCGTTTTTCTAAAGGCTTATTTTCATGGATTGGTTACCGTAGTAAAGTGATTCAATATGAAAATGTTGAGCGGGAAGCAGGACAATCAAAATGGTCTATAAAAAGTTTATTCAATTATGCTATAGATGGATTGATTTCATTTAATTATAAGCCACTACGTACAATGATTTACTTAGGATTGTTCATTTTTTTAATGAGTATGGTTTATATTATTTACTTATTTGTTGATACACTTATCCATGGTGTTGATGTTCCCGGCTATTTTACGTTAATTGCGGCGATATTATTTATTGGTGGCATTCAACTCGTCTCTATAGGTGTGATGGGTGAGTATATCGGGCGGATATATTATGAGGTAAAGCGACGACCGCAATACATTGTGCAAGCCTCTAATGTAGAAACACCAAAGTTTGATAAAAAGTAACAAGTATAAATTTTATTTTTAATCTTCATAGGGGCGACTGTTTTTTTGTGGAGCGTAGGATGACGAAATCAAAACGATTTCTCTCCTACGCTTTTTTATTTCAAAATAATAATGAACTTGCTTTAAAGAGGAGCAAAGTGCATGTTGTATAGCTTAGAATAGATTTAAAACGATGTATGAGCCACGTCGTACGCAACTAATACGAAAAAACGCGCAAATGATATTGAAAATGACCGGTTTTGTCGTAAGACCATTGTGTGTCTCAACCACATCATTTTAATTTTAAGCTTTTTGAATAAATTTTAGCGCACAACAAACTCAACACAAAATAAAGTAAGAAGAAAACGATTAGGTGAGGTATAGAAAGTGAATGTTCTTTTAAATTCATAATAGAGCCATTTGTCTCATAGGAATAATGACAGGCAAAGATTTGAAAGTGAGAATTATTTAATATGGTATTTGCAGAAATAACATAAAATGCAACATTAAAAACACTCATTGTTAATAATGTCAATAAATTATAAGATTGTTTACTTATAAATAAAGAGAGAATATTAATCAAAACAGGAACTAAAATAATCGTAAATGCTATAATCATTAAACCGATATTAAACTTTAATATGAACATTAAAATTGAAAATAATATATTTAAAAAGAGTGCAAATAGTGCGGCTTTGTAATTCATTTTCATTAATCATCTCCCATATAATCATTATCTATTTGATAGAGACAAATCATCAAACACTGTATAAAATGTAAAGTTTAGATTGTATAAGTTGAGTTAAAAGATTCAAAATGATAGTTATAAAAAGGCCAAAACCTCACTATGAAGAGAGGCATGCCTTTAAAAGTATTATATGTAAACTAATTTTAAAAAGCAATATTATAGATAAATAAATATTAGCGAGTAAAATACATTTGTTTTGTATTTAAAGTTTAAAATTTATACAATGAAAAAGAAGTTTTTTGTGGATATAATCGTGGGGGATGAAAAATGTTGTGTAGCGGTTAGCAAAGGGCATTAACGATGCGTTATGAAAGCGCGATACTTTGTTGGTCGTTTTTATACATAAAAAAATACATGAGCCAAAGCCCATGTATTTCAATATCATTTTAAATTTATTTTTTACCACGCATTTTACCTAAAACAAGTGATACAATTGCGATAACAAGAATTGCACCGATTAATGCTGGTAAAATATAAACGCCGCCTAATGATGGGCCCCAATGACCGAATAGCCAGCTACCAATCGCAGAACCGACTAAACCAGCGATAATGTTACCAATAATACCACCTGGGATATCTTTACCTAAAATTGCTCCAGCAGCCCAACCGATAAGACCACCGACGATTAACATAATTATAAAACCCATAGTGTATGCCTCCTTTTTTTCTATACCATAAGGTTCTATAAGTAAATACCACGTTTGTTGATGGTTTAATCATTTTTGGGTAAAATAAATATTTTTTCAATCGTTAATGTTGCCCAAAAGCCGACGTATACAATTACAAAAAGGTACCAAAAAGGCGTAAGGCTGACCATTGTAATCATTGATAAGAGAATCAAAGTGCCACCCATCCAAATCGGATGTTTTATTTTCAAAACTTGATAAAATTTTGAAAAACACGGTGAGTTTAACGTGGTTGAAAATTGTAATATCCCACCAAATAGGAAGATGGCAGGGGCTAAATACGGTACAGACATATAAATTGATGCTTCAGATGACCGTGCCAAAATGACAAATAAAATACTAATCATAATGGTTAAAACACCAATAAAGAATTTTTGATGTCTAATTTTAAATGTATGATGCGTGTAATCTAAATGATATTGTAAGATCAACCATGTTAAATACATTAACATCGTGGCGAGTGTGATAAAATTAAGCTTATTCAATAAGATTGGGTTCACGAAACTACTTAACGTGAGTGATAGAATTACCGAACTGAGTCGAATATATCGATAGTGATGTCGATGTAAATCAACTAATAATGTCCCAATCACGATAATAATGTTTAAGATGACAAATAAGGCCATTATGTTCTCCTAACTATTCGCAATTCATTTTTCCATTATATCAATCTCATCTCTTATTGGCATTTAATAACACTTTAAATCTTTATAAAATTTAATAGATGAAGGAAAATCGTCATGCAGACAGTTCTCCTTCATCTATTTATCCCCATCATTGTAGAAGCGTAAAATGGGCGATTGGATGGCTTGAGTTAAACGCCTTTTTTATTACTCCAAACTAATGTATGCAATTGTGGCAACACGTATACTTCATTCATTTCTGCATCTTCAGTGACACGATCAATCAGTTGTTCATAACGTTCAAGTAATTTTTGGGTATGGTGTTTGACATGATCTTCAAGATAAGGATTTCCAACTTGTAAATAGAAAGGAAGATGAGGATAGCGATGATGAATCATTTTAGCAAATTCATAATCCGCATCATCAAATACAACGACCTTTAAATTAATCTGTGACACGTCACATTGCGCGATCACATGATCTAGTCGTTCCAAATCTTGTTTCATACCCGAACTTGGTGGTTTCGGTGAAATCGTTAAATCATCAATTTGACGCATCCAAGGTTGGAAATGGCTTCCTTGTGTTTCAAGTGCGGTATGGACGCCGTGAGATTGACAAACATCGACTAATGCTTGTATTCCTTTGATGAGCGCAGGATTTCCACCTGAAATCGTGACATGATTAAAGCGATCGCCACCAATCGCTTTAAGTTGGTCGAAAATGGCTTCAGCGGACATCATTTGGATTTCATCTTTCATGCTGCCATCCCAAGTAAATTTGGAATCACACCAACTACAACGAAAATCACATCCAGCTGTGCGCACAAACATTGTCTTTCTACCGATAACACGACCTTCACCTTGGATTGTAGGACCAAAAATTTCGAGTACAGGTATTTTAGCCATGATTTGGCTCCTGTTTTTTCGGTCGATAGACGACATAGCTTGTAGGTGTTTCGCGTAAAAAGATTTGAAGACATTTTGGCGCATGTGGTAAATCTTTTAAATGTTCAGCCACAATTTCGTAAATCGTTTGCGCTACGATTTCAGTAGAGGGGCTTTTGCCTTGGAAATGTGTTAAATCATTCAATAAATAATGATCAAATTTATCATGGATAAGACTTTTAAGCTCACTAAAGTTAATGAGGAAACCAAGTTCATCTAAGGCATCGCCTGCTATCGTAATATTTACAAAATACGTATGCCCATGAACGCGCATGCATTTACCTGCACGTTCATCAGGGATAAAATGTGCAGCTGAAAAGTTAAAGTCTTTATTGAGTTCGTACGTATAATCATGATTTACAGATGGATAAATTTGTTGCATCATGATTTTTCACTTCCTTTCTCAGCAAGATATTGTTCGAGACCGCTCTCAGCAAGATATTGTTCGAGACCGCGTTGACGTAAGCGACAAGCTGGGCATTCGCCACAACCTTCTGCGATGATGCCGTTGTAGCAAGTAAGTGTACGATAACGCACATAATCAAGTACACCTAATTCATCACTCAATGCCCATGTTTCTTTTTTATCTAACCACATTAATGGTGTATGAATAACAAAGTCGCGTTCCATCGATAAGTTGAGTGTGACATTCATTGATTTAATAAAGACATCACGGCAATCTGGGTAACCTGAGAAATCTGTTTCACAGACACCTGTAATAATGTGTTTCGCACCAATTTGATAGGCGAGTGCACCGGCAAAAGAGAGGAAAAGTAAGTTTCGCGCAGGGACAAAAGTATTAGGTATTTGTTCATTGGTCTTTATTTGCATGTCATGCGATGTCAGCGCATTTGGTGTAAGTTGAGATAATAAACTCATATCAAGAATATGATGTTTAAGCCCTTGATCCTCTGCGATTGCTTTTGCAACTTCTATTTCTTTCGCATGACGTTGACCGTATTCAAAAGTAACCAACTCCACCTCTTTGAAATGTTTTTTCGCATAAAAGAGACAGGTTGTACTATCTTGGCCACCGCTAAATACAACGACTGCTTTTTCATCATTGAGCACCTTAGACATAATTGTTTCGCTCCTTATTTTATGTAGAGATCCTAAAATAAGACATAAAAAAAGCCGTCTCTATAAAAAGATAGACGGAAGGTGTCTAGTTTTTTATAGAGGGTTAGAAGCTAGGAACCTCTTTAATTCAATTACGTTCCATACTGTAATACATTTAGGCACAGAAATCAAGTCATCCTAATATTTTGAAATGATATTAGCTAGAACTTTGTCAATTATGCGCACATTTGTGATAATAGAATTATTAAATAAAAATGAGGCAAAAAAATGATAGTCATGATAGATAATAAAGATTCATTTACGTATAATATTGTTGATTATTTAGAGGTGGAGAGTCAGCAAACAGTAAAAGTCATTGATGTCGATGAGGTATCTCTTCCTATGTTGGAGCAGTTAAAACCGAGTGCCATTGTGATTTCTCCAGGGCCTGGTGCACCAGTAGATTATCCAATATTGTTTGACGTGATACGCACATTTGAGAAAGAAGTTCCAATTTTAGGCATCTGTTTAGGATTTCAACTTATCGTGACGTATTATGGCGGAAAGATTATTCACGCCCCACGTCCAGTCCACGGTCATACGACACGTTTGCATCATGACGGGTCAACGTTGTTTCATGCGTTGCCTAAATCTTTCAACGTGATGCGTTACCATTCATTAATGGCTAATCCTAACACAATCCATACGCCTTTAGTCGTTTCAGCGTTGAATGAAGATGCCATTGTGATGGCTGTGCGCCATATACAGTGGCCAATTTACGGTTTACAGTATCATCCGGAGTCCATTTTGTCAGAGTACGGACATGAACAAATGAGAAATTTTTTAAGAAAAGCAGGGATCATCGATGGTTGTGAAGTTTAATTATAAATATTATAGCGACGCAGATACAACGACATCTTATCGATATCGTTTTGAGCATCCCATTGAGAAAAGGATTGCTTATGAAATTGAAGAAGTTGGCTCCTTAGTTGATGAAGCTGAAGCCTACCAACGAGAAGGCTATTATGTCGCACTTTATTTGCCTTATGAGGCAGCGCCTTATTTCCAACGTGACTTCATCACACATACACCAGAGCACCATATTTATGCAGCCTATTATGTGTTTGATGCACCAGTGAACGCTGTTGAAGAGGGAGAAGGGCCTGAGAAGGCGGGCGGACATTTTCATTTCGTGACACAGCCCGAAACCATCAAGCAGCACATTCGTAAAATTCAAGATGAAATCACTGCTGGGTGGACATACCAAGTCAACTATACGACGCGCCTTAAAAGCTTTGATGCGTTGTCAATCTCAGCTTTGTACCAACGCTTTACTCAGAGCGCGAATGGGGACTATACCGTATTAATAGATACTGAAGAAATTAAAGTAGCATCTATTTCACCAGAATTATTTTTTCAGTTAGGAGATTTCGAAACAAATTCTCGTACAGTGGTGAGTAAACCGATGAAAGGGACGATGCCTCGAGGGCTTACGGTTGAAGATGATCAAGCTAATGAACAAGCGTTAAGATCTTCGTCAAAAGATAGAGCCGAAAATGTAATGATCGTTGATTTATTAAGAAATGATATTGCTCGTGTAGCGAAAAAAGGGACTGTTCAAGTGAAACATCCATTTGCGATTGAATGTTATCAGACTGTTTTTCAAATGACAACAATGGTCACAGGGGAAATTTCAGATGACACAACTTATCAAGATTTACTACGCGCTCTATTTCCTTGTGGTTCGATTACCGGGGCACCTAAAATCAATACGATGCGTATCATTCACGAACTTGAAGCGACAGCCCGTCATATTTATTGTGGTTCGGTAGGATTACTTCATCCGAATGGACGCGCGATTTTCAACGTACCCATTCGGACGATCGAACGGATCAATGAAGTTTTTTATTACGGTGTAGGTGCAGGCATTACAATTGATTCTGATCCCGACAAAGAATATGAAGAATTTTGTACGAAAACTAAAATATTAGAGGGGTAGTTATGAAATTATTTGAAACGATGCGGCTTGAAGCGGGGCAGATTTCTCGCCTTCAATATCATTATAAAAGAATAAAAAGTGCGAGCCAGTCATTAAACATCCCCTTTGATTTTGAACGATGGCAACACAATTTGAAGCATGTTCAAAATCAATATCCCAGTGGACTGTATCGAGTCAAGTTGATTGTGCATCAATCTGGGGAGATGCAAGTTGAAGTCGGTGCGCTTGGTGAAATTAAAAAGATGACCTCGCAGTTGATGCCATCAAAAAATCAAGTGCCTACGTGGCAAAGAATCTACAAAACGTCTGAACGTGATTATTTGGCACATGATCATACGACACAGTTAGCGCTTTTTTATGATGCGGATGGAAAAATTTTAGAATTCGATATAGGGAATGTTGTCGTCGTGATTAACGGGCAATCTATCACGCCCAATTACGCCCACGATTTTTTACAAGGGTGCATGCGTCAAATGCTACTAGAGCAACATAAAATCATAGAGCAGTACTTTACCGTGGATGACTTGTTAGAAATGTTACAACAAGGTGGCCAGTTGTGGATGATTAATAGTTTACGTGAATGGGTCCCTATTTCACTTGAACTAAAGAATTAGGTGATTTTATGATGGTGGTATATTTATTAGGATTTATGATCGTACTCTGGCTTGGCCAATGGATAGGGAATCAGCTTGTTTTTCGTCAAAAGCGTATTTGGGCCTATGTATGGATGATATGTGTACTCATAATTCAAGGGGGAATCATATACGGGTTGATAAGTGAATTGGCCCCCCGTGCCATTGAGGTTTTAAGCTTATTTTATGATAATTAATAGAGGTGGAAAAATGAAAGTATATAGTCAAGGGGATCAAGCGATAGTGGTCTCTTTAAAAGGGGCTGTCACGCCAACAGCGACACAAAGGTTACTGATGATTCGTAATTATTTAGTCGCTCAAAATTATCCATATATTACTGAAATTGTCCCAACGGAGACGGATATGCTCATTTCTTATGATGGATATATGATGATGAGACATTTAAAAATAGCGTCTCCTTTTTTACATATGAAATCGCTTATTGAACATATTGATATCAGTGATGCTGTTTTTGAAAAACAACAGCGCTGTATTAAAGTACCAGTGGAATATGGGGGTATACACGGTTTGCATTTTGACAAAATCTTAGCGGAGTTGAATATGGATGCACAAACTTTTATTCAACTACACACGGAATCAGACTATTTCGTATCAATGATGGGTTATTCGCCAGCCTTTCCTTATTTAACGGGCGTTGATCCTCGCATTATAGTCAACCATATGGCGAATGAGCCACGCGTGATTCCTGCGGGTTCTATTATTATGGAAAATAATAAATGTGGTATTACAACTACCGAAACGTATGGCGATTGGTTAGTGATTGGGCGTACGCCATTACAATTGTTTCAACCCAATAAAAAAGATTTTGCAAGAATTTCGTTAGGAGACCAAGTGAAGTTTACAGTTGTATCGCAAGGAGGGGATGTATAATGGCCATTATCATAGAAGATAGTGGGTTGTTTTCGAGTTTTCAAGATTTTGGAAGACAAGGCTATGAACATATGGGTGTCATTCGAAGTGGGGCACTCGATGTGCTTGCTCATGAAATTGCGAATCGACTCGTTGGTAACGATCGGAATGAAGCAACGTTAGAAATGACACATAAAATGGCTAAAATTCGATTCACGGAGCCGACATTAATTGCTTTCTCAGGTGCACAAGTTTTAGCACATACAGACGAAATGCAAGTTCAAGTTAATAAACTGTATTTATTGAATAAAGGCGATGTGCTTTCTTTTGATCATTTACATCGAGGTGCACGTGTATATCTTGCGATTGCAGGTGGCTTTGAACTGGATGAATGGCTGAATTCGACTTCAACTGACATGATTTCAGGAATAGGTGGGTTTCAAGGTCGTCGTTTAAGAGATGGCGATACCGTCAACATGAAGCGTGATTATAACGAAAGGCATCATCAATTGTTTAAAAAATTGGAGGATCGAAAGACTGTGTCATGGGGTGTTGATGGTTATGCGCTCTCTTTTAATTATTTATCTGATGTTGTGCATGTCATCCCGAACAAAGGTACAGAAGACTTTGAAGAAGCTATTCTCAAACGCTTTATCCAAAGTGAATACCAAATTTCGAGCAAGGCCAATCGTATGGGAATGATATTAGAAGGACCATCCATTAAAGCCTTTTACAAAGATATGCCCCCACATCGGTCAGTCAAACGAGGTACCATTCAAGTTAAGAAAGAAGGCGCACCAATTGTATTGCTTAATGATCATTATACGTTAGGCAGTTACCCACAAATCGGGACAATCGCTTCTTATCATCTATCTAAAATTGCACAAAAAAGTCAAAGTTCAAAAATTAAATTTCAGTTTATTGATGTGTTACAAGCTGAACAAAATTTAGTGAAGTATCATCAGTGGCGGAAGCAATTATTCCAAGGAATAGAGTTTAGAATGCAAAGCGAGTTGTTAAAATAAGCGTTTAAATGAGTTAAATATGGAAGATGCAGAAATACAACTATGGGCCGAGTCATTTAAAGCGTGATTTCTGTATAATCATATACGTTCTGATTGTGAACCTAGTATATTACAATTTTACATTGCATATCCTTGCATCAATTTAAAGCAGTGTTTTTTTAATATTGAGCTAATATAAAGTCAATATAAACCCGAAATGAAAGCCATTTTAATCTTACTCAAACAAACGGCTTTCGCTTGAATTTTTGTCTTAATGGGTATATATTGTTATATTGAACTTAATCATGTATATTACAAGAATATTACATATTAATAAAGCTTTTAGTGGAGAATATTACAAATTTAGAGAAATTGTTAAACGATTGAATTTTAATCAACAGATAAAACGACGGGGGAACAAATATGGTAAAAGAAAAAAAAAGAATAGGTATATTTACGTTTTTCCTACTGACGGTTTTAACCATCGCATTAAAAACGTATTTTGCTTATTATGTTGACTTGTCACTTGGTGTTAAAGGGTTAACACAAAACTTAATTTTGCTCATGAACCCATATAGCTTAGTTGCATTGCTATTGAGTGTGTTCTTATTTTTTAAAGGTAGAAAAGCCTATTGGTTTATATTTACAGGAGGTTTCTTATTAACTTTCTTACTTTATGCCAATGTCGTCTATTTCCGATTTTTCTCAGACTTCATTACTTTTAGTACATTGAACCAAGTTAGCAATGTGGACTCAATGGGCGGTGCTGTTGGGGCATCATTCCAATGGTATGACTTTGTTTATTTTATTGATACATTTGTGTACTTATTCATTCTTATTTTTAAACAAAAATGGTTAAGTAAAAATGTATTCCATAAAAAATTCGTGCCAGTTGTGATGGCAACAGCGATTGCTTTATTTTTCTTGAATTTAGCATTTGCAGAAACAGATCGACCAGAGTTGTTAACACGTACATTCGACCATAAATATTTAGTCAAATATTTAGGACCTTATAACTTTACAGTTTACGATGGCGTGAAAACAGTTCAAAACAATCA
This sequence comes from Staphylococcus sp. 191, assembly GCF_011174885.1. Taxonomy (NCBI): domain Bacteria; kingdom Bacillati; phylum Bacillota; class Bacilli; order Caryophanales; family Staphylococcaceae; genus Staphylococcus; species Staphylococcus sp. 191. Next base: position 266,535 of record NZ_PNRJ01000001.1, on the reverse strand, counting down.
ACAAAAAGCATTAGCTTCTGAAGATGATTTAACAAAAGTGTTGAATTACTCTAAGCAAAAAAATGTTGAACCCAACATGCAGTATTATGGTAAAGCTAAAGGTAAAAACGTCATTAAAATCCACTTAGAAAGTTTCCAAACCTTTTTAATTAATAAAAAGATTCATGGACAAGAAGTTACACCATTTTTGAACAAACTTTCTTCTGGTAATAATGACTTTAGATACTATCCGCATTTTTATCACCAAACAGGTCAAGGTAAAACATCGGATGCTGAGTTTACTATGGACAACAGTCTTTATGGTTTACCACAAGGTTCAGCTTTCTCTTTAAAAGGAGATAACACATTCCAATCATTACCAGCTATCTTACATCAAAAAGAGGGCTATACAACGAATGTTATGCATGGTGACTACAAAACGTTTTGGAATAGAGATCAAGTATATCGTCATTTTGGTATTGATAAGTTTTATGATGCGACATATTTTGATATGTCACCAGAAAATCTTGAAAACTTAGGTTTAAAAGATAAAGTCTTCTTCAAAGAGGCAGCATCATACTTAGATAAAGAAAAACAACCTTTCTATTCTCATTTAATTACGTTAACGAACCATTATCCATTTACGTTAAGCGATAAAGATGCATCGATTCCGAAAGGGGATACAGGTAACCCAACCGTCGACGGTTATATTCAAACTGCACGTTACCTAGATGAATCTTTAGAAGCATTTATTAACGATTTGAAAAAACGTGGTTTATATGATAACTCTGTGATTATGATTTATGGTGACCATTATGGTATTTCTGAAAATCATAATAAAGCGATGTCTCAATTGTTAGGTGAACCGATTACACCAGCGAAGTTTAATGATTTAAATGCGACTGGTTTTTGGTTAAAAGCACCTGGTGTTGAACCAAAAGTGGATGAAACATATGCAGGCCAAATTGATGTGATGCCTACATTACTTCACTTAATGGGCATTGATACGAAAAACTATTTAATGCTTGGTACGGATATGTTGTCTAAAGACCATAAACAAGTGGTACCATTCCGTAACGGTGATTTTGTAACAAAAGACTATAAGTATGTAAATGGTAAGGTATACAGCAATAAAGACAATCATCCAGTAGAAAAACAACCTGCTGATTTAGAGAAAAATAAAAAGCAAGTTGAAAATGACTTAGAAGTCAGCGATAAAATTTTAAATGGCGATTTATTCCGTTTCTATAAAAATCCAGACTTCAACAGAGTGGATCCATCTAAATATAAATATCCACAAGGTCCAAAAGCAGACATTAAGTAATAATTTCAGTTTGTATAAGGCTATTGTTATCAAATAATGACATTGTGTTTAAGCGTCAATGTCATTGTGGAATATAATTTTCTCATTTGAGATATTAAGGGGTTGAGACATATAAATGTCTTGACCCCTTTATTTATGGTTAGTCATCCAATGCCGTATAAAAAACAAAAATCCGATTGTTCCAACAAAGTGAACAATCGGATTTTAATGTGCCCTATTAGCCTAGCGCAACATCGAGTATCATCATTATGGTAAAACCGAGCATCAAACTCAAAGTTGCGAGGTCTGTATTATCCCCTGATTGTGAATCAGGGATCAATTCTTCAACAACGACAAAAATCATTGCGCCTGCTGCAAAAGCTAATGCATATGGTAATATTGGTGTCACGACCAAAACCGCTGCGGCACCTATTGCTGCAAAAATTGGTTCGACGAGTGCTGAAGCTTGTCCGTAATTAAAAGCACGCCACTTTGTTTGCCCTGATGCATGTATAGGAAGTGACAATGCAGCACCCTCAGGAATGTTTTGTATGCCTATCCCTATTGCCAACCCTAAAGCGCCAAGCCATGTTGCATGCGCATTTCCAGTTGCGATACCGCCGAATGCAACCCCAATTGCAAGTCCCTCTGGTATGTTGTGCAAAGTTATCGCGAGCAATAGCAATGTGTTTTTATCTAAGTGCGTCTTGACACCCTCTTGTCTTTGTGACGCTTCTCTCGCATTGCGATGGATATGCGGGATGACCCCATCTAAAGAGCGGATAAATACGCCCCCAAGAAGAAAGCCAATCGTAGCAGGTAACCACGGCGTCGCACTGTCAGCACTGCTTTCAATAGCAGGCTGCAAAAGTGACCAAAAACTCGCAGCAATCATAATGCCGGCTGCAAAACCTTGCATTGAACTCAGTACACGTGCATTGACCTTTTTAAAAATAAATACTACTGCAGCCCCTAATGCAGTTAAAAGCCAAGTCACGATACCTGCAATGAGCGCTTGAAGAAAGGGCGGTGCATTTGAAATATATTCCACCAAGCACACCTCTCTTTATATCATTTGTTCCAAAAAAAGTGTATAATATATAGAACTGATTTAAGGTTAACAAATAAATACGAGTAAATCTATAGGAAAAAGGGTGCATGTGTTGTGGAAGCGTATAAAATTGAACACCTCAATAAATCGTATGCGGATAAAGTGATATTTGATGATCTTCATCTATCCATTTCTCATCAAGAGCGAATTGGATTAGTAGGGATTAATGGAACAGGTAAGAGTTCGTTATTAAAAGTGATTGCAGGTAAAGACGATGACTTTGATGCCGAACAGTCGCATCCTAAAAATTATCGCATTCGTTATGCTGCACAAAATCATGATTTAAATCCCGAGATGACAGTGTACGAAACAGTATATGGTGCAAACTCTAAAGAGTTACAAGTCATTAAGCGTTATGAAGAAGCCACTGCAACTTATGCTGAAGTACAGAGTGAACAGGCTTTTGATGCAATGATGGCAGCACAAACAGAAATGGACAATTTAGGCGCATGGGATTACAGTGCCGAAATTAAAACGATACTTTCTAGATTAGGTATTCATGATACAACGCGGCAACTCGGATCTTTGTCAGGGGGCCAACAAAAGCGCGTTATTTTAGCACGCACATTAATTGAAAAACCAGATTTACTGCTTTTAGATGAGCCGACAAACCATTTAGATTTTGAATCTATCCATTGGCTTATCCAGTTTGTAAAATCTTATCCGAAAACAGTTGTATTTGTAACGCATGACCGCTACTTTTTAAACGAAGTGGCGACGCGCATTGTAGAACTGAAGAATGGTCAGCTAGAAACTTATCCGGGTAATTATGAGGCCTATATCGCGATGCGTGCAGAACGTGAAGAAATTGAAGTACGACAACAAACCAAGCAACGTGCCCTATACAAACAAGAACTTGCGTGGATGCGTGCGGGTGTTAAGGCGAGAACGACGAAACAACAAGCGAGACAAGATCGATTCCATGATTTAGAAAAGCAAGTCAATGCACAAAAATCACAAGAAAAAGGGTCACTAGGTCTTGCTTATTCCCGTTTAGGTAAACAAGTTTTTGAACTTGAAAATGTAACGAAAGTGATCAATCAACGCACGTTATTTGAAAATATTACAACATTGATTCAAAAAGGGGCACAAATTGGTATTGTTGGACCGAATGGCGCCGGTAAAACAACATTGTTGAATATTTTAGCAGGAGAAGACACAGCATATGAGGGTGTCGTTAAAGTGGGCCAAACGGTTAAAATTGCTTACTTTAAACAAACAGATGAGCGTTTAAATCGAGATATTCGTATGATTGATTTTCTGCGAGAAGAGAGTGAGTTAGCCCGTCAAAAGGATGGCACAACCATTTCGATTACACAGTTGTTGGAGCGTTTTCTCTTTCCGAGTGCAACTCATGGTAAAAAAGTATATAAACTGTCTGGTGGAGAACAGAAGCGCTTATATTTACTTAAATTATTAGTTCATCAACCGAATGTTCTATTATTAGATGAACCGACGAATGACTTAGATACTGAAACATTGACGATTCTTGAAGACTATATTCAAACTTTTGGTGGAACAGTCATTACCGTAAGTCATGATCGTTACTTTTTAAATAAAGTCGTCGATTGTTATTGGTATATTCATGATGGGCAATTTGATGTGATATTAGGACAATTTGAGGACTATCTTGCTTATCAGAAACAATACGTTGAAGCATCAACCCAAGTGAAAGATTCGAAAGATACCCCAAAAGAACAACCGAAGAAAAAGAAAAAAGGATTATCATATAAAGAAAAAAGAGAATACGACATGTTAATCGTTAGAATTGATGAAACAGAAACACGTCTCAAAGCTATTGACGAAGAGATGATTGAAGCCAACGCAGATTATTCCAAAATCAAAGCATTGAGTGAAGAAAAAGAAGCGCTTGAGACGCAATATGATTTAGACATCACGAGATGGAGTGAACTAGAAGAAATTTTAGAACAGTAAGAGGGATAATATGGAGCAAACACTGTCGCATTATTTTGGATACCAAAGTTTTCGTCCTGGTCAAAAAGAAATCATTGAATTGATTTTAAATCATCATCACACATTAGGTGTTTTACCTACTGGGGGTGGTAAATCGATTTGTTATCAAGTGCCAGGACTGATGTTAGAAGGTACAACGATTGTAATCAGCCCGTTAATTTCATTAATGAAAGATCAGGTCGATCAATTGAAAGCGATGGGCATTGCAGCGGCTTATTTAAATAGTAGTTTAACTGCACAAGCCCAAAAAGAAATCGAACAACAATTAGTCGATGGTGAATTAAAATTTTTGTATGTCGCACCAGAACGATTCGAGAGTACGTATTTTGAAATGCTGTTGCGCCGTGTCAATATTGCACTTGTCGCATTTGATGAAGCACACTGTATATCGAAATGGGGCCATGATTTTCGTCCGAGTTATCAAGCGGTCATTCAACGTGTCCTAGCTATGCCTCAACATTTTGCGATTATAGCACTTACTGCGACTGCTACAACGGAAGTACAACAAGATATTATGTCGCGCTTGATGATTCATCCTAATCATGTCGTAAAAACGAGTATTAGACGTCGTAATTTAAAATTTCAAGTCAATGCAACTTATCAAAGACAAAAGTTTATTGTTGATTATGTTAAAAGTCATGCGAAGGTTTCGGGCATTATTTATTGCTCTACCCGTAAACAAGTAGAGGCGCTTTATGAAGCACTTGAGGATGTAGGTGTCGCTTCAACTTATTATCATGCAGGGTTAACATCTAAGCAAAGAAATGAAGCACAAAATGATTTTTTGTACGATCGTATTCGCGTCGTTATCGCCACAAACGCCTTTGGTATGGGTATTGATAAATCGAATGTACGTTACGTTATTCATTACAATATGCCGGGTGATTTGGAATCATATTATCAAGAAGCGGGGCGTGCAGGCCGAGATGGTTTAGAAAGTGATTGTATATTATTGTATAGTGATCGTGATATCAGTTTACATCAGTATTTTATTAGTAGTTCAAAAGCGGATGATGATTATAAGGAACGCATGGGTGAAAAGCTTACGAAGATGATTCAATATACTAAAACAAGTAAGTGCTTAGAAGCTACACTCGTTCATTATTTTGAGCCCAATGAAAAATTAGAAGAGTGTCAACAATGTAGTAACTGTGTTGATAAAAATAAAACGTATGACATGACAAATGAAGCTAAAATGATTGTCAGTTGTGTTGCACGTTTAAGACAAAATGAAAGTTATCAAACAGTTATTCAAGTCTTGCGTGGTGAAAAGACAGACTACATACGTCATCACGCGTATGAGGCACTTTCCACATATGGCATCATGAAACATTATACGACAGGTGAATTACATCATTTAATTGACGAATTGCGCTTTAAAGGTTTTTTAAATGAACACGATGAAATTTTGTTGTGTGATCAATCTGTCGAGACGTTATTGTATGACGAAACGAAAATTTATACGACACCTTTCAAACGAAAATCAAAAGAAACCGTTAATATTAATACTGTCGAAGGTGTAGACCGCATTTTATTTGAAAAATTAGTTGAAGTACGTCAACATATGAGCGAAAAAATGAATATTCCACCGACGAATATTTTTACGGATTATACATTAGAAGCATTTGCGAAACGTAAGCCACTTTCAAAGCAAGATATGATTCAAATTGAAGGTGTAGGTAGTTATAAATTAAAACACTACTGTCCTGAATTTTTAACAGCGATTCAAGATTATAAAATGCATAGTTCATAAATAATAGTCGGAATGCTTTTATTAAAGACGATTAAAAGAGCTAATTTAAGATAGGTCGTTATAGCAGTAGATAAATATTAAAACAGCACAGAAAATCCAGTCTGTGTTGTTTTTTTATTGCTTTTTTGAGGCGATGTTTTTGTAAAGGCAATTAAAAAAATTTGATAAATGCATGCGATAAAATAGGTTAGGTGATTGATATCCATAATGGTGTTAAAAGAAACAGTTTATATAAAATTGAATGCTACTTGTAACGTATTATTTTATTGATTAAGCTCGATTAAAAATTAGAGGCAAATTGAGTTATTTTTTCAATGAATTATGATTTAATAAGTATAAGTTTCAAAGTTTGGGGTAATGAGCTATATAAATGAAAATCAATAAAATAGAGAACGAGGGATTCAATGATTAAGTTTAATAATGTAACGAAACGTTACGGTGATAAAGTCGTTGTTGATCAAGTCGATATGGAGATTCAAGAAGGCGAATTTTTCGTTTTAATTGGACCATCAGGATCGGGCAAAACGACAACGATGAAAATGATTAACCGTCTTATCCCCTTATCAGACGGCTATATTTACTTTAAAGAAAGACCTATTAGTGACTATTCTGTGTATGAGATGCGCTGGGATATGGGTTATGTGTTACAACAAATTGCTTTATTTCCACATATGACAATCCGTGACAATATTGCGCAAGTTCCTTTAATGAAAGATTGGTCTAAATCAAAAATTGATACGCGTGTTGATGAATTGTTAGAAATGGTAGGTTTAGAACCTAAGCAATTTAGAAATCGCAAACCTGACGAATTGTCTGGTGGTCAACGTCAACGTGTCGGTGTCGTTCGTGCACTAGCAGCGGATCCACCTGTCATTTTAATGGATGAACCTTTTAGTGCTTTAGACCCGATTACACGTGAAAAGTTACAAGATGATCTGTTAAGCTTACAAAGTAAAATCAAGAAAACAATTGTTTTTGTGACACATGATATTGAAGAAGCTTTCAAGTTAGGCGACCGCATATGTTTACTTAATCATGGACGCGTTGAACAAATTGGGACACCTAATGACTTTATTAAAACGCCTAAAAATGATTTTGTACGCCAGTTTTTAGGAAACTTGACCGGTGTGGTATTAAATCATTTTACACTTGGAAAAGTAGCCGAACTTGCAGGAAGAAAGCTTGATACGAACGAAGCATTAGATTATCCAGTCGTCGATCATAATCAAGCGGTCAGTGACGTCTACCGCGAACTCGTATCACATGATGCAGTTATTGTTTCGGTTGATGCACAATCTTGGTTATTGTCGCGACAAGATATTTTTAGCTTCTTATCAAAAAACCAGGCAGGTGAATCTGTATGAATACCATCCTCAATACTTTAAGTGATCGCAAAGGGGAATTATTAGCCCGATTACTTGAACATATTCAACTGTCTTTTGTTGCATTACTGATTGCAGTGCTTATCGGTGTGCCACTTGGAATCCTTTTGACAAAAACAAAGAAACTGTCAGAAATTGTGATTAATATTGCTGCTGTATTACAAACGATTCCATCGCTAGCGCTACTGGGCTTGATGATTCCATTGTTTGGTATTGGAACAGTGCCGGCTGTTATTGCTTTAGTTGTGTATGCCTTATTGCCTATTTTACGTAATACATATACGGGGATAACAGGTGTTGACGATTCATTAGTTGAAGCAGCTAAAGGGATTGGTATGAAGCCTATGAGACGACTCACTAAAGTAGAGTTGCCTTTAGCGATGCCTGTCATCATGGCCGGGATTCGCACAGCAATGGTATTGATTATTGGTACTGCGACCCTTGCAGCTTTGATTGGTGCTGGCGGTCTTGGGGACTTAATCTTATTAGGAATTGATCGTAACAATACGTCATTAATTTTAATTGGTGCGATACCAGCTGCGATTTTAGCTATTTTATTTGATGTCGGTTTAAGAATACTGAGCCACATTTCTTATCGCAAAATGTTAATCACATTGGGTGTGATTTTACTTGCGATGTTCCTTGTTACTGTGGCACCGTTGTTGTCTCACAAAGGTGAAAAGATTACCATCGCCGGTAAACTCGGAACAGAACCTTCTATTATCACAAATATGTATAAAATATTGATTGAAGATCAAACAGATTACACGGTCGATGTTAAAGATGGTATGGGTAAAACGAGCTTTTTATTCAATGCCCTTAAATCTGATAAAATCGATGGCTATCTTGAATTCACGGGTACGGTGTTAGGCGAGTTAACGAAAGAATCACCACACTCAAAAGATGAAAAAGAAGTGTATCAACAGGCGAATCAAAGTCTTGAGAAAAAATTTGATATGACTTTATTAAAACCGATGAAATATAACAATACGTATGCACTTGCGGTTAAACGTGATTTTGCAGAACAACACGGTATTAAGGCGGTCAGTGATTTACGAAAAGTGCAAAGTGAAATTAAACCTGGCTTTACCTTAGAATTTAATGATCGTGAAGATGGTTATCCAGCTATTAAGAAATTGTATCACTTGAATTTTAAAAATGTGAAAACGATGGAACCTAAATTACGTTATCAAGCTGTCGAGAAAGGTGACATTAATCTCATTGATGCATATTCAACGGATGCAGAATTAAAGCAATTTGATATGGTCGTATTGAAAGATGATCGAAAAGCTTTCCCTCCTTATCAAGGGGCACCATTATTTAAAAAATCATTTATTGATGACCATCCAGATGTTGAGAAAGCATTAAACAAGTTACAAGGCAAAATTTCTGATGAAGAAATGCAAGAAATGAATTATCGTGTTGCTGAAAAAGATGAAGATCCATATCAAGTTGCAAAAGACTACTTGAAAAAAGAAGGACTCATTCATTAAAAAGCATAACGAACGATACGTGTGTAAAACATCATGAGAAACTCAAACTATAACTTACGCTTTTGAATGGTTTGAGACGGGATAGGCCGGTAAATCTTCTGTAGATAGAGATGATCCTGCTATCCCGTCTTTTTACATTTAATCAAAAGGCGTGCAATATACCCTAAAATGTAACTATAATTAACATGTAGCGTATATGAAATGTTTTATAACAAGTAGGACTATCGATAATGATGGCCACACACTCTAGCATTTTAAAGTAAAACTCGTTATAATAGTTAACATATTTAAAAAATTCTGACATATAGGAGGGCTAGAGATGAAATCTCAAATTTCTAAATTACGCGCTTATCAACCAGGCTTATCACCAGAAGGACTTAAGAAAAAATATGGCATTGCAGGTGAGCTATATAAACATGCTTCAAATGAAAATGTATATGGCCCTTCTCCATTGGCAAAACAAGCGATTAAGGATCATGTAGATGATCTCTTCTTATATCCTGAACCCAATGCACCTCTTTTACAACAAGCCATTGCTTCTCATTATGGTGTAGATTCATCACAAGTTATTTTTGGAGCCGGCCTTGATGAGATGATTGTAATTATTTCTAGAACTATGGTTCGAGCAGGGGATAACATTGTTACAAGCGAAGGTACTTTTGGACAATATTTCCATAACGCTACTGTAGAAGATGCCGAAACAATCCAAGTGCCACTGATTGAAGGCGCATTTGATTTAGATGGTATTGCAGAAGCGGTAAATGAGGAAACAGCGTTAGTTTGGATTTGTAACCCTAACAATCCGACAGGTACTTATCATACACACGCTGAAATAGAAGCATTTTTAGAAAAAATCCCAAAGGAGGTAACCGTACTTTTTGATGAAGCATACGGTGAATATGTCACTGCAAAAGACTTTCCAAATACGATTGAGTTAATGAAAAAATATGATAATATTGCGATGATGCGCACGTTTTCTAAAGCATATGCACTTGCTGGTTTACGTATCGGTTACTTGGTTGCGACAGCTGAATTGGCTGCACAATTAAATGTATTACGACCACCATTCAATACAACACGTTTATCAGAGCAGGCTGCTTTAAAAGCGTTTGAAGATCAAGATTACTTACTAGAAGTTGTGGAACGTAATCGAATTGAGAGAGAGAAATTTGATGGTTTAGAAACTTCTGTAAAGCTTTATCCATCGGAAACGAATTTTATTTTTGCACAAACAGACCGCGCAAAAGAACTAGATGAACAGTTGCTTCAAAATGGTATCATTGCACGAGGGTTTCCAAATGGCGTGCGCATCACTTTAGGTTTTCCAGAGCAAAATGAAGTGATTCGCAAAGTTTTACAATCCTTTTAGTACATTGATACCCTAGAAATAAGGGCGTGTTATAGAGGCATCAAAACATGACTGTTTTGATAGCCTTCTAAATGAAATGAATAATAGGGAGCGATTAGATGAGAGTGTCAATTGGGATAGACATGGATGAGGTTTTAGCTGATACGACAGGAGCACTAATCGATGAATTTAATCGTCGTACCGAACTAGGTATAACAGTAGAACAAATTGTTGGACGTAAAATTTACGATATTATGCCAGAGCATACCGCAGAAATTCGTGATATTTTAGCGTCTGATGGGTTCTTTCGACGTTTAAATGTTATGAAAGATGCACAAGAAGTCGTTAAAAAGCTTGCTGCCCATTACGATATTTACATTGTAACTGCAGCGATGGATGTGCCAACATCTTTCCATGATAAATATGATTGGTTATTAACACATTTTCCATTTTTAGATCCACAGCAATTTGTTTTCTGTGGGCGTAAAGGTATCGTCGCGACAGATTATTTAATTGACGATAGCCCTAAACAATTAGCAATTCATACGGGCAAACCTTTAATGTTTACAGCGCCACATAATGAAGGCAATACGGACTTCGAACGCTTGAACAATTGGAAAGAAGTTGAAGCCTACTTTTTAAGTGATATTACTAAAGAAGAATCTTTATCATAGAAAGTCAGATTAAATTTAACAACACAATAAAACACATGTGTCAGTGACTTTTTGCTGACACATGTGTTTTTTATTGATTATTTTCAGCGGGTGGGGCTGTTAATAATTGAATCGCTTTTGGAATAATTTCAATCGTGGTTGGTGTTGTCATGTCGATTTCACCGTCGATATCGACGCGCATTTCAGGGTCAGTCGTAATTTTGATTGTATGACTGGAAATATGCTGGATATTGTCGCTAATTTCATTCCAAGTCATACTATCTCTTAAACTAAAAATATCTTTAAGGATGCTCATACTGTAGTTATTAAAGATAAAAGTGTTGAGTACACCATCTGAAGGAGACATATCTGTTAATGGGATTTTTCCGCCTCCAATAAATCGGCCATTTGCAAATAACAGCATTGAAGTTTCTCCTGAATACGTTTGCCCATCAATTTCTAAAGTATATTTAAAATGTTTAGGGTTGGTTATCGTTTTAAATGTAGAGGAGATGTAGCTTAATTTTCCGAAGAGGTCTTTTGATTTTCCTTTCACATTCTCCGCATTTTGCACCATCAAACCAATACCAGCAAAGTTGAGGGCGTAGCGATCGTTCACTTTCATGACATCATAAGTTTGCGGCGTCGCAACTAAAAGGTCATGACTCGCTTCCACGGCTTTATTCGTTAAATTGAGTGTCTTTGCGAAATCATTAAATGTTCCGCCCGGAATGACGCCAATTGGAATATGGAGTTGGTGTTTGAGTACACCATTGATCAGTTCATTAACGGTACCATCGCCACCTAGAATAAAGAGGACCTCTATTTGTTCAATATTGTTATTGTCTTTTATCATTTTACAGTAGCGTTCAATGTCGCCTTCATTTTCACTTAGTTGGATGGAAAGCCTTTTACAAAGTTGTGAAAGTGCAACGGTCACTTCCCCTAAGCCTTCATGGATATTTTGAAGGCCTGAATGTTCATGATAAAAAAGTAAACCGTGTTCATATTTCGGGGTCATTGTGTTGACTCCTTTCGTTAATCTTAGTTCTCATTGTATATCTAAACGTAGTGTATGTTAATCATTTTAAACAGAATAGTGAATCTAAAAAGAGTAGGAGAAGTCTAAAGTTGAACTTAGATTTCTCCTACTCCTGCTTTACTTTATTGTATTTGAAAGTCAATCATGCGAGCCGTTTAAAGTAATGTGTTAACGAATACCTTTCATCGCTTTAAGAATAAGTGGTGTACCAAGTGCAACAAGTAATGCAACGACAACAGCTATACCGCCAATTAAACCAAAGTAGTTTTGGTCTCCAATAATCGGTTGTAGCTTTACGAGCTGTGCGTTAATGGCTTGTGCAGTTGCGTTTGTCAGTAACCATAAACTCATCATTTGTGAATTGAATTTTTCAGGCGCCAGTTTTACCGCAGAACTGTTACCTGTTGGAGAAATACACAATTCACCTATAACACAAATGAAATAAGATAGAACAATCCACATAAACCAAATTTCTGAGCCATTATATGCGTATATGACAACCATCATTAATATAAATGAAACGCCTGCTAATACGAGACCAATCGCAAATTTGATAGGTAGACTCGGCTCGAAACGACCTAATTTACGCCATAATAATGAGATTGCAGGCGCTAAAACGACGATAAAGAATGGGTTAATCGATTGGAACCATGTCACTGGAAAAGCACTATGCCAACCGAGCAAATTAAATGTAAGGTCTGCCTTTTCATCCGCATAAACATTAAGGACATTGGCACCTTGTTCTTGGATAGACCAAAAAATAACGCCGACAATAAATAAAGGAATAAATGCAATAACACGTGAACGTTCAACATCTGATGTGTCTTTACTAACAATCATGATGAAGAAGTATCCAATCGGTAAGGCAACGCCTAATATTAAAACGATAAAACTAATTAAATCAAATGTAAGCGTTCCTGTTGCGTATGTAACGCCAAGTAATATGAGTAAGAGTAAGCCTAGGCTTCCAAATGTGATGCCATATTTTTTCTTTTCTGATGGACTTAATGGGTGAGGTGCAGTTGTTCCAATTTCGCCTAAATTTTTCTTATGGAATAGCAAATAGAATAAAAGTGATAATGCCATACCAATTGCAGCAATAAGGAATCCACCGTGGAAGTTGCCCGTATTTCTAAAATGATCCAATACTAGTGGAGAAAGAAATGCCCCCATATTTACCGACATGTAAAAAATAACAAAACCTGAATCGACACGATCGTCACCTTTAGGATATAAGCGACCAACAATATTAGAAATGTTTGGTTTCATTAAACCAGAACCTACAATGATAAATACCATTGAAGCAAGTAATCCTGATAATCCAAACGGCAAACTTAAACAGATGTGACCAATAATAATCAATAATGCACCGTAAACCATCGAGCGACGTGTACCCAGTATGCGGTCAGCAATCCATCCCCCTAGAATGGAAGTCATAAAAATTAATGAACCGTAGACAGCCATCAACGACTGGGCAAAAGTTTTTTCAAGGCCTAAACCACCTTGACCTACATTGTAGTAAATATAGTATATCAGAAGGGCTCTCATACCGTAATAACTGAATCTCTCCCAAAATTCAACAGTATAGAGTACTCCTAAACCACGAGGATGTCCGAAAAAACCTTTTTGAGGAATGGTCTGGACAGCTTTTTCGTGTGATAATTCTGACATTTTAATCAATCCTTCCTGTCTGAACAAAGCATATAGAAGCCATTTTACGCCTGATATATTTAAATTTCAATAAGTTTCTGAAAATATAATACTGAAAATGTGAATTTTGTATGACGACAAAATATTTTGAATAATTTTAATTTTAACAATTTACCTATCAAGCGTGATTGAATGAATATGAAACGAAGTAGGGCGCTATCTAATTGTGTGAATACTTTAAGATGCCTAAGTCGGTTCATGCTAGTGTTCTATTTGATCTAAAACACTAAAAAAAGACACTTACTAAGACAGCATAGGTTATAGTGTTAGGGATTATTAAACTAACAACGCCTCTTTCATTCGTTTTAAATGGATTTATAGAATAAAAGGTTAAACTTTCCAGACCCTCATATGGTACCAAATAATAAAATAAGAAGAAAGTAATTGATTTTGAGTTTTGTATTAATAAAAACAAACAAAAATGACAAGCCAAGTTATCAAGCGTGAAATAATTTCGCAGAGTTAAACTTAATTAACACTTGATATGATAAGAGAGCCATAGCAGATTTAGGTCTACGATGGCGTTTTAGTAATAGGGAGATAACACTTTATCAGATAAGTAAAAACGGAAGTAGAACTGAAATCGAATCGATTTCGTCGTTCCACTTCCGCTTCTTATTTGTGTCATCGTTGAAGTTAAATGTTATTTAACACCTTGCATTAAGTTTTTAATAAATGGTGCGATACAAATTAAAATGATACCGATGAGAAGTGCGACTGCACCAGAAATTAAGAAATATTGATTTGTACTAATATGTGTATACATCGTTACCATTTGGGCGTTAATCCCTTGTGCCATCGCGTTAGATAAGAACCATACACTCATCATTTGTGCGGTAAATGCTTCTGGTGCTAATTTGGTAGTTGTCGATAAGCCAATAGGCGATAAGCAAAGTTCACCCATCGTTACAATTAAGAAACTCGCAACCAACCAAAATGGATTAATCAAATCAGCATCGCCAGGGATAACCATGATTAAGTAAGAAACTCCTGCTAAAATAACACCAATTGCAAATTTGATAACAGTAGGTGGATTAAAACGACCTAATTTTACCCACAATATAGAAAATAATGGCGCAAGCGTAATGATAAAGAGTGGGTTTAGCGATTGAAACCAAGCAGGTGGGATATGAAAATCGATGAGTCCACCAGTGACTTTTGCTAAATCAAGTTGCGTTTTAGTATCAGCGAATTGCGCAAGTACAGTTGAACCTTGCTCTTGAATCATCCAAAATGCAACCGATGCAATGAATAAAGGAATATAAGCATAAACTCTTTTGCGTTCATGATCGGCTGTTTTTTTACTTAAAATAATTTTAACAAAATAAAAGAGCGGTAAAAATACACCCAAAAGCGTAATAAAGTTTGCAAATGTGGCTATCGTTAACAGTTGTAATTGATTTAAAATAAAGCAAACTACTGCAATGACAACAGCCACAATAATAACGATTTTGATTAATTTTGAACGCTCTGCTTTTGTTAACGGATCGGGTACTTCTAATCCAGCAAGACCCAAATATTTTTTATTCGTGATGTAGTATGTAACTAATCCAATAAACATCCCCACTGCAGCAATAGCAAAGCCGAAGTGGAAACCGAGGTTCACTTGTGCCCAACCTACAATAAGTGGGGAAAGCAATGCACCTAAATTAATACTCATATAGAAAATTGTAAAAGCTGCATCTAAGCGTGGATCATTTTTTTCATACAATAAGCCTACTGTTGAGGAAATGTTAGGCTTCAACATCCCTGTCCCAATAATTAACACGAGTAATGCAATTAAAAGGATGACAAAGTTATTGGGTAGAGATAAAAGAATATGCCCGAGCATAATGAGTGTTCCACCGTAAAACAGTGCGTGACGTGTACCAGTAATACGGTCAGCAATCCATCCACCGATCACACCACTCATATAAACTAACGCACCATAAATAGAAACAATTTGTAGTGCGACACCTTGATCGAGGCCAAATCCGCCTTTAGCGATAGAATAATAAATATAGTAAGCTAAAATGGCTTTCATACCATAATAGCTAAAGCGCTCCCAAAATTCAGTAAAAAATAATGTACTTAAACCTTTAGGATGCCCGAAAAAACCTGTACGTGGCGTACTGTTCAATATTTCTTTCTTTGTGTAATGTGCGCCCATTAAAAAGTCCCCCTCTTCGCATGAAGTTAAAACCATTTTATAACTAAATTGTAGATTAAACAAGACAATGATTAATATGATATACAACTTAGCTTTAAATATTTCAAAGAAGCTAATTCATTTATGTGCATATTTTTCGGTAGGATAATATAGATTTAAAGTGATTTGTTATAAAAGAGGAGGACGCTCTGAGATATGAAACGCAGTTTTATCATAAAAAGGAAGCGCTCAGACGATTTTCTATTAAAATCATCTGAGCGCTATTTACTTTGGGATGGATGTGCTAGCCTCTTGTGCTTTAAATGTATTTAAATAAAATTATCTGTTATCAACTGTTTCAGGGTATAAATCATGATTCATCATGCGATAGTCGGCCATTTTTTCATATTTTGTTTCTGGACGACCATAGTTCGTATAAGGATCAATTGAAATACCACCACGAGGCGTGAATTTACCCCATACTTCAATGTAGTGAGGGTCCATTAATTCTATAAGGTCATTCATGATAATATTCATACAGTCTTCATGAAAATCACCATGATTACGAAAACTAAACAAATAAAGTTTGAGTGATTTTGATTCAACCATTTTTACATTTGGAATATATGAAATATAGATGGTAGCAAAATCAGGTTGACCTGTAATTGGACATAAAGATGTGAATTCAGGGCAGTTGAATTTAACAAAGTAATCTCGTTCCTGATGTTTATTATCAAACGTTTCTAATACGTCTGGACGGTAATCAAAATCATATGTGTTGTTTTGATTGCCGAGTAATGTAATATCCTTTAATTCTTCTTTTGAACGACCTTTAGGCATTGGTATGCCTCCTTCTTTAATTTGATTGTTGCTTTTTATGACGATGTTCAGAGTATGTGGCGCGTCTTGCTTTTTCAAACATATAATAACTTGCACCTAGAATAATAATATAACCAATTACAGCGTAGAAATCAGGTGCTTCTTTGAATAAAACAAAACCTATGAGTGCTGTAAAGATGATAGAAGCGTATGTGAAAATAGAAATATCTTTTGCAGGTGCATAACTGTATGCGACAGTAATTCCGATTTGACCAACAGCTGCTGAAAGTCCTGCTAAAACAAGGTAGATGATTTGTATACGGCTCATCGGTTCATACGTAAATATAACAAATGGTAACAGCGCAATAACTGAGAAGAATGAAAAATAAAAAACAATCGTGTAAGGTGCTTCGCGTGTACTTAATGCACGTACAGCTGTATAAGCCGAAGCTGCAAAAATACCAGACAACAATCCTGTCAACGCAGGTAATATTTCTGAAGAAAATTCAGGCTTGACTACAAAAAGCATCCCAACGATTGCGACAAGCATCGCTGTAATTTGATACTTTTGAATATATTCTTTTAAAAATATTAAGCTTAATAGAATCGTCCAAAATGGGTTGAGTTTCATAAGTATGTCTGCATCGCTTAAAACCATATGATCAATGGCATATATATTTAACAACACACCCGTTAAGCCTAAAATCGAGCGTGTAATGAGTAAGGGTTGACTGCTGAGTTTACCGAAAAAAGGTTGCTTGAATTTAATAATAAAGAAAAGGGGAATAAACATCGCTACAAAATTTCGAGCTAATGATTTTTGAAATACGGGCAAATCTCCGGCGAGACGAAAGAAAACAGCCATAAAGCTAAAACCAATCGCAGAAATTAAGATAGCAACGATGCCTTTCATTTTTGAATTCATTAAATCGCCTCTTAATTATAAAAATTTGACTTATACATCGTAGCATAAAAAGCGTTACCGTGCATTATATCTTGAAATTTTGTGAAGGAAGTGTACAATAAAATAGAACATACGTTCTATTTTAGGTGGTCTAATAATTCTTTTATCGTCAAAAGTCAAGCGTTAAAAATGTTTTCTTACAGAAAAAATTTTTCTGTTTCCTAAACCTATTGATACTATCGCTTTTGATGACAATTGGTGACAAAAGTTCATATTTATCTCTTTAAAAACAGAAAGGACTTATGTATAATGAAACACATAATATAGTACCGATGAACGAAAAGGAACACTATATATTGTGTTTGAAAGATGAGAAATAGGATGAAAACGGTTGGAATTGATAGAGGATTACACGTTTTTGCACATTCTATTTCTTTTCTTCTCTACATGTAGTGTTATTAATTTTTTAATGAACGATTGCATGATGAATATAGCAATTTGCGAAATGAGCGCATCATCTTAAAGTGCATATGACAACAAATATATGTTCGCATTTAATTAAATGAGAATTATATTGTGATTGAGAGAAAACAAAAGCAATTATATAAAAATCGTTCATTTAATATGAAAGGCGGTTATTCAATATGAAAGTCGTTTTTTATTCTTTTACCGGCAATGTAAGACGCTTTGTTAAGCGTGCAGAACTTGATAACACACTTGAGATTAATGAAACGAATGCATCTGAAGAGATGACAGAACCCTTTATTATTGTGACAAGTACAATTGGTTTTGGAGAGGTGCCTCAACCAGTACAACAATTTTTAGGGAAAAACCATGAATATTTAAAGGGCGTTGCAGCAAGTGGAAATCGCAACTGGGGACAAAACTTCGCAAAGGCTGGCGTAACAATTTCTGACGAGTACAATGTCCCTTTATTATTGAAGTTTGAATTACATGGGAATGCCCAAGACACAACAGAATTTAAAGAGAAGGTGGTCAATTTTTATGAAAACTATGGAACAAAAGCAGTACAATCACATTGAATTAAACAATCAAGTCACAAAGAGAAATGAAAACGGCTTTTTTCAAATAGAAAAAGACCAAGAAGCGTTAGCGGTGTATCTTGAAGAAATTAAAGATAAAACCGTTCATTTTGATAGTGAATTGGAGCGCCTTCACTTTTTAGTTGATAATAATTTTTACTACAACGTATTTAACGAATACAGTGAAGCGCAACTTGCTGAAGTCATTGCATTTGCATCTTCAATTCCATTTGAATTTGCGAGCTATATGTCAGCAAGTAAGTTTTTTAAAGACTATGCACTTAAAACCAATGATAAATCAAAGTACCTTGAAGATTATCATCAGCATGTCGTGATTGTGTCACTATACCTTGCAAAAGGTAATGTCGCTTTAGCAAAACAATTTATTCAAGCGATGATTGATCAACGTTACCAACCAGCGACACCTACATTTTTAAATGCAGGACGTGCGCGTCGTGGGGAACTTGTATCATGTTTCTTATTAGAAGTGGACGACAGCTTAAATTCCATTAACTACATAGATTCAACTGCAAAACAACTCAGTAAGATTGGTGGCGGTGTCGCTATTAATCTATCTAAACTACGTGCCAGAGGCGAAGCAATCAAAGGCATCAAAGGTGTAGCAAAAGGCGTGCTCCCTGTTGCTAAAGCTTTAGAAGGTGGCTTTAGTTATGCTGATCAGTTAGGTCAACGTCCAGGAGCAGGTGCAGTATACCTTAATATTTTTCATTATGATGTGGAAGAATTTTTAGACACTAAAAAAGTAAATGCTGATGAAGATTTACGTTTGTCTACGATTTCTACAGGTCTAATTGTGCCATCTAAGTTTTTTGAACTAGCAAAAGAAGGTAAAGACTTCTTTATGTTTGCGCCACATACGGTTGAAAAAGAATACGGTGTCACACTCGATGACATTAATATTGATGAATATTACGACCAACTTGTTGAAAACCCAAATATTATGAAGAAAAGCAAAGATGCACGTGAAATGTTAAATATGATTGCGCAAACACAATTGCAATCAGGCTATCCTTATTTAATGTTTAAAGACAATGCCAACCGTGTGCATGCGAACTCTAATATCGGCCAAATCAAAATGAGTAACTTATGTACGGAGATTTTCCAATTACAAGAAACATCTGTCATTAATGATTATGGTATTGAAGATGAAATTAAGCGAGATATTTCATGTAACTTAGGTTCATTAAACATTGTAAATGTAATGGAATCTGATAAATTCAGAGATTCAGTGCATACAGGTATGGATGCACTGACTGTTGTAAGTGATGAAGCTAATATTCAAAACGCACCTGGTGTAAGAAAAGCAAACAGCGAACTTCATTCTGTTGGTTTAGGTGTGATGAACTTACACGGTTATCTTGCGAAAAATAAAATAAGTTATGAATCAGAAGAAGCTAGAGATTTTGCCAATGTTTTCTTCATGATGATGAACTATTATTCAATTGAACGTTCTATGGAACTAGCAAAAGAACGTGGCGAAACTTTTGTTGGCTTTGAACAAACAGATTATGCAAATGGTCGCTATTTTGAGCGTTATACGTCTGAAGACTTTTTGCCACAATATGACAAAGTAAAATCATTATTCGAAAATCACGATATACCAACACGTGAAGACTGGAAAGCATTACAAGCTGAAGTTGAAAAATACGGTCTTTATCATGCATACCGTTTAGCGATTGCACCAACTCAAAGTATCTCATACGTACAAAATGCGACAAGTTCTGTTATGCCAATCGTGGATCAAATTGAACGACGCACATACGGAAATTCTGAAACATTTTATCCAATGCCATTTTTATCACCGCAAACGATGTGGTATTACAAATCAGCATTTAACACAGATCAAATGAAATTAATCGACTTAATTGCAACGATTCAAACACACATTGATCAAGGTATTTCTACAATTCTCTATGTAAACTCAGAAATTTCAACACGTGAATTATCTCGACTTTATGTTTATGCACATTACAAAGGGCTTAAATCTTTATATTACACAAGAAATAAATTACTTAGCGTCGAAGAATGTACAAGTTGCTCAATTTAGCCATAAATTGATGCCGAACTAATATTAACTATCATGCTTGGGGCAACGAAGTCATTGATTTCAGCCCCATACATGCGTGATGCATAGATCGTGATACTAATAAAAAGATAAGGAGAAATGGAAATTAATGATAGCTGTAAATTGGAATACTCAGGAAGATATGACGAATATGTTTTGGCGTCAAAACATTGCTCAAATGTGGGTTGAAACAGAATTTAAAGTTTCAAAAGATATTGCGAGTTGGAAAACTTTAACTGAACAAGAACAAGATGCCTTTAAAAAAGCATTAGCTGGGTTAACAGGATTAGACACACATCAAGCTGATGATGGCATGCCTTTAATCATGATGCATACAAGTGACTTACGTAAAAAAGCTGTCTATGCTTTTATGGGGATGATGGAACAGATTCATGCGAAAAGTTATTCACATATTTTCACAACATTGCTTCCTTCAAGTGAAACGGATGAGTTATTGGACAAATGGGTAATTGAAGAGCCACATTTGAAATACAAATCTGAGAAAATTGTTGGGACGTATCATAAATTATGGGCGAAAGAAACAACAATATATGATCAATATATGGCGCGTGTTGCAAGTGTATTTTTAGAAACATTTTTATTCTTCTCTGGTTTCTATTATCCACTTTATTTAGCAGGGCAAGGCCGTATGACGACATCTGGAGAAATTATTCGTAAAATTTTATTAGATGAATCCATTCACGGTCTATTTACTGGACTGGATGCACAAAGTTTACGTAGCGAGTTATCCGAAAGTGAAAAACAAAAAGCGGATCGTGAAATGTATAAATTATTAGAAGATTTATATGCAAACGAAGAATCTTACACACGTAAATTGTATGAGCCTCTTGGTTTAGCTGATGACGTGCTCAATTATGTACAATATAACGGTAACAAAGCACTTTCTAACTTAGGTTTTGAACCGTACTTCGAAGAAAAAGAGTTCAGCCCAATTATTGAAAATGCTTTAGACCGTACAACTAAAAACCATGACTTCTTCTCAGTAAAAGGAGACGGTTACGTTTTAGCACTTAACGTTGAAGGCTTACAAGACGAAGACTTTATTTTTGATGACAACGATAAAGCATAAAAAGATATAAACTCCTCTTTTTCTAGGCGTGACGGCATGTTAGATGTCGGGATGTCTTGAGGAAGTCTATACAATTTGATTGAGCAACCTCACCTCCAACTGGTGAGGTTGTTTTTGTGGCGCTCTGTCAAAACGAACTGATGCGCAAAATGTAGAGGTGAACTTAAGTCAAGAATACTGAAATAGAAAAAAAGAGTATTCTTTAGGGGGCATATTATCTAACGTTGAAAGCACTTTTTTAGAATTGTAAAAAATAAGGATATATTCCACAATGCCCAACATCACTTCATTCTTGGTTTGATAGCCTTAATGATATATCAATTCTTTTTGATGAACTACAAAAAGATTCGTGCACACGAAGATAGGCGCTATACTTAATATTTAAGACGTGGTTGGAATGTGATGTCCAATCTAGTTTTGATAAGACAACAAAAAGAGCGGGGCAAAAATCTACACGATTTTTGCCCCGTTTTAGCTATTCCATACTAGGGGAAGCATGATTCGCCCCAGTCATTCCTTTTCAGTCATTTCACTAATGTGATGTTATTATAAACAAAATAAAAAGAATTCCTGATTTTAGCTCAAATGAAAACCATATTAAATCTCGAAATAGTGATGATAATGAAATTTACATCGATTATTAAAATGGGCATCACATTCTGGACAAGCTTCCGACATCATATAAGTTTCAATTGACATTTCATGGCCGCAAACGCCACACATAATGGCCTTTACTTGGAATTCATCTGAATGCCATCGTTTTGGGCGATGCTTCTCAGATTCATTATGGCACTTAAAGCAAGGGTAATATTTTTCACAGCATTTAAACTTTATTGCAATAATATCATAAGGCGTATGATAATGAATACATCGTGTTTCTTTATCTACAGTGGCACCATACACTTTAGGCATACTATTCGCTCCTCACATCAGTTACTATTGATCTTCTAACTTTTCTCCAATAATGCGAACTTCACGTTCTAATCCAACATCAAATTTCTCTTTTACAACAGATTGAACATGGTGGATGAGACTTTCATAATCTGTTGCTGTCCCGTTATCAACATTTACCATAAATCCTGCGTGCTTTTTCGATACTTCTACGCCACCAATACGATGACCTTGCAAGTTTGAGTCTTGTATGAGTTTCCCAGCAAAATAGCCAGGTGGGCGACGGAAGACACTCCCACATGATGGATATTCAAGCGGTTGTTTTGACTCTCGACGCTCTGTTAAATCATCCATCTTTTCTTGAATACTTTCGAGCTGACCAGGTGTTAGGGTAAAGGCAGCTTCAAGGACAACGTAATGTTGCTGTTGGATAATACTATTTCGATAATCGAGTTCTAATCCATTATGTGTGAGTTGGAGCAATTCGCCTCGTTCGTTAATCACACGTGCATAATCAATGACATCTTTAATCTCGCCACCATATGCGCCAGCGTTCATGTATACAGCGCCCCCAACTGAACCTGGAATACCGCAAGCAAATTCAAGCCCTGTCAGTGACAAATCACGTGCTTTTCTTGAAACGTCAATAATTGCTGCACCACTGCCAGCAATTATCGTTGCATCAGAAGCCTCGATATGATTTAAATCTAATAAACTTAAAACAATGCCTCTAATCCCACCATCACGAATAATAATGTTAGAGCCATTACCTAAATAAGTTACTGGAATTTGGTTATCGTAAGCATATTTTACGACTTTTTGTACATCTTCATATGAATCAGGCGAGATGTAAAAATCTGCATTACCTCCAGTTTTTGTATAAGTATAACGTTTAAGGGGCTCGTCTACTTTAATGATGCGTTCTGGGACGAGCGCTTTTAACTCTTGTAAGATGCTAGAATGATTCAAAATTAACATCCTTTCTTTGTCTGTATTCGTTGATAATTTAATTATTTCTGCAACAAAGTTCTGCTTAATATTTTGTTTTAGAAATGTCGGCAGAAATTTATTTAATTCTATTTTAACTGTTTTATGATAAAGCGTCATGTTTTAATCGAAATTCTAAGACGAATATTGACGCAGATTTTTAAACCATTGTGCTTTTTGTGCTTCATAATCTCGAATAGCTAACGTTGTATCTGTCAATTGCTGTTTTTGTGTTGAAAAATAGTCAATGGCTTTTGGATGGGATGTTAACAAATCATGATATTGCGCATACTGTTCGAAAATAGGAGTGTGACGTTGGAGAATATGCAGTCGGACTTCCTGTTTTAAATCAATTAAGTTATTAAACTTCGCCATCATAACCTTTTTTTCGTAAGGATGATGCAAACGATAAAATCCAGCGTAATTTAATCTTTTTTCATCTAATGAAGTAATATCATGAAGGTTGTCCACACCGACTAAAATGTCTAGGATGGGTTCTGTAGGATAGTTAAAATGAAAGGTCCCTCCGATATGCTGTGTACTTTTCACTGGAGACTTCAATAAGTTAAAGAGAATATCTTGATATTTTTGATATTGTTGCGCATAAAAATCTTGGTGTTGCTCGGTAATAAAAGGTTGAACATGACGATACATGTGAAAGCCTCCTTATGGCTAAAATAAGGCATTTTGCTTAATTCTGCATAACTATAACATATATTATTTTCAAGTTAAATATGTTTCTGTATAATACGAATTAATAAGGGGTGCAATGATGAAAAAATGGATTAAAATTATAATTTTAAGCTTTTTAGCGCTCATGTTACTTCCGGCATGTATGCATTCGTCTGAAGACCAATTAAAAGCGTTTGATCAACATATGAAAATAGTCAATGAAAAAGAACGCATATTAAGTAAAACACTCAATCAAATGGACTTAAATCAAATTCATTATTTAAGTCAAACCGATACGACAGATAAAAATAAACAAGCATTTAATGACATAAAAAAAGCAATCGATCAAAAGTTAAAGCCGAAATTTAAAGATTATAAAGAGGAAGCCAATCAACTACCAGCACGAGATGATACATTGAAAGCATTAAAATCAACTTATTTAAAAGGAATTGATCAAAAAGAACATGAAATCAAACAATTGGATTCATTTATAGCACTTTGTCAAAAATCTATTCAATCCAATGAAAAAATTCTAGATTCTACACAAGCATTTGAAAAACACCGTAGTCGTGTCGAGTCGCAAATGAACTTGGCGAAACAAACAGAACAAGGTTCAAGAGAAAATGAAATGCTTGAAAATAAACTCATCAGTAACAACCAAGAGATTAAAGAGATAGCAGAAAAATCAATGAATGCTAAAAGTGAGAAGGCACAATTAGATGCCATTCATAAAGAAATGCTACCGCTCATTCAAGGACAAATAAAAGAACTAAATAAAACGCAATTAAAAGACAGTGCAACAAATAACGCGCGTCAAAATGCGATTGAAATGTATTATAAATTAGAACGTTATTATCAAGAAAGAGCGAAAACGATTCAATATAGTGAAAAATTATCAAAATTTGATGTGAATCAATTAGTAACAAAAGGGGACGATTTAGAACGTTTCGATCAACCTTTTGAAAAAGAAAAAAGAAAGTTAGAGTCTAAATAAGATCGCTCGTAATACTAAGGATTAAAGGGGAATCATATGCGTCATAAGGAAGAAAAGAATGGATTTCATACGTGTAGATTTCCAGTTTCAATCAAAATTAAAGGTTAACAAGGATAGATTATGTGTGTATAATGGTACACATTGAGAAAAGTTGAATTAAATGACAGATAAAAGACAAACAGAAAATATACTTAGAGGTGAAGAGAATGGCGATAAAGCTAACTTCGATTGACCAATTTGAGCAAGTGCTTGAACAAAACAACTATATTTTTATATTAAAGCATAGTAATACATGTCCAATTTCCGAAAATGCATTTGACCAGTTTAATAAATTTTTATATGAACGTGATATGGACGGTTATTATCTCGTTGTTCAAGAAGAAAGAGAATTATCGGATTATATTGCTGAAAAAACAGGTATTCAGCACGAATCACCACAGGCATTTTATTTTGTAAATGGTGAGGTCAAATGGCATGATAGCCACAATAATATTAATGTATCTTCACTTGCGCAAGCTGAAGAGTAATCAATTTGTAAAATGGAACGCTTATAGGGTATTGTAGAATCACTACAAAATGTCTATAAGCGTTCTATTCGTTTGTATTCAATTATAAGTCAACGCTATAATATGGAGTGGTTGAACAATCCATGATTATTAAAATGGACAAATAGAGAGAAAATGGAAGCTTAATCTTTCCAAAAGCATACCTTGTTATAGCGTTTATGCAAGCAAGATACCTATTGTATTATAATTGTAGCGCTCATAGTACGCTAGCAGTTTGAGCAGTGAAAAAACAGTATAATCAATAACGAATCGTTTCAATTTGATATTTAAGAGATATGAGAGATAAGAGGGTGACAAAATGAAAGTTTTAGTTGCGATGGATGAATATAACGGCATTATTTCGAGTTATGATGCTAATCGCTATGTGGAAGAAGCTGTAGCGAGCCAATTAGAATCTGCAGATATCGTTCAAGTTCCATTATTTAATGGTAGAAGAGAATTGCTGAACGCTGTATTTCTATGGAAGTCTGGAACACAGTATCGAATCTCTGCGCATAATGCTGAAATGCAAGCTGTTGATGTCACATACGGCCATACAGATGATGGTTTAACAGTGATTGAAGCAAGTCAATTTTTAACAGGTCAAGCGCCACACGTCAACTTGACAAGCTATGGTCTTGGTGAAGTCATTCGACATGCGTTAGATAAAGCGGCACAACATATCGTTATTTCAGTTGGTGGCATTGCTTCATATGATGGCGGTGTGGGTATGTTAGAAGCGTTAGGTGCACGTTTTTATGATGACGAAGGTCAACGTGTTGACATGACAAAAGGTGCACGCCAAATTAAGCATGTTCGTCATATTGATACAAGTGATTTGGATCAACGGTTGCAACAATGTCGTATCCAAGTTTTGGTCGATTTTGAAAGTAAGTTATATGGTAAACAAAGTGCGATTATGAAAACTTATATAGAACAGCAAATAGATAGAACTCAAGCTGTAGAAATTGATAACCTATTATGGTATTTGAGTGAGTTATTTAAAAATGAACATCAATTGTTGTTAGGTCCTATTGAAAGAGGCGGTGCAGGCGGTGGGACTGCTGCAACTATGGCGGCACTGTTTAATGCTGAAATCAATACAAGTCATGAACTTGTTGATCAAATTACAGGTCTTGATCAATTAGTTGGACAAGCGGATTTAATCATCTTTGGTGAAGGTATAGATGAACAAGATGAAATTATAGATACATCATCATTGCGCATCGCTGAATTATGTCAAAAACATGATAAAGTTTCTGTGGCATTGTGTGGCACTGCAGATAAATTTGAACGTTTCGAAGCTTTAGGTGTAACGGCTATGTTTAATAGCTTTATCGAAATGCCAAAACAATTGACAGACTTCAAAATGGGGATTCAATTACGCCATAATACAATACAAGCCATCAAGTTATTGCGCACGCATTTACCACAATAAAAGAAGTTTAGGATAACAATAATTTGAGTTGTTTTAAGATGACATCTAGATTGAGGGGGTTAAATTGCCTCCCTCAATGAAGAATGCTTTCAAAGCGAAATACAATTGATAAAAAAGAGTCAGAGAATACAGTTTCTCTGACTCTTTTTGACTTCTTTTGACAGCAATAAAGTTATGCTTTTTGATTTTCAGCCACTTTTTGTACGACACCAATGATGACTTGAACTGCTTTTTCCATAACATCAATCGATGCATATTCATAGGGCCCATGAAAATTGTCACAGCCTGTGAAAAGATTTGGTGTCGGTAACCCCATAAATGATAATTGTGAACCATCTGTACCACCACGTATAGGTGCAGTATTTGGCGTAATGCCTAAATCTTTATAAACGGCTTTAGGAATATCTATAATATGTTGAAGTGGTATGATTTTTTCTGCCATATTATGGTATTGATCATGAATGACAAGGTTTACAGGATTGTAATAATACTGTTCGTTTATCTTCTCTTGAATTTCAATTAAAGTTTGTTTTCGATTTTCGAATGAAGTACGATTATGATCTCGAATAATATATTGTGATGTAACTTTTTCAACATTACCGTTCATTTGCATCAGGTGGAAGAATCCTTCGTAACCATCTGTATGCTCTGGAACTTCTTGAGCAGGTAGCGATTGATGAAAAATATTCGCCAGATTTAAAGCGTTGACCATTTTATCTTTTGCAGAACCCGGATGAACATTGACGCCTTCAAAAGTAATCGTTGCTTCTGCAGCATTAAAACTTTCATATTGAAGTTCGCCTAATTGACTACCATCCATTGTATAAGCAAAATCTGCATCAAAACGTTCAACATCAAATTGATGTGGCCCACGACCAATTTCTTCATCAGGAGTGAAGCCTACTCGAATACGACCATGTTTAATCTCTGGATGATCTAATAGGTAACGTAATGCTTCCATGATTTCTACGACGCCTGCTTTGTCATCTGCACCTAATAATGAAGTGCCATCAGTCGTCATTAAAGTATGCCCTTTAACTTTAACGATGTCTGGAAAGACTTCAGGATTGATTTCACGTCCAGATGTACCTAATTTAATAATACCGCCATCATAATTGTCGACGATTTGAGGATTGACATTTGCAGCATTGAAGTCAGGAGAAGTGTCTACATGAGCTAAAAAGCCAATAGTTGGCACCGGTACTTCAATATTGGTTTCTAATGTCGCAAATAAATAGCCTTGATCATCTAAATCTGTTTGCAATCCCATCGCTGACAATTCTTTCTCTAGAAGATGTAATAAATCCCATTGTCTTGTAGTGGAAGGTGTTGACTCACTATTGGGATCAGATTGTGTATTAATTTTAGTGTAGCGTGTGAGTCTTTCGATAATTTGTTCTTTCAAGTTGACCACTCCTTCTCTTTACGTTAAATACGGTTATTCATATGATAACCTTTACGATAAGTCTTACCTTTAAGTTTACCATAGTAATGCTTGATGCGTGTATAGATATAATAGAAGATCTCAGCGCAGAGTATTCCAAAAGCTATCGCGCCAGACGTTAGTGTTACTTCTAAAAACTGGTTTACAGCGGGTGTATAGGAATTTGATACTAATAGTCGTGTTGCTTCATAAGCCGCGCCTCCTGGTACAAGAGGAATAATACCAGGTAATATAAAAATAATGACAGGGCGTTTATAACGGCGGCTCATCGTATGACTCATAATCGCTAATATAAAGCTTCCAAGAAAAGCGGCCATAACGATGCCGTAGTTCATATCTACAGTGAATTTATAAATGGACCAACCCATTGCACCTACAAAGCCTGACGCAACTAGCAATCGCTTAGGTGCATTGAATATAACTGAAAATAGCATTGTAGAAATAAAACTAATCATAAACTGCGCAATGTAATACAAAATGACGGTCAATGCTTCCCACACCTTTCTTAAAATATGAGTAATACAATCGCGACGCCTGCTCCGATAGCAAAAGAGGTTAATGCGGCTTCGACACCTCGAGACATTCCGGCAAGTAGTTCTCCCGCCATTAAGTCACGAATGGCATTCGTAATTAAAATACCTGGGACAAGGGGCATAACACCAGCGATTGTGATAATATCCTGATTGATTGCCCAACCCATTTTAGTAAAAAAGGCAGCAATCGTAATCACGACCATTGCACTTATAAATTCAGAGAAAAATTTAATCTGTATAAAGCGTTGTACTAAATCAAATGTTAAAAATGCCGCGCCACCTGCAATAACTGCATAAATAAAATCATGTGCGACACCGCCAAACATGAATAAGAAAAAGCCACATGCAATGGAAGCGGATATAAATTTAATAATAAACGAATACTGTAACGAAGCATGGTCTAAATGAATTAACTCCGATTTTGCTTCGTCTAATGTTAAAGCATTTCGTGAGATTTTTCGTGAGATATTATTAGCCATTGCAATTTTTTCTAAGTCCGTCGTACGTTCACGCACCCGAACAAGACGTGTATTCGTACGATCATTTAAAGAAAAGATGATGGCTGTAGATGTGACGAAAGCATATGTATCTTCAAGTCCATAACTTGCAGCAATTCGGCCCATTGTATCCTCAACTCGGTACGTTTCAGCACCACTTTCTAGTAGGACTTTACCTGCAAGTAAGACAACGTCAATGACTTTATCTTCATCTATAATCGTTAATGCCTCTGCCATGACTATGCCTCCTTTTTAATAACAATCAATTGTCAGTCTACATTGGAATAAAGGGTCTTGCAATATATAATACCTATGTTTTCAAAAAATCATAAGCAAAAGCTTTACATATGGGGAATAAATAATATTTTTCATAATAGGCCCACTCTCAAAATTATCTCAAAATAATTTCACAATTTCACATTAAAAAAAGGAGATTCATTCAATGCGCTATAGCGTTACTTTAGTTTCTGAACTAGGTGTTGTTGTTACAGAATTATTTTCTTTTCTACTTTGAAAAAACGACTAAAAATATAGCACTCAAAAAAGACACTTCGCG
Source organism: Staphylococcus sp. 191 (assembly GCF_011174885.1). Taxonomy (NCBI): domain Bacteria; kingdom Bacillati; phylum Bacillota; class Bacilli; order Caryophanales; family Staphylococcaceae; genus Staphylococcus; species Staphylococcus sp. 191. The sequence continues at coordinate 236,160 of NZ_PNRJ01000001.1, read as the reverse complement.
TGGATGAACGTGTCATACGCGAAGTGTTTAAAGCATCTTGCTTATTGTAATTTAATAATTGGATTAAACATGACTTTATTACGGCCTTCATTTTTTGCAACGTGGAGCATGTCATCTGCATCTTTAAAAACTTTTCGATGAGATTTATGTGCTTCACTATCTAAATAGCCGACACCAATCGATACAGAAAGTTTAATCACCGTTTTATCAGGAAGGTGAAAATTAGACTTTTCAACTGCTTTTCGAATATTTTCGGCGAGTTTCACACATTCATCTAAAGAATAATGACGAAGGACAATCGAAAATTCTTCACCGCCATTACGAAAAATTTTAGTCTTTTTAGGTACGTAATTTTGAAATAAGTGAGACATTTGTTTTAAAACAGCATCTCCAGCACGATGTGTATGTGCATCATTGACATCTTTGAAACCATCAATGTCTATCAGTAATAAAGCTAAACTTTGGTTATTATCATCTGCAATACGTGAGACTTCGTTGAGATGACGGTCAAATTCTTTAACATTTCCTAATCCCGTCAAATAATCCACCGTTTCTTCATTTTCGTAACGTTCGATTAAAGAGAAAAATCTTAATAAATCAACATAGAAAATCGCTGTTACTAAAGTAGCGATAACAGAAAGTGGTATTAAGTAGATGACTTCTTTGATATCATACGATGGCATAAATAATGCAATAACGGTCAAAATAATGATACTTAATACATTCAAAATTTGAATTGCAACGACATGGTTCTGTTTTAAAAATGGGCCAATAGTACTCACAACGCCTGCAATGATAATCAGTGCGATAGCATAAGTTAAAGATGTAGATAATACAAAATAGCCGACAAGTGCAATAATAATGGCTGAAATAAATGTGTAAAAGGAATTTGTATAGCGTCCTAAAAATAGTAAAGGAACAAAAGAAAGTTGAACCATATAATGTTCTATGGGTACGGGATATAATGCTAGTAATAGTCCAACAATTGTCATCAATACGGTGATATAGCTTTTTGAAAATCTAAAATCGTGTGATTCTGCGTATTGAAGACGATGAAATAAATATATACCAGCAATGGTTACTGAAATATTATAAATAATAGCTTCAATCATAATTTATGACTCCTTTTCTTGACCATTAGTTATTGTAAGTGAAATGTTACATTTTGTCATTCGTTTTTATAAGAGAAAATCAGAATTTTAAATGATAAAACGTCGTGTTAGTATTTTTATAATAAGTTAAAATATCACAATTGTGTCAAAATGGATAGCGATCATAACGCATAGAGTGATCATGAGAATAACGTAAAAGAATATACAATGATAATGAAAAAGAAAATAATAATTTTCGCTTCTATAAATGTTATTAAAGGCATTTACATGTTAATATATGATAATATAATAAAGTGTTTGAAGCGTTTGAATGGTAGGATATATAACAGGATTGAGCGTGTAAAACCATTTTTAAATAGATTTTAATGCAAATAGTTTTATTTTAAAATAAAAAGTATGATTATTTGATTCATGCTAAAAGCGCAATCGCGCATAAGATGACGTATGCGCTTTACAAGCGTGCGCAATTTACCGTTTGAAGTTTATAAAAGATGAATGTTGGTTCTAACTTCTAGATTGTCTTATACAAAGCATTCTAACTTTTATTTATGTTTTAGTACAGTTCATTCTTTACGTTAAACTTTCTAAAGGTAGCTCATTATAAATATGCTGTTGTTTGTCGAATATTAATAAAGAAAATTTTCATTTATTGAAGGTGAACTGATGTATACTTTAATACTCATTGGCGTTTCAATGATAGTCAGTTTGATGATTATACCTGTCGTTATCGCTGTTTCTAAAAAATTGGATATTGTTGATAAGCCTAATTTCCGTAAGATCCACACTAAGCCTATTTCAATGCTGGGAGGATCGGCGATTTTACTCTCATTTTTAATTGGTATATGGCTTGGAGAACCTATTGAAAGGGAAATTAAGCCGTTACTTCTAGGTTCAGTTGTGATTTATTTAGTGGGTTTGATTGATGATTTATATGACCTTAAACCTATTATTAAGTTGATAGGTCAAATATTAGCAGCAACTGTAGTTGTCTCTTATGGGGTGACCATTGATTTTATTTCCTTGCCTATTGGACCAACGATTCATTTTGGATGGCTAGGTATCCCAATTACTATTTTTTGGATTGTCGCCATTACAAATGCCATCAACCTTATTGACGGTTTAGACGGTCTAGCTGCAGGGGTATCTGTCATTGCATTAGCTACGATTGCATTTATTGCCATCTTACAAGGTAATATCTTTATCATCATGATTTGTAGTGTATTAATTGGTTCACTACTCGGTTTCCTCGTATTCAATTTCCACCCGGCAAAAATATTTTTAGGGGATAGTGGGGCGTTATTGATTGGCTTTATTATTGGCTTTGTGTCATTACTTGGTTTTAAAAATATTACATTTATATCCTTGTTTTTCCCGATAGTCATTTTAGCTGTACCGTTCATTGATACTTTATTTGCAATGATTCGTCGTGTGAAAAAAGGACAACATATTATGCAAGCAGATAAATCGCACCTCCATCATAAACTGTTGGACTTAGGTTATACACACCGTCAAACCGTCATACTCATTTATTCCATCGCTTTCATGTTTAGTGTTGTAAGTATTATTTTATACTTATCACAACCATGGGGCGTATTCTTAATGATTATTTTGATTGTGGTTACAATTGAGTTGATTGTCGAGTTTACTGGGTTAATTGACGATGATTATCGACCATTACTTAACTTAATTTCAAAGCGAAAAGAGAGTAGATAATAGTGTAGTCTTTTCAAATCCATTTTTACGACAGAATCTTAAGAATGGATTTAGTATTAAGAAGATGAAGCGCTTTTAATTAGTCAAGTATTAAATTTTTAAAACTTAATTCAACGAAGTTCGTTTGTTCATAAACAAGTTAGAACGGGATTGGGAGTAATGCCCACTCCCGTTTTTGTTTGTTTTCATGAAAGGATGTTGAGGATGAATGCATCAATGATTTTACACCAGTCATGGAAGGGTAAATTGATTTTTGAAGTCATTCGTTAATCGATATCGAAAGGCAAACGTTTAACAGGGTCTTCTTTCATGGTGAACTTGCCTTGCGTATGTTGGTTTACAAATTGAATATACGCATCGTAATCTTCTTCTAACACATCGATATGATATGTAACTTGATCCGTATAATTTGTGTCTCTTAATATGAAGTTGGTACTTTGAAGTTCGTGCTCAAATTTACCTGTCAGTTCATATGCAATTGATAGTCGTGTTGGAATCGCAGGCTTTAAAGTAACACGTCCAATATCTTGGATGACATCTCTCACTGCGCCACCATATGCACGAATCAGACCGCCCGTACCTAATTTAATGCCTCCAAAATAACGTGTAACAACAACCGCTGCATTATGAACCTCCAGTTTTTTTAACATTTCTAACATAGGGACACCTGCTGTACCACTAGGTTCACCATCGTCATTTGCTTTTTGAATTAACATGGTATCCCCAATTGTATATGCTGAACAATTGTGTGTGGCTTCACGGTGTTCTTTCTTTTTGGTCTCAATAAATGCTTTTGCTTCTGATTCATCTTGCACAGGTTTGATATGTGCGATAAATCGTGATTTATTAATTACATTTTCTATGATATGTTCATCTTTTATTGTAATGACTGAATCTGTCATAAATGTCACCCTTTATTGTTCAAATTACTTTGTCTATTATACTATATTAACAAGTCTCATATAAGATTAGGCAAATGTTGCAATATTTTTTGTTCTTGATGCCACACCACGAGATGAATTTTCTTATAGGCTATAGTACAGTTATCATGAATAAATCGAGCGTCTTTCACGTATTGTTAAAACGCAATAATTGATGTGCGTTAGGTGATTGCATCCACATACCTATTGGAAACCTATGAAAACTGTTGGTATAATTATAAATTGTTGTATGTTAAAACAATAGCAATATAATAAGAAATCTGATATAAAAGAAAGTATCAAGTACATATTGTAAGGATTTGTGTCTTTCGGTTGAATTAAACTGGAGGTGTAATGGCGCGGGTAGGTTTAGTTTAAATATGCATAGCCATACTTGACAACGTTCGAGTCCGAACTGCACACATTGACAATTATCGCTATTTTTTCGATTAGCGTTTATATCACTTAAATCATATCAAAGTGATTGCAAATAAAATACACGATTGTGTTTTAGCTTTTAGAGGAGGAAATAAAAATGAAGATAGCTGTGATGACTGATTCAACAAGCTATATCCCTCAGCATGTTTTAGAAAAAAATAATATTCGTGTTGTACCATTGAGTATTACATTGGAAAACGGTGAGAATTATAAAGAAAATATTTCAATTTTTGCAGATGAATTTTATGATATATTAGAAAAATCAGCAACAATTCCGACGACAAGTCAACCCGCAATTGGCGAGATGATAAATGCTTATGAAGCATACAAAAATGAGGGCTATACAGATGTAATTACGGTTCATCTTTCAAGCGGTATTAGTGGTGCGTATCAAACAGCATTACAAGCAGCTGATATGGTTGAAGGTATTAACGTTCACCCAGTTGATTCAAAAATTGCATGTTTACCAGAGGGCGCACTTGTTATTCGTGCGTTAGACCTAATTGCTCAAGGTTTAGATGTACAAGAAATATTAGCCGATTTGATTGAAATGAGAGATCATACAGGTGCTTTTTTAGTTGTAGATGATTTGAAAAATTTACATAAAAGTGGCCGAATTACTGGGGCGCAAGCATGGATTGGAAACTTACTCAAAATGAAACCCGTGCTTACATTTGAAGACGGTTTAATTGTTCCTTATGAGAAAGTCCGTACAAAAAAGAAAGCGTTGAAATTAATCGAACAAAAAGCAATTGAATTAGCTGATCGGTTTGAAGCTGCAACAGTAATGGTGATTGGCGGAGATAATAAAGAAGAATCTCACCATGTCTATGAAGATCTGCTAGAACGTTTTCCTGAAAAAAATATTATTTTTTCAGAATTTGGTCCAGTTATTTCATCTCATTTAGGTTTAGGTGGTTTTGGGATTGGTGTAACGAATCGTGATATCCGTTTACCTGAAGCAGATGAAGAAGTTGAATAAACATATTCGAAGCATAAGGCATTTTAAAACCAAACGCATAGTGTTGGTTTTAAGGTGTCTTTATTTTTGTGATGCTTAAAGACGAATTTGCTTATAAAAGATGATAAATTGCCAGTTATTTAAATTCTTCGGCCTGTCATTGATTTTTGAATAGCATGAAGTTACAAAAACAATGTGTAAATATTTTTTAAAGCGAGAAAGTAATTCATTGGACATAGGCGTGTATATAGGTGAAAGGGGCCACTTAAATGTATCTTAACGGACAATTGATTACTGATGTAGCGCTATGTAGGAAAGTAGATATCGAAACACAACAGAAAGGCATTGAACGAACGAAACAAGGATGGTTTTGTGCGAGATGTGCAACAACAGCTTCTGAACATTTTTATCGTTACAAGAGTCCCTACCACGAAAAGACAGTTGTATATTGTCGCCACTGTGTTCAAATGGGGAGGATTGATAATTTAACGACGGTCTATATAATGAAAAGTTTAATGAAGTGTACAACAGGGGAGTACCATCTCACTTTCCAGCTGTCGGAACAGCAACAATTTGCTTCTGATCGTATTGTACAAGCGGTTATGAATTTTGAAAGTTTACTACTTCACGCTGTAACAGGTGCTGGAAAAACAGAAATGATGTTTGAAGCTATTGCACGCGCAAGACGTGCCGGATACAATGTGGCGATTGTATCTCCGCGACTAGATGTTGTGGTTGAACTCAGTTATCGTGTTCAACAATCATTTCAAAGCGAAGCAATCGATGTGCTACATCAAGCGAGTAAACAGCGTTATGATGCGCATTTTGTGATTTCAACAGTACACCAACTCTACCGGTTTAAAAATCATTTCCATGTGATATTTGTAGATGAAGTGGATGCTTTTCCTTTATCGATGGATACCACTTTAATGAATACAATTGAAAATGCCGCAAGAACGCATAAAAGTTTGATTTATATGACAGCTACGCCACCTAAAAAATTAAAAGCACAGTTTGATGATAAACATACGATTACTTTACCTGCTCGCTTTCATCAAAAGCCACTTGTCGTCCCACGTTTTAAATACTTTAAAGTTCGTTTTTCCAAAGTTCAATTTTATCTTCTTAATCAAATGAGACATCAACAAAAACAGCAACGAACCACACTGATTTTCTTTAGTGATATTCAACAAATGCGAAAATTTTTTGAAACGTACCGTCATCAAATAGATCAACTTCACTTTGTGCATAGTGAAGATAGTGCGCGCATAAAGAAAGTTGATGCCCTACGACAAAAAGCGTATTCAATTATGTTAACAACCACGATATTAGAACGTGGTTTTACAATGGCAGACTTAGATGTCTGGGTGGTTGATAGTCACCGATTTTCTGCAACAGCATTAATTCAAATTGCTGGTCGTGTAGGGCGGAAAATGCAAAGCCCAGGAGGTGATGTGTGTTTTTTTCACGAGGGAAGAACAACAGCCATGTATACAGCACGACGAGAAATCAAAATGATGAATCGAATTGCGAGGCAGAAAGGGTGGATTGATGGGTGAGATGCCATTACTGTATGAAAACATATGATGAAGAGGTGGGGATACGATCGCTTTTTTCAAAACCAAAAATTGTGTGTATGAGTTGTGACGAAGCGATCCAAGCTTGCCGTTTTAATAAAGAGGGTCGATGTCCTTATTGTTTAGGTGTCTGTGCATCTGGATATTGTCGTAATTGTGATTACCTCAATCTTTCTACGCAATACTTTGAAACGATAAACGCGATTTTTCATTACCAAGGCTTTATTAAAGCGCTGTTTCATCAATATAAATTTTTACAAGATGTAGCCCTAGCAGAGATTTTTGCTTACTATATTAAAATACCAGCACATGATATTGATTTCATTGTTCCTATCCCCTCAAGTCGAGATAATGATATCAAACGTACATTTAACCCTGTAAAGACGATATTAGATTTTCAAAGAATCGCTTATGTTGATTGTTTAAAGATGAATGTACGACCGAAACAATATACTTTAACGCTAAGCGAACGATTTAAGGTTCAGAATCCGATTTATTTTGAACATGATAAGAGTGTGATATGTTTAGAAAACAAGTCTATTCTACTTATTGATGATATTTACACAACGGGTCATACAGCACATTGTGCCGCAGATGTATTATTACAACAAAAAGTCAGAAAATTAAGTATGTTAACGTTTGCGAGATAGCGTAAACATGTTAAAATATAAGTAAGGAATATATTTTAAAAAGAGGTTGAAAGGAGCGAGCACTATGATTAACTTTGAAATTCATGGAGACAACCTCACAATCACAGATGCTATCAGAAATTATATTGAGGAGAAGATTGGTAAATTAGAACGTTATTTCACTAATGTACCCAATGCAACTGCTCATGTTAAAGTTAAAACATACCAAAACTCTAGCACTAAAATTGAAGTGACAATTCCTTTGAAGAATGTTACACTTCGTGCGGAAGAACGTCACGATGATTTATATGCCGGAATCGATTTGATTAATAATAAACTTGAACGTCAAGTCCGTAAATATAAAACACGTGTGAACCGTAAAAATAGAGATCGTGGTTTTGAAGAAGATGTTTTTGTTGATGTTGAAGGTGCAGAACCAGAGGTTGAAAACGAAGCTACAGATTCTGATATCGAAATCATCCGTTCAAAAACATTTAGTTTAAAACCAATGGATTCAGAAGAAGCGGTTTTACAAATGAACTTATTAGGACATGATTTCTTCGTATTCAATGACCGAGAAACAGATGGTACAAGTATTGTATATCGTCGTAAAGATGGAAAATACGGTTTAATTGAAACTGAATAATCAATATGTCGAGTAAGGAAACGTGAATTTCACCATTTAGGCGCAACCTTTGAGCCTAGTATTATAGAGAATGGAGTTCATGACATATTGGATTGATATTTAAGAAATCTATGGTAGACCATTGCCATAGATTTCTTTTTTAGTAAAATACGCGTATGATAGTAGTGTGATAAATAACGACGGCAATGCAACTGAGTATTTGAGTATAAATTTATACTCAAAAATGGTATGATGAGTTGTTGTAAGCGACACAGTATTAACGCTAAAGGAGCGAACAAAATGGGTTTTTTAACTAAACTGGTTGACGGTAATAAAAGAGAAGTCAAACGTTTAAGTAAATTAGCAGACAAAGTCATAGCCTTAGAAGAACAAATGGCGCTATTAACTGATGATGAAATGAAAGCGAAAACGAAAGCTTTTCAAGAAGAAGTACAAAAAGTTGAAGATATTAGAAAACAAAATAATAAGTTAGATGACATTTTACCTGAAGCATTTGCGCTCGTCCGTGAAGCCTCTAAACGTGTATTCAATATGACACCTTACAAAGTTCAAATCATGGGTGGGATTGCTATCCATAATGGTGACATAGCTGAAATGAGAACAGGTGAAGGTAAAACATTGACTGCAACGATGCCAACGTATTTAAATGCGCTCACTGGTCGCGGTGTGCATGTAATTACAGTCAATGAATATTTGTCAAGTGTACAAAGTGAAGAAATGGCTGAGCTGTATAACTTTTTAGGCCTATCTGTAGGCTTAAACTTAAACAGTTTGAGCACTATCGACAAACGTGAAGCGTACAGTAAAGACATTACGTACAGTACAAATAACGAACTTGGTTTCGATTATTTGAGAGATAACATGGTGAACTATAAAGAAGACCGTGTTATGCGTCCGCTCAATTTTGCAATTATTGATGAGGTTGACTCTATTTTAATTGATGAAGCACGTACACCTTTAATTATTTCTGGAGAAGCCGAAAAATCAACATCACTTTATACGCAAGCCAACGTTTTTGCGAAGATGCTTAAATCTGAAGAAGATTATAATTACGATGTACAAACAAAAGCGATTCAATTAACTGAACAAGGGATTGATAAAGCTGAGCGTATGTTCAAAATAGAGAATTTATATGATGTGAAACACGTTGATATTATTCACCACATTAATCTTGCGTTACGTGCGCATTATACAATGCAACGCGATGTTGACTATATGGTAACAGGCGGCGAAATTTTAATTGTAGACCAATTTACAGGTCGTACAATGCCTGGACGCCGTTTTTCAGAAGGATTGCATCAAGCAATCGAAGCAAAAGAAAACGTAAAAATTCAAAATGAGTCCAAAACAATGGCCTCAATTACATTCCAAAACTATTTCAGAATGTATAACAAGTTAGCTGGTATGACAGGGACTGCTAAAACAGAGGAAGAAGAATTCCGCAATATTTACAATATGACAGTAACGCAAATCCCAACCAACCGACCTGTTCAACGTCACGATAAGTCCGATTTAATTTATGTGAGTCAAAAAGGTAAATTCGATGCGGTTGTCGAAGAGGTTATAGAAAAACACCGTAAAGGTCAGCCGGTATTACTAGGGACAGTTGCGGTTGAAACTTCTGAATATATTTCTAACTTACTGAAAAAGCGTGGTATTCGTCATAGTGTGTTAAATGCTAAAAACCACGAAAGAGAAGCCGAAATTGTTGCAGGTGCAGGTCAAAGAGGATCGGTAACAATTGCAACAAACATGGCCGGTCGTGGTACAGATATTAAACTTGGCGAAGGTGTAGAAGAACTTGGAGGTCTTGCTGTTATTGGTACAGAACGACATGAATCTCGCCGTATTGATGACCAATTACGTGGTCGTTCAGGTCGTCAAGGGGACCAAGGGGACAGCCGTTTCTATCTTTCATTACAAGATGATTTAATGGTGCGTTTCGGTTCAGATCGAATGCAAGCTATGATGAACCGTTTGGGTATGGATGACTCTACTCCAATTGAATCTAGAATGGTTTCTCGTGCTGTAGAATCTGCGCAAAAACGTGTTGAAGGTAATAACTTTGATGCACGTAAACGTATTTTAGAATATGATGAAGTTTTACGTAAACAACGTGAAATTATGTATGAAGAGCGAAATCGCATTATTGATGAAGTTGAAAGTTCAGAGCTCGTAATTCAAATGATGAAATCAACGTTGCAACGAACATTGAATTATTATGTGAATGAAGACGAAGAAAAAATGGATTATGAACCTATTATTCATTATATCGAAGACGTTTTCTTACATGAGGGCGACTTAAAAGAAAGTGAAATTAAAGGCAAAGACCAAGAAGACATGTTTGAAGTCATCTGGGCTAAAATTGAGGCTGCTTATGAGCGTCAAAAATCTCAATTAGGTGATCGTATGCCAGAATTTGAACGTATGATTCTTCTTCGTTCTATCGATGATCATTGGACATCACATATCGATACGATGGATCAATTAAGACAAGGGATTCACTTACGTTCATATGGTCAACAAAATCCGTTAAGAGATTATCAAAATGAAGGTCACGAGTTATTTGATATCATGATGCAAAGCATTGAAGAAGATGTAAGTAAATATATCCTAAAATCAGTAATTACTGTGGATGATGATGTGGAGCGTGAAAAAACAAAGGAGTTGGAGGGGAAGCACGTCTCAGCTGAGGACGGCAAAGAGAAAGCGAAGCCCCAACCTTTTGTAAAGGACCAAGAAATTGGTCGTAATGAGCAATGTCCATGCGGTAGTGGCAAAAAATATAAAAATTGTCATGGAAAATAAGTTGTCGAACATTTGAAGGAGAGATAAATATGGAATTATCAGAGATTAAGCGTAATATTGATGATTATGCCTCGAAATTAGAACAACTAAGGGGGTCTCTTTGACTTAGAAAATAAAGAGACAAATATTCAAGAGTATGAGGAAATGATGGCTGATCCACATTTTTGGGACAATCAAAACCGTGCTCAAGAAATCATCGATAAAAATAATGCGTTAAAGTCAGTAGTTCAAGACTATTACGAAGTCGCAGAAATGATTGAAAATATGGAAGCAACCGTTGAGCTATTGCAAGACGAATATGATGAAGATATCAAGCAAGATGTAGAAGCTGAAGTCATCGACTTTGAAGAGAAGCTCAATCATTTTGAGTTGCAACTCTTACTTAATGGTGAACATGATGCAAATAACGCAATTATAGAGTTGCACCCAGGTGCAGGTGGAACAGAATCTCAAGATTGGACCAATATGTTGTTACGCATGTACCAGCGTTTTTGTGAGCAACAAGGATTCAAAACGGAGATTGTAGACTACCAAGCGGGTGATGAGGCGGGTGTCAAAAGCGTTACCATGCTTGTGAAAGGTCATAATGCTTATGGCTATTTGAAAGCTGAAAAAGGTGTTCATCGTTTAGTACGTATTTCGCCTTTCGATTCTTCGGGCCGACGGCATACGTCTTTCGCATCTTGTGATGTAATACCTGAATTCAACAACGAAAAAATTGAAATTGAAATCAATCCTGATGACATTTCCGTAGATACTTTCCGTGCTTCTGGTGCAGGTGGACAACATATTAATAAAACAGAGTCTGCCATTCGTATTACACACCATCCAACTGGCATCGTTGTGAACAACCAAAATGAGCGTTCACAAATTAAAAACAGAGAAGCTGCGATGAAAATGTTAAAAGCAAAGCTATATCAACTTGAACTCGAGCAAAAAGAACAAGAGTTAGCAGCTATTCGTGGTGAACAAAAAGAAATTGGATGGGGAAGCCAAATTCGATCTTATGTATTCCATCCGTATTCCATGGTAAAAGATCATCGAACAAATGAAGAAACAGGCAATGTCAATGCAGTGATGGATGGCGATATTAGTCCATTTATAGAGGCTTATTTAAGACATCTCATGCATTAAGTTGTATCAAAATAAGGAACGAAAGATGAATTCTATGATGTGATATAGAATTCATCTTTCGTTCCTTTTTTATACATGTTTTTCAAATTAAAAACGCTAAAAAACTGATATTGATGGCGTGTCAGCTCGTTTGTATTTTAGGCTTTAAGGCTTCGCGAAAAGAATTATTTTAAATTGTATTCATTTTTGTTAAATATCAGTGAAACCTGTAAAAACAAGTGAAAAATTCAATATAAATGTGTTAATATAATCAACAAATAGCTTGCATGCGCTTAATTGATTTTAGAGGAGGTTGGCTATGGGCGTCCATCAATATTTTAAAAGATTATCAGATTTAGAAAAACTAATTCGTTTACCGGGAAAGTTTAAATATTTTGAGCATAATGTAGCGGCACATTCATTTAAAGTAACTAAAATCGCCCAATACTTAGGCACTGTTGAAGAGTATCACGGGAAAACAGTGGATTGGAAAAGTTTATATGAAAAAGCATTAAATCATGACTTTGCAGAGGTTTTTACAGGTGATATTAAAACACCTGTAAAGTATGCAAGCGGTGAGTTAAAAAAACTTTTTTCACAGGTTGAGGAAGAAATGGTTGATACTTTTATTAAGGAAGAAATTCCAGAAAAGTATCAAGATATATATCGACGCCGATTACAAGAAGGGAAAGATGATTCATTAGAAGGACAAATTTTGTCAGTAGCTGATAAAATTGACTTATTGTATGAAACGTTTGGAGAAATTCAAAAACGAAACCCTGAACCACTATTTTTCGAAATTTACGAAATGAGTCTCGAAACCATCATGCAATTTGATCATTTGTATTCAGTTCAAGATTTCATAGAACATATTATTCCTGAAATGTTAACAGAAAGATTTATCCCTAAAACTGAATTAAGAGAAACAACAATGCATATCCTTAATAAAAGAAAGATGTGATTGGATTGATCTGGTATATATTAGCCGCTTTTTTTCCATGTGTACTTGTTGTTCTTTTCAGTACGATAACGAGAAGTAAATGGATTGGGACTCTCATTACACTTGTAGTTATAGGGGCTTCCGTCTACAAGGGCTTTTTTCATAATGAATGGATTATTTTTTTAGATGTTGTCTCATTGCTAGTAGGATATCTCATTATGGATTACTTAGAGAAACACCGGACTGAGCATGATGATGACAATAGAATATAACATTTAAAAGTATTTATATTACAATTGTTATATTTAGAATGGTTATAAAAATAAATATTTTTCACCAGGAGTGAATCTGAAAAGCAAGACATTGCAATCAGATACGCTCCTTTTTGACATGTTAAAACATAGCGCAAGCACAATCACGCATTACGAACAAATGTTTGTATTTTTTAATTGTATTCTGTTAAAATATGAGTATTAAGTTGATAGGAGGCGAACAGGGATGGAGCATCATGATTTTAAAATTGCTTCAAAATTTGATCCACAAGGTGATCAACCTAAAGCAATAGAGGCGCTTGTGAAAGGGATTAAGGAAGGAAAGCACCATCAAACATTGTTAGGGGCTACTGGGACAGGTAAAACCTTTACAATGAGTAATGTGATAAAAGAGGTAGGGAAACCAACATTAATTATTGCTCACAATAAAACGCTCGCAGGACAACTCTACAGTGAATTTAAAGCCTTCTTTCCTGAGAACAGAGTAGAGTATTTTGTGAGTTATTATGATTATTATCAACCTGAGGCGTATGTTCCATCTACTGACACATTTATAGAAAAAGACGCATCTATTAATGACGAAATTGATCAACTGCGTCACTCTGCGACAAGTGCGTTATTTGAAAGAGATGATGTCATTATTATTGCAAGTGTAAGCTGTATTTATGGTTTAGGGAATCCGGATGAATATCGTGACTTAGTAGTAAGTATTCGTGTCGGTATGGAAATGGACCGCAGTGATTTATTGAGAAAGCTTGTTGATGTGCAGTATACACGTAACGATATTGATTTTAAACGGGGAACTTTCAGAGTGCGAGGAGACGTTGTTGAGATATTTCCGGCTTCACGTGATGAATTATGTATTCGGGTTGAATTTTTTGGTGATGAAATTGATCGAATTAGCGAGATTAATTATTTAACTGGGGAAGTCCTTAGAGAACGAGAACATTTTGCGTTGTTTCCTGCATCACACTTCGTAACACGTGAAGAAAAAATGAAAATTGCAATCGAAAGAATTGAAAAAGAACTTGAAACACAACTTGAATATTTAAGAAGTGAAAACAAGCTTTTAGAGGCACAACGTTTAGAACAACGTACTAATTATGATTTAGAAATGATGCGAGAAATGGGATTCACTTCAGGGATTGAAAATTACTCTGTCCATTTAACATTAAGACCTTTAGGTTCGACACCGTATACGTTGCTAGACTATTTCGGTGACGATTGGCTAGTGATGATTGATGAATCACATGTGACTTTACCACAAATACGGGGTATGTATAATGGTGACCAAGCACGTAAAAAGGTACTGGTTGAGCATGGCTTTCGTCTACCAAGTGCGTTAGACAATAGACCATTAAAATTTGAAGAATTTGAAGAAAAAACGAAGCAACTCGTATATGTTTCGGCAACACCAGGACCTTACGAGATTGAACATACTAACGAAATGGTAGAACAAATTATTCGACCTACAGGCTTACTGGATCCTAAAATTGAAGTACGACCTACGAAAAACCAAATCGACGACCTATTAAGTGAAATTCAGGAACGCACAGAGCGTAATGAACGTGTCTTAATTACGACATTAACGAAAAAAATGAGTGAAGACTTAACCACATATCTTAAAGAAGCAGGTGTTAAAGTTAATTACCTTCACTCAGAAATTAAAACGCTTGAACGTATAGAAATCATTCGAGATTTAAGAATGGGAACATTTGATGTATTAATTGGTATCAACCTGTTACGTGAAGGTTTAGATATACCGGAAGTTTCTTTAGTTGTGATTTTAGATGCTGATAAAGAGGGCTTTTTACGTTCTGAACGTTCCCTTATTCAAACGATTGGTCGTGCAGCACGAAATGATAAAGGTGAAGTTATCATGTATGCTGATAAAATCACTGACTCTATGCAAGTCGCAATCGATGAAACCGAACGACGTCGTGAAATTCAAATGGCTTACAACGAAGCACACGGCATAGTGCCTCAAACAATTAATAAGCAAATTCATGATGTGATTAGTGCGACTGTGGAATCTGATGAGACAAATGAAGATGCACGTACAGAAGTGCCGAAGAAAATGACGAAAAAAGAGCGTCAAAAAACGATAGAAAATGTCGAAAAAGAAATGAAAGAAGCAGCAAAAGCACTGGATTTCGAAAAAGCAACAGAATTAAGAGATTTATTATTCGAACTAAAATCAGAAGGGTGAAAAGCATGAAAGAACCGTCGATTGTTGTGAAAGGGGCGCGCGCCCACAATTTAAAAAATGTTGATATTGAATTACCTAAACAAAAATTGATAGTGATGACGGGTTTATCTGGATCAGGTAAATCCTCATTGGCTTTTGATACGATTTATGCTGAGGGGCAACGTCGATACGTAGAATCATTAAGTGCATATGCACGTCAATTTTTAGGTCAAATGGACAAGCCCGATGTGGATACAATAGAAGGCTTGTCACCTGCAATATCAATAGACCAAAAAACAACGAGTAAAAATCCACGTTCTACAGTAGCTACGGTAACTGAAATTTATGATTATATTCGTTTGTTATATGCACGTATCGGCAAACCTTATTGTCCAAATCATGGTATTGAGATACAATCACAGACTGTACAACAAATGACGGATAGAATTATGGCGTTAGAAGAACGGACAAAAATCCAATTAATGGCACCTGTCGTTAATCATCGTAAAGGAACGCACGAAAAATTATTGAATGATATTAGTAAAAAGGGATATGTGCGTGTCCGTGTTGATGGCGAGATTATGGACGTGACACAAGTGCCAGAACTTGATAAAAATAAAAACCATACCATTGAAATTGTTGTCGATCGTTTAGTAGTCAAACCAGGTATTGAAACACGTCTGGCTGATTCAATTGAAACCGTATTAGAACTTGCAGATGGCCGTCTTGTTGTCGATGTAATTGATGGAGACCAACTTGAGTTTTCTGAAAAACATGCATGTCCAATATGTGGTTTTTCGATTGGTGAGCTTGAACCAAGAATGTTCAGTTTTAACAGTCCGTTTGGCGCATGTCCGACTTGTGATGGTTTAGGAACTAAATTAACCGTGGATATTGATTTAGTTGTTCCTGACAAAGACAAATCCCTTAATGAAGGGGCGATTGTCCCATGGGAGCCAACGAGTTCAGATTTTTATCCAACGTTATTAAAACGTGTGTGTGAAGTTTATAAAATCAATATGGATAAACCTTATAAAAAATTAACTGATCGACAAAAAAGCATTATTTTGCACGGTTCTGGGGATAAAGAGATAACTTTCTCATTCCAATCTAAAAATGGACAACAGCGTACACGTACGATGCCGTTTGAAGGTGTCATTCCGAATATTGAGCGCCGTTACCATGAATCGCCTTCAGAATATGTCCGTGAAATGATGCAAAAATATATGGCAGAACAACCTTGTGAAACATGTCATGGACAAAGATTAAGTCGAGAAGCACTTTCAGTTTATGTTGCTGGAAAAAATATTGGTGAAGTCGTTGAACAATCTATAAAAGAAGCGCTTGATTACTATGAAAATATCGAATTATCAGATCAAGATGCCCAAATTGCGCGTTTAATTTTAAAAGAGATTACATCTCGTTTATCCTTTTTGAATAACGTAGGTTTGGATTATTTAACGTTGAATCGTGCATCAGGAACATTGTCAGGAGGAGAAGCGCAACGCATACGTTTGGCAACTCAAATCGGTTCACGTCTTTCTGGTGTCCTTTATGTACTTGATGAACCTTCCATTGGTTTGCATCAGCGTGATAACGATCGTCTCATCAATACGCTAAAAGAAATGCGCGATTTAGGAAATACATTAATTGTTGTCGAACATGATGAAGATACGATGATTGAAGCGGACTACCTTGTCGATATCGGACCGGGTGCAGGTGATCATGGGGGCCATGTTGTTTCTAGTGGTACACCTAAACAAGTGATGCGAGATAAAAGATCACTGACAGGTCAATATTTGAGTGGTAAAAAGTTTATTCCTGTTCCTGAACATCGTCGAGAAAAAACCAACCGTAAAATCTCGGTAAAAGGCGCAAGAAGTAACAACCTTAAAGGTGTAGATGTCGATTTTCCACTGTCTGTTATGAATGTGGTAA
Organism: Staphylococcus sp. 191; assembly: GCF_011174885.1. Taxonomy (NCBI): domain Bacteria; kingdom Bacillati; phylum Bacillota; class Bacilli; order Caryophanales; family Staphylococcaceae; genus Staphylococcus; species Staphylococcus sp. 191. The sequence continues at coordinate 218,905 of NZ_PNRJ01000001.1, read as the reverse complement.
CTGGGGTTTCAGGTTCTGGAAAAAGTTCGCTTGTTAACGAAGTATTGTATAAATCTCTTGCTAAAGCAATCAACAAATCAAAAGTGAGACCTGGGGCACATGATGAAATTACAGGCATTGAAGAGATTGATAAAATTATAGATATTGATCAGTCGCCTATTGGTCGTACGCCAAGATCTAATCCAGCCACATATACAGGTGTTTTTGATGATATACGAGATGTTTTTGCCTCAACAAACGAAGCAAAGGTACGAGGTTATCAAAAAGGACGTTTTAGCTTTAATGTGAAAGGCGGACGTTGTGAAGCATGTAAAGGTGACGGTATTATCAAAATTGAAATGCATTTTTTACCAGATGTTTATGTGCCATGTGAAGTATGTGGAGGGAAACGTTATAATCGCGAAACTTTAGAAGTCACATATAAAGGTAAAAACATTTCTGACGTTTTAGAGATGACAGTTGAAGACGCGGTCCATTTCTTTGAAAATATCCCTAAAATCAAACGTAAATTACAGACGCTTGTGGATGTAGGTTTAGGTTATATTACGTTAGGTCAACCGGCAACAACGCTTTCGGGTGGTGAAGCACAACGTGTGAAACTCGCATCTGAATTGCATAAACGTTCAACTGGACGTTCAATTTATATTTTAGATGAGCCAACAACAGGTTTACATGTTGACGATATTAGTCGATTATTAAAAGTTTTAAATCGACTTGTTGACAATGGTGATACAGTCGTTATTATTGAACATAACCTTGATGTCATTAAAACTGCTGACCATTTAATTGACTTAGGGCCAGAAGGTGGTGAAGGTGGCGGGACAATCCTAGCAACAGGGACACCTGAAGAGATTGCCGCACATCCAACTTCATACACTGGACGATATTTGAAAGAAATATTGGCACGTGATAAAGCGCGACAGGAGGGCTAGTAAATGAAAGAAGCAAAAATCAAAGTGTTAGAATTACTACAAGATGGAAAGATTTCAGTAGAAGAAGCAGCAATACTTTTAGATGCAATGGCTACAGACACAACGACAGCACAAGCGCAAACGAACCATTCAGATACTCAAAAAAGCGAAGCGAAAGCTGATGATACAAGCGTAGACAGCGATTTTAAATCATCAGTAGAAGACTTTGTCCGCGACACATTTGAAAATGTTAGTGAAACACTACGTCAAGGCGTTGAATATGTAAATCAACAGCGCGAACAAGCAAAGCAAAATAAAGAAGCACACCCTATCGATCCTTTAAAACAATTTGAAAAAACATTAAAAGAAGTGACAGATCGATTAAATAAAGAAAAGTAAATGTCCTTTATTTAAAAGATTATCATTGTGATTTCGTACTTATATTATAGTGTAGAGATTGTTCTTATATGCGTCCCTAAAATTCATGTGATTTTTGAATTTTGGGGACTTTTTTTCTGTCTAGTGGCAGATGTTCCTTCTTAAATAGTAAAAATGTTAAAATGAATAGGGTCATTGAGTAGGGTGAACCGCTTTTAATAGATGAGACACAACGAGTTAAGACGAATGTAAAAGTTTTTTAATAATGAAATACATCTCTTTCTTTCGCATTTCATGTATAATATAGGACATAATTAACAACGATAGGCACAGTCCATCGTATTGAACTGTGTTAAAAAGAATCGTGTTTAACTGAGCGTATGAAATCAGTCTCGCAATAGGACTGTTATTTTACGTCTTTCTATATGATGATTAACGAGAGATAGAGTGAATACTGAGGTGACTGACATGTTAACAACTCAAGATTTGGTAAAGCGATTTAATTTGAAAGTGATAGCTGGTGAAGCAGGTTTAAACCGACCTATTCATAATACAGATATCTCTAGACCTGGTTTAGAGATGGCGGGCTATTTCTCACATTATGCTTCGAATCGAATTCAACTATTAGGTACAACAGAACTTTCGTTTTATAATTTATTGCCAGATGAGGATAGACAAGGGCGGATGAGAAAGCTTTGTCGTCCAGAAACACCAGCAATCATTATCACGAGAGGGCTTGAAGCGCCTGAGGAATTGTTAGAAGCTTCCAAAGCGTTAGATACACCACTCATTTATGTGGACGAAGCCACGACACGTGTCATGGGACGTCTCACTTCTTATCTTGAGCACGAATTAGCAAATTCTACAGCATTACATGGTGTACTGGTAGACGTGTATGGGATTGGTGTATTAATTACTGGAGATTCAGGCATAGGTAAAAGTGAAACAGCTTTAGAACTTGTGAAGCGTGGTCATCGTCTAGTCGCAGACGATAATGTAGAAATTAAAGAAATCAATAAAAACGAATTGATTGGTAAGCCGCCTAAAATTATTGAGCATTTACTAGAAATAAGAGGGCTAGGAATTATTAACGTGATGACGCTTTTTGGCGCAGGTTCTATCTTGACGCAAAAACGCATACGGCTGAATATCAATCTTGAAACGTGGGATCAAAACAAATTATATGATCGCGTTGGATTGAATCACGAGACGCTTAAAATTTTGGATACGGAAATTACTAAAAAAACAGTCCCAGTTCGACCAGGAAGAAACGTGGCTGTCATTATTGAAGTAGCCGCAATGAATTATCGACTCAATATTATGGGCATTAACACAGCAGAAGAATTTAATGAACGTTTAAATGCTGAAATATTAAGAAATAGTACACATCAAAAAGGAGATAAAGAATGATGATTGGTTACATCAACCCTGTAGCAATTGATCTAGGTGGATTGCAAATCAAGTGGTATGGGATTATTATAGCAACTGCAATATTAATTGGTTATTGGTTCGCACAAAAAAGTGCACAAAAAGTGGGCTTTAAAGAAGACGATTTAATTAATATTTTAATTGTCTGCGTCATTGTCGCTATCATTACTGCGCGACTCTATTTTGTTTTATTCCACTTGGATTATTACTTACAAAACCCCGCAGAGATTATCATGATCTGGCGTGGAGGAATTGCTATCCACGGTGGCTTAATTGGTGCGTTTGCCATGGGGATGTATTATTGTTATCGCAAAAATTGGCATCCTTTACAACTCGGTGATATCGTTGCACCTAGTATTATATTGGCGCAAGGGATTGGACGCTGGGGAAATTTCATGAACCATGAGGCTCATGGTGGACCAGTTAGTCGTGCCTTTTTGGAACAATTGCATTTACCACAATTCATAATTGAGAATATGAAAATTGGTGGTATTTATTATCACCCTACTTTTTTATATGAATCCATATGGAATGTGATTGGTTTTATCGTTTTAATTCTTTTGCGTCGACGTCTTCGTGTTGGTGAAACATTTTTTACGTATTTAATTTGGTACTCGATTGGCCGTTTCTATATCGAAGGCTTGCGAACAGATAGCTTGATGTTAACAGAGACGATTCGAATTGCACAGCTTGTCTCTATTATCGCGATTGTGATCGGGATAACACTGTTTATATGGAGACGATTTAAATCCAAAGCACCGTTGTATCGAGAAGTGGGTGTTTTAAATTGGCCTTGGGAAAAGAAAGGGTCACGTTAAATGAAAAGACGCTTAACCGTCATTCCGACCAAAATGCATAATGCGCTTTGGCACATGTATGACTATCGAAGTTTTACAAAATTATTTAAAAATACACTAATTATTGAACTGGCGCGATTTGTACCGAGTTTGAAATTCAAACGCTGGCTCTATCGACATATTTTGAAGATGACAGTCGGTCAATATACGGCGATTGCTTTCAAAGTGACACCTGATATTTTTTATCCTGAAAAAATAAGAATAGGCAAAAATGTCATTATTGGTTATAATACAACACTACTGACACATGAATTTTTGACCGATGCACTAAGAGTAGGAGAGATTGAAATTGGTGACGATACGATGATTGGAGCCAATGTTACAGTTCTTCCCGGTGTTAAAATTGGCGCGCGCGCTAAAATTGGTGCAGGCAGTGTTGTTTCAAAAGATATACCCAATGATGTCATTGCATATGGCAATCCGATTCAAATAAAAGAACAATGAGAGAAAGAGAGGTGGCAATGATGACACAAAAGAATAATATTATACAGTTGTGGTCTGATGTTTCTGTTTATGAACGTTTGGCACAACAGAAAATGCAACAGCAAGATTATGTAAAAGCACAGCGCTATTTAGAAAAAGTGTTAGAATTGTCACCCGATCATTTTGAGGCGAAGCAACAACTTGCAACTTGCTTAATCAAATTAAATGCACCAAGCAAGGCAGAAGCTATTTATTACGAAGAAATCAGTAAAGGCTCTGAACTCGAAGCCTCTTATTATGAACTTAGTCAATTAAATATTGATTTAAATGAACCCAATAAAGCCTATTTATTTGGTTTGAGCTATGCGTTTATTGCGGAAGATGAAGACTACCGCGAAGAACTTGAGAGTATGTTTGAAGTTTCATTTAGTGGCGAAAATGAGCTTGAATTAGAAAGCCAATTGTTTGTAACACAAGTTATTTTTCAATATTTGTTTGGACAAGGGCGCTTGTTAGATGCAAGAGCGTACATATTACGTCAAGATGAAGTGATTCAAGAAAATCGCCTCATTCGAAATTTACTTGCCATGTGCTATCTCTATCTAAACGAGAACACGATTGCAAAAGAAATGTTTGAACGGCTTTTGAAAGAAGACGCTTCAGATGTCCATGCTTTATGTCACTATACTTTATTGTTGTACAATATGAATGAACAAACACTGTTTAATCACTATCTCAAACTACTCAATAAAGTCGTTCCAATTAACGATGAAGAATCTTTTAAATTGGGGATCGTTTTAAGCTATTTAAAGCAATATCAAGCATCGCAATATTTACTCTTACCGCTCCACCGAAGAGGAAAATTTCAAACTTTCCAGCTTTTTCATGCACTTTCATATAATTATTATTACCTGGGTCATATTGAACAAAGTGAATATTTTTGGCAAGCATTGACACAATTTCTTAAAGCGAATCCTGGTTTTCCCCCTTGGGTCGTGGATGAAAGTAGACAGTACTTTAACTGTCATATTGAACCGCTATTGACCAGTGAGGATCAGCATGAACGTCTTTATGGGCTCTTTTTATTGAATCAATTAAATGGTAAAGAGGTTTTAATGACGAAAGATGTATGGGACATACTAGAAACATTAGGAGATTATGAGAAACTCTATCTTTCCTATTTAATACAAAACTTACAGCTCACAAAGTTACACTTTATACACAAAGGAATGGAAAAGCTTTATCATCTACCTAAAACTAAAGGTGATGACGCATTATTTTTAAGTTGGATCAATTATGCAGATAGCTTATCGGTGGAAAGGATAAATGTTGATGAAGTAAATGCATATGTTGCGGCAGTTACCTATTTGTATTTTAATGCTGGCGTACAATCATTACATCGACAAGAGGTCATTGAACTATTTGACGTGTGTCCAGAAACGTTTGAAATTGCGCTCAATTGGTTGTTGAGCATATAAGTTTGAGTCTCGTATTTAAATGTTGTAAAATTCTTATGATGAAATTAAGAGGAGGAACGAATCATGTCAGAACAAGTAAGATATGATGTTGCAATCATCGGTGCAGGACCAGCAGGTATGACAGCTGCGGTATATGCTTCACGTGCGAATTTAAAAACAGTTATGATTGAACGCGGTGTGCCAGGTGGACAAATGGCGAACACTGAAGAAGTTGAAAATTTCCCAGGTTTTGAAATGATTTCAGGACCGGATTTATCAAATAAAATGTTCGATCACTCTAAAAAGTTTGGTGCCGAATACAAATATGGTGACATTAAAGGTATCGAAGATAAAGGCGATTACAAAGTTATCGATCTTGGCACAAGCGAAATTGAGGCAACTGCTGTGATTATTGCAACAGGTGCGGAATACAAAAAAATTGGTGTACCTGGAGAAGAACAACTCGGTGGCCGTGGTGTAAGTTACTGTGCTGTATGTGACGGTGCCTTCTTTAAAAATAAAAATGTATACGTTGTAGGTGGAGGAGACTCTGCTGTTGAAGAAGGAACGTATCTAACAAAATTTGCAGATAAAGTTACTATTGTTCACCGTAGAGATCAATTAAGAGCACAAAAAATCTTACAAGATCGTGCTTTCAAAAACGAAAAAATTGATTTTATTTGGAATCATACACTTAAATCAGTTAACGAAAAAGATGGTAAAGTAGGTTCATTGACGTTAGTTTCAACAGTTGATGGCACTGAACAAACAGTGGATGCAGATGGCTTATTTGTCTATATCGGCATGAAACCTCTTACACAACCGTTTGAAAATTTAGGCATTACAAATGAAGCGGGCTATATTGTAGCAAATCCAGACATGAGCACAGCTGTTAAAGGGATTTATGTAGCTGGAGATGTTCGTGAAAAAGGATTGCGTCAAATCGTAACAGCAACAAGTGATGGTAGTATCGCAGCAGAAAGTGTTCAAGCGTATATCGAAAGCTTGCATGATGAAGCTTAATCACGATTTTAAGTAATCGTTTTTAAGATTGGAGTTAATCTGTTCGAATGCGCTATATTTTGCCTGTTCCTATATTAAATAAACGTATTAATTGCGACACCCTATAAAGGTGGGACAAAGGAATCTAACGTAACAACGAGTTTCCACGTCCCACTCTTTTTATTTATCATTGTTTTTTATGCTCGTGAAAACAGCATACTTTATTATGACAAGATGATTGAAAAATGAGTGCTAGCCGAGTTGTTAAAGTATATTCGGTACAGGTTGCCATTGTTACATCATCGTCAATACATACGGTTATGAAAAGTGTTAAATTTTAGCTTTCTGTCTATGACTTTGAAGGATTTTCATGTACACTAAAAGAGAATCTTAAGGGATGGTGGTCAACAATGCAACATGAAGAAAACAATGAAATCGTTAAAAGTGAATTACTCGTCATTACAGGGCTTTCGGGCGCTGGAAAATCTGTCGTTATTCAAAGTTTAGAAGATTTAGGCTATTTTTGTGTCGATAATCTTCCGCCTATTTTATTGCCTAAGTTTGTAGAATTAATGGAACAAGGGAACCCTTCGTTACAAAAAGTAGCTATTGGCATCGACTTAAGAGGACGAGAATTTTTTAAATACTTAGTGCGTGAAATAGATGCTGTGCAAAGTAGAAAAAATGTAATCGTAGATGTACTGTTTGTAGATGCTGAAACGGAAAAATTAATTTCTCGTTATAAGGAAACACGTCGTAAGCATCCACTTCAAGAGCAGGGCGATTTAACTCTAGTTGCAGCGATTAATGAAGAGCGTAATTTACTTGCCGAAGTGAGAAGTTTGGCCAATTATACTTTAGATACTACAAAGTTAACACCGAAAGCATTAAGAAAAAGAGTTTATGAAAATTTTAATAAAGAGAATAAATCAACGTTTACAATCAATGTGACAAGCTTCGGTTTCAAGCATGGTATTCAAATAGATGCAGATTTGGTTTTTGATGTGCGCTTCTTACCGAACCCTTTTTATGTAGAGGAACTCCGTCCGTTGACAGGTATGGACGAAGAAGTATATAAATACGTGATGAAATGGAAAGAGACGAATACATTTTATGAAAAATTATTGGATCTCTTATTATTCATGATTCCAGGATATAAAAAAGAAGGGAAATCACAACTTGTCATTGCAATTGGTTGTACAGGAGGACAACACCGTTCTGTCGCATTAGCACAACGATTAACTGAGGAACTTAAGCAGACGTATGATTATAACATATATGTTCATCATCGTGATGCACATATAGAAAGTGGCGAATAAAATGAAACAACTCAAATTAGTGCTGATTGGTGGAGGGACAGGCTTATCTGTTTTGGCAAGGGGTCTCAAATCCTTCCCAATAGATATTACAGCGATTGTAACAGTCGCAGATGACGGTGGAAGTACAGGAAAAATTAGAAGTGAGATGGATATACCAGCACCGGGTGATGTAAGGAACGTGCTGGTTGCCTTAAGCGATGTCGAGCCGTTGTTAGAACAGCTGTTCCAATATCGATTCGAAAAAGATATCATTAGCGGCCATTCTGTTGGTAACTTATTGATTGCCGCATTAACAAATATTACGAATGATTTTGGACATGCGGTAAAAGAGCTCAGTAAAATCTTGAATATCAAAGGTCGCGTTATACCGTCTACAAATTCCAGCGTGGCGCTTAACGCAGAGATGGAAGATGGAGAAATTGTAACAGGGGAATCTAATATTCCTCAAAAACATAAAAAAATTAAACGTGTCTTTTTAGAGCCGGCTGATGTGAAACCGATGGATGAAGCTGTTGCAGCACTAAGAGAAGCGGACTTAATTGTTTTAGGGCCTGGTTCTCTTTATACGAGTGTGATTTCTAACCTTTGTGTCAATGGTATTTCCAAAGCCATTGTCGAAAGTGATGCTAAAAAATTATATGTTTCAAATATAATGACCCAACCTGGAGAGACCGATGAATATACAGTCACAGATCATATTCGTGCAATTCATCAACAACTGGGTGCGAATGTTATTGATTTTGTAATTGCGAATCAATTGCCATTCTCACAAGAAATACTTCAAAAGTATGAAGATAAAGGCGCTAAGCCTGTATATTGTGATGAAGAGCTATTAAAGGAACAAGGTGTTCAACTTGTAACAGGGGAGCATCTCGCTGAAATTACAGAGCACGAATACGTGAGACATCGAACAGAAATATTGGCAGAGATGATTTATGAAATTGCATTACAAGAAATTAGTACAATTCAATTTGACCCTGATCAATTCAAATCATAACTTTAGCCATATTGATTCTTGATAAATAGAAAGGAAACGATTCATTATGAGCTTTGCATCAGAAATGAAAAATGAGCTGACAAGGATTGAAGTTGATAAAGATAACGCTAAGGCAGAGCTCAGTGCTTTAATTCGTATGAACGGGGCCTTAAGCCTATCACATCAACAGTTTGTCATTAATATTCAAACTGAAAATGCCACAACTGCAAGACGTATCTATACACTAATAAAACTTGTTTTTCAGGTTGAAGTCGAAATATTAGTACGTAAAAAGATGAAATTAAAGAAAAATAACATTTATATATGCCGAATAAAAATGAAAGCAAAAGAGATTTTAGACGAGTTAGGAATACTTAAAAATGGAATGTTTAGCCATGATATCGATGCAACTATGGTTAAAGATAATGAAATGAGAAGAAGTTATTTACGTGGTGCATTTCTCGCAGGAGGTTCAGTAAATAACCCAGAAACTTCATCATATCATCTAGAAATATTTTCTCTATATGAGGGTCACTCTGAAGGGCTCACGCAATTGATGAATACTTACGAGCTCAATGCGAAAAGTTTGGAGCGTAAAAAAGGTTGGATTACGTATCTTAAAGAAGCGGAACGTATAGCAGAATTTTTAAGTTTAATCGGTGGTTATCAAGCATTGCTTAAATTTGAAGACGTAAGAATAGTCAGAGACATGCGTAACTCTGTAAATCGACTGGTGAATTGTGAGACAGCGAATTTAAATAAAACGGTCAGTGCGGCGATGAAGCAGGTTGAAAGTATTCAACTGATAGATGAAGAAATCGGGATAGATAATTTGCCTGATCGACTGAGAGAAGTGGCAAAATTAAGAATTGAACATCAAGATGTTTCATTGAAAGAATTAGGTGAAATGGTAAGTACTGGAACTATTTCGAAATCAGGCATCAATCATCGTTTAAGAAAATTAAACGAAATGGCGGATAAAATCAGAAGCGGAGAACGATTTGAAGTGTAAAAAGTAGGTGTTTAGCCGGTGAGGACAGCCTGTTTTTTATATCATATTTCAATGATATTTGATAGTGCATTTTGTAAAGTATGCGCTATATCGGCTTAGACATCCATTCTAAAAATAGCGCTCAGAGTTTTTTACTAAAAAATAATCTGATCGCTTTCTTTTTATGAGAAAAATTCGTAAGATATGACATCGTTTTAAATACCTGAAGTTCAATATGATATGGGATATAGTTAACGAGTATAGCAAAAAGAACCCCGTCGTTATGGGATTCTTGATTTTAAAAAGTAAGATAGCCCCCTCGAGAGGAATCGAACCTCTATTGTAAGAACCGGAATCTTAAGTGTTATCCATTACACTACGAGGGGTAAATTGAAACGTACACTCATCATTTTACCTTCATGCATTGTAGGGGTCAACTCCTAAAATAGTGAAAGTTAAAAGCGTAATTTTTGACCATGTTTGACTTTTAGGTTAGAATAAAATCAAATCAAAGAAATTAGGAGGAAATAATCCATGAATTTAATTCCTACAGTAATTGAAACGACAAATCGCGGGGAACGTGCATATGACATTTATTCACGTTTATTAAAAGACCGTATTATTATGTTAGGGTCTGCTATTGACGATAATGTAGCAAACTCAATCGTATCACAGCTTTTATTTTTACAAGCACAAGATGCAGAAAAAGATATTTACCTCTATATCAACTCTCCTGGTGGTAGTGTAACAGCTGGATTTGCGATTTATGACACAATCCAGCACATTAAACCAGATGTACAAACAATTTGTATTGGTATGGCTGCTTCAATGGGTTCATTCCTACTTGCAGCAGGAGCTAAAGGTAAACGTTATGCATTACCTAATGCTGAAGTGATGATTCACCAACCACTTGGTGGTGCTCAAGGTCAAGCAACTGAAATCGAAATTGCTGCTAACCATATTTTAAAAACACGTGCAAAATTAAATAAGATCTTAGCTGAACGTACAGGTCAAGATATTGAAAAAATCGAGAAAGACACAGATCGTGACAACTTCTTAACTGCTGAAGAAGCTAAAGCTTATGGCTTAATTGATGAAGTAATGCAACCAGAATAGAAGAGAAGTTTCTGTCATTTATAAGATGATGAACCTATCTCATCTTACTATGTAATGAGTGGAGCAATGAAATCTGAAAGCGTATTTTAGATTTATGCTCCACTCTTTTTTTATGATAAAACAAACGGACTTTATTTAAATGAGGGGAAAGGGGTAACAGACGTGATAAGACAGGCACAAGTGAATGATCTGACTCAAATTCAAGAAATATATAATCATGCGATTAAGTATACGACCGCTGTCTATACTTATGAAACAGTAACATTAGAAGAACGTGAAAAATGGTTTCAAACGAAGCAACAATTACAACAACCTGTCTTTGTATACGAAGGGAATGGGGAGGTGTTGGGATTTGCTACATATGGTCAATTTAGAAATTGGCCCGCTTACCAATTTACGATTGAACATTCTTTATATGTTAGTCCTAATGCGAGAAGAGAAGACATTGCTTCCCAATTATTAGAGAACATAATTCAAGATGCCCGCGAAAAACAGGTTCAAACGATGGTGGCAGGTATTGATGACCAAAACATACAAAGTAAACTGTTACATGAAAAATTTGGATTTCGACATATGGGAACATTAGAGAAAGTTGGATATAAATTTGATCAGTGGCTTGATCTTGCATTTTATCAGATACAGTTAAAATAAAGTATCTTTATGTGGCATGATTTAATTGGCGATATCATTAAAAATCAGAATTGATATGTATGGTGTTTCAACTTGTCAATTCTGATTTATCATATATCTCGAAATGATATCATCGAAGCACCTTTAGCATTCGACACTGGTCAGTTCACTTAATGGTTATAGATGTCTTTAAGTGCAAGTGAAAGCGTTGGATAATTAAATGTAAAGTGGAGATGATTGAGTTTTTGAGGGACGATAAATTGTGTATCAAGTACCAATGTTGACATTTTCCCTAGAATTAATCGCATAAGCGTAGCTGACACCCATGTGTAGTGGGGGCGATGCAACGTTTTTCCAAGTATTTTCCCAAACTGTTGTTGTGTTTCTGGCCCAGGTGCAGCAAGATTGTATACTCCAGAAGCCGTCTTATGATCAATCAAGAATAGAATTGCGCGTTTTAAATCTTCAAGATGAATCCATGAATACCATTGATGACCACTACCGATACGTCCTCCTACAAAGAAGCGATACGGTTTTTCTATCATAGGTAAAGCACCACCCTTTTGAGAGAGGATGAGGCCAAATCGACCTAAGATCACACGAGTACCTAGTGATTCAAATAGTGAAGCCTGCTTTTCCCATTGATAAACGATTTCGGATAAAAGATCATGTGGTGTCGTACGAAAGTCTTCCGTATACGTCGCAGTATGAGAAGGTGGATAATATCCCATCGCACTTGCGTTGAAAAGCACACTCGGCTTTTGCTTGCGTGTTTTAAATAAGTCATATAATGCGCGCGTAGACTGTATTCGACTTGTCATCATAAGTTGTTGATGCGACTTTGTCCATCTTTTATTTAACGTCGCGCCTGCTAAATTAATAACGATATCAATGTCGGGGACTTTTTGTTCCCAACCCGTTTGATTCCAATTAATATATTGAATATGTGAAGATTTTGAACTTCGATCGCTACGTGTCAGAATATAAATCATTGAATCAGGTCGTTGTGAAATGTCTTCAACTAGCGCTGTCCCAACCATACCTGTGCCGCCAGTTATTAAATAATTCGTCACTTAAACCACTCCTTTTGATTCGTTCATATTATTGTCATAGAACAGACATTAACTTTTCACTTTAAATGCATTAAAGTGTGTTTATTAATTCACAAAGTGCGTTATAATAGAAATACCTTCGATAATTAATACATCTCTTAATTAAATTCAGTATACCCCATAATATATACGACGAAGGTAATTTTTGACTCCCTTTAGTTGAGGCCTGAATGATGCAGCATTCAGACCTCTTTTTATTATCTTCGTTTAGGTTCAGATGATTAATGGTGTAATAGTTAATCATTTCCTCATTATGATTATTTTTAAACTTCAACTTGAATGGTATCAGCAGATTGCGCATGAAAGGTTTTTAGATTCAATAACAATTTGGACTTAATATGCTTTAATTCGTTTCAATAGTAATAAATCATAGTTTTGGGTAGTACTGTTTCATAAAAGATGAGTGATATGGATTATGGTTTTGATATTGGTGATTTCGATAATTGGTGCCTTGTCGTTTTGAGTGATATGATTTATATTGAATGTTATTAATTTAAAAGTCACATAGTCGTTAACTTTCTAATATTGTATAATTGTAATATCACAATACAGACAAGACGTAAGTTTAAAAATAAATATAGCTTAAACTAAATAGATTGAGATCTTAATAAAGAGAGGGAAAAACATGTCAGCACCAAAAAGAAGTGGACAAGGACCAAAATATGCTGAAAACGGGAAAAAGAAAAAACGAGGTTTAGCGATTATCAGTATTATTGTTGTATTGTTATTGCTAGCTGGATTAGTGTTTGCAATCTTCTCATTCGTCGATCAATCACACCGAAGTAGTGAGCGATTAAAAGAGAAGTCTATTGAGGAACAAAAAGAAAAGCGAGATGCTGAAATAAAAAAAGAAAAAAAAGCGCAAGAAAAGAGAGAAAAAGAAAAAAGTATTGAAAAAGAACAAGCTGAGCAAGAAAGATCTTTAGAAGCAGCGCGTCAACAATCCATTGAAGCGGAACGTCAAGCACAGTTACAAAACCAACGTAATCAGCAGCAAAAACCTAAATCAACTGAGCCGAAAACGGAAAAACCAAAGAAAGAAGAGCCGAAGACCGAGGAGCCTAAAAAAGAACCGAAGACGAGTGAAAAACCAGATACTTCAGAACCAAAATCGTCGGGCCCGAAGACAAATGAACCATCTTCAAACGAGCCAAAAACGCCGCCATCTTCAGCACAGGAACCTAAAAAGGAACCTTCAACACAGCAACCTAATGGTCATTCTCAACAACAACCTCAACAAACTCAGAACCAAAGCCAAAATCAAAAACCGTCAGAAGATAAAAGTAATCAACATTAAAATGGCTTAATCAATATACATTGATGCCTAGAGTAAACGAAAGACGGAAGATTTTGTACCGTATCGTGTTGTGCAGTTATTGTATGAATAAAATAAAGAAAAGCATAGTCAACTTAACGCACAAAGCGTGTGGCTATGCTTTTTGTTTTGCAACTTTATCATTTCTATTTGCTTTATATGGATATTGGTTAGAAGTACCAAAAGCGTAGTTCTTCTCATTTCTTCTTTTTCATATTAAAAAAGGAAATTGAGTAATAATGTTAAAAGTATTGATAAAAAAATGGAAAATAAGCAACCTGGTAAGCAGCCTACAGGTGTACACCCATAGTAGCGCGTATAGGTATAATTTCCACCTTCATATCTATTTTTGTTTGAACCGTGTTGTATATCTTCGGGGCGACGATAGCGAGGATCTGAAGGATCGATGACCTCAGGCTGTTCGGAATCTCTTGTCATAGTATCACCTCTTTATGTAAATATATGAAATAACTTATCGTGTTGCAATAAAATTGATAAGGATGTTTAAGAATGGTGAAATGTGTTATAAATGGAATGAAAGTCATAGGAAATTGTTGTTGGTCGTTATTTGTCCAACATTTTATGAAATTGGGATGTTTTATGACTTGCATTTTATATAGTTCAGTAGTATGATGGATTTGTAAACAACAAGATATATTTTTTTACAGTGCTTGGGACTATAAATGTCAAAGCGTGGCTCAAAGTTGACCATCTAATTGACTATTAAGGGGGCATTCACCTTGGAACGTATGATTCAAGTGCAACAAAAAATTGTGCCTGACTTGATAGACAAAATGTATCGAAGGTTCTCTATTTTAGCAACGATTCAGAAATATCAACCTGTAGGACGACGAACTTTGAGTGAGATGTTGAATTTGACAGAACGTGTCTTACGTTCAGAAACAGACTTGCTTAAACATCAAGAGTTAATTTCTGTCAAGCCAACAGGTATGACGTTAACGGTAGAAGGTAAGGATGTAGTCACACAGTTGAATGCTTATTTCAATCATTATTCTGATTATCATCGCCTTGCTCAAACGATTAAGGGTCAATTCGATATCAATGAAGTTCATGTCATTCCGGGGAACAGCGATACAGATTCTGCTGTAAAAGTAGAACTTGGTCGAATTGCTGGGCAACTGCTTGAAAAACAATTGTACGATCGTGCAATTGTTTCAGTGACGGGTGGTTCAACAATGGCATCAGTTAGTGATGCGATGTCTAAACTTCCCTTTCATGTTTTGTTCGTTCCAGCACGCGGTGGCTTAGGTCAGAATGTTGTTTTTCAAGCCAACACAATTTGTTCTAGAATGGCACAGAGAACTGGGGGCGACTACACAACACTATACGTCCCTGAGCAAGTGAGTGAGTTGACTTATCAAAATTTGATGCAAGAGCCTTCTGTTATCCAGACATTGGATAAAATTAGAGAATCTCAATTCACTATTCACGGTATCGGTGATGCGCTGAAAATGGCGAGACGAAGACAATCGCCATTAGAAGTCATCGAAAAGCTTCAACATCATCATGCTGTCGGTGAATCGTTAGGATATTATTTTGATCAACAAGGTAACATCATTCACAAGGTTAAAACGATTGGGATTCAGTTAGAAGAAGCCCAATCAAAAGCACACATTTTTGCTGTAGCGGGTGGCGCATCGAAAGGCCTTGCAATTAAGGCATACCTTAAAATCGCTTCTCCTAATACCGTTTTAATCACGGATGAAGCTGCGGCTAAAGTTATTACGAGTGAAACAATTTAGCAATAATAAAAAGTGCGTGATTTATTTAATTTTGAATTGATCCACTTTTTAAATATCATTTAAAGGAGGCCATTAACATGGCAGTAAAAGTAGCAATTAACGGATTTGGTAGAATAGGTCGTTTAGCATTTAGAAGAATTCAAGATGTAGAAAACATTGAGGTAGTAGCTGTAAACGATTTAACAGACGACGATATGCTTGCACATTTATTGAAATATGACACAATGCAAGGTCGTTTTACTGAAGAAGTAGAAGTAATTGATGGTGGTTTCCGTGTGAATGGTAAAGAAGTGAAATCATTCTCTGAACCAGAACCTGCTAAATTACCTTGGGGTGACCTTGGTGTAGACGTAGTATTAGAATGTACTGGTTTCTTCACAGATAAAGAAAAAGCTGAAGCACACATTCAAGCAGGCGCTAAAAAAGTATTAATCTCAGCACCAGCTAAAGGTGATCTTAAAACAATCGTATATAACGTTAACCACGAAACATTAGACGGTTCTGAAACAGTTGTTTCAGGTGCATCATGTACAACAAACTCATTAGCACCTGTTGCAAAAACTTTACACGACGAATTCGGTATTGTTGAAGGTTTAATGACTACAATTCACGCATATACTGGTGACCAAAATACACAAGACGCACCTCACAGAAAAGGCGACAAACGTCGTGCACGTGCTGCTGCTGAAAATATCATCCCTAACTCTACAGGTGCAGCGAAAGCAATCGGTTTAGTTATTCCAGAAATCGCTGGTAAATTAGATGGTGGTGCCCAACGTGTTCCAGTTGCAACTGGTTCATTAACAGAATTAACAGTTGTTTTAGATAAAGAAATAACAGTTGAAGAAGTAAACAAAGTAATGAAAGCAGCAACTAACGAATCATTCGGTTACACTGAAGATGAAATCGTTTCTTCAGACGTTGTAGGTATGACTTACGGTGCATTATTCGATGCAACTCAAACTCGTGTAATGACTGTTGGTGACCGTCAATTAGTTAAAGTTGCTTCTTGGTATGACAACGAAATGTCATATACTGCTCAACTTGTTCGTACTTTAGAACATTTAGCAAGCCACGCTAAATAAAATAGATTAAAATAGGATTGTAAGTACGGCTATATGTGCTTCGAACTATTTTGTAGCTTGTAGTAAGCGGAGGAGCACAAACGCTTCTCCGCTTATTTTAAAATTCATGACTTTTTATGAGGAGGATTCTCGATGGCAAAAAAGGATGTAACAGATGTTGAGTTAAAAGGTAAAGTTGTACTTGTGCGTGCAGATTTCAATGTTCCAATGAAAGACGGCGAAATTACCAACGATAACCGTATTGTTCAGGCATTACCGACATTAAAATATATCATTGAACAAGGTGGGAAAATTGTTGTTTTCTCACATTTAGGTAAAGTCAAAGAAGAAAGTGATAAAGAGAAACTCTCATTAGCGCCGGTTGCGAAATGTTTATCAGAAAAACTAAACAAAGAGGTTCAATTTATTCCAGAAACACGTGGAGAAAAATTAGAATCTGCCATTAAAGCCTTAAACGAAGGCGAAGTTTTAATGTTTGAAAACACACGCTTTGAAGATGTAGATGGTAAAAAAGAATCTAAAAATGATCCTGAACTTGGTAAATATTGGGCATCTTTAGGTGACATTTTCGTAAACGACGCTTTCGGTACAGCACACCGTGAGCATGCTTCTAACGTAGGAATCTCAACACACCTTGAGGCTGTTGCAGGTTTCTTAATGGAAAAAGAAATCAAATTCATTGGTGGCGTTGTTGAAAATCCTGAAAAACCTGTTGTTGCAATATTAGGTGGCGCTAAAGTATCTGATAAAATCGGCGTCATTGAAAACTTATTAAAAATAGCAGATAAAGTGTTAATCGGTGGCGGAATGGCCTACACTTTCTTAAAAGCACAAGGTAAAGAAATCGGTCTTTCATTACTTGAAGCAGACAAAATTGATTTTGCCAAAGATTTATTAGACCGTGCAGGTGACCAAATTGTATTACCAATTGACGGTAAAGTGGCAAAAGAATTTTCTAACGATGCACAAATTACAACTGTATCTATCGATGAAATCCCTACTGATCAAGAAGCAATGGACATTGGACCAAAAACTGTTGAGTTATTCAAAAAACAACTTGCAGGTGCACATACAGTTGTATGGAACGGCCCAATGGGTGTTTTTGAATTTAGCAACTTTGCTAAAGGTACAATTGGTGTATGTGAAGCTATTGCAGAACTTAAAGATGCAACAACAATAATTGGTGGTGGCGATTCAGCTGCTGCAGCAATGCAACTTGGTTTTGAAGAAGACTTTACACACATTTCAACTGGTGGCGGTGCGTCATTAGAATATTTAGAAGGTAAAGAACTACCAGGTATTAAAGCAATTGCGAATAAATAATTTTAAAGCGTGAATATAGAAAGCAAACTAAGAATTAAGAGGGAGTGTTCTGAAGTGAGAAAACCTATTATCGCTGGAAACTGGAAGATGAATAAAACGGTGCAGGAAGCTAAAAATTTTGTAAAAGAACTACCAGCATTACCAGATACAAATGAAGTTGAGGCAGTGATTTGTGCCCCAACAATTCAATTAGATGCATTAATTTCTTTAACAAAAGAAAATGTTGCACCGGGTCTTAAAATTGGTGCACAAAATACTTATTTTGAAGAAAATGGTGCTTTCACAGGTGAAACTTCTCCTGTTGCTTTAGAAGATCTAGGCGTGAGCTATGTCGTTATTGGTCACTCTGAACGACGTGAGTTATTCCATGAAACAGATGAAGATGTAAATAAAAAAGCACATGCTGTATTTAATCACAACATGACACCTATTATTTGTGTAGGTGAAACAGACGAAGAACGTGAAAACGGCAAAGCAAATGAAGTTGTAGAAGCACAAGTAGAAAAAGCTTTAAAAGGTTTATCAGATGAGCAAATTAAAGATGTAGTCATTGCATATGAACCAATTTGGGCAATTGGTACAGGTAAATCGTCTACTGCTAAAGATGCGAATGAAATGTGTGCAGCTGTTCGTCAAACAATTGCAAAATTAACAAGTGATGAAGTTGCACAATCAGCACGTATTCAATATGGCGGTAGTGTAAAACCAAATAACATTAAAGAATATATGTCTGAATCAGATATCGACGGCGCACTTGTAGGTGGCGCATCATTGAAAGTTGATGACTATGTTCAATTGTTAGAAGGTGCGAAATAATTATGGCCAAAAAGCCAACAGCTCTTATTATTTTAGACGGATTTGCAAATCGTGAAGAAATCCATGGTAATGCAGTAAAATTAGCAAGTAAGCCTAATTTTGACCGCTATTTTGAAAAATATCCGACAACGCAAATTGAAGCGAGTGGTTTGGATGTAGGTCTTCCAGATGGCCAAATGGGTAATTCAGAAGTTGGACATATGAATATCGGTGCTGGACGCATTGTATACCAAAGTTTAACACGTATTAACAAATCTATTGAAGAAGGCGATTTTTTCGACAATGGTGTTTTAAACGGTGCAATTGATCATGCGTTGAATCATCAATCAGCATTACATGTTTTTGGTCTACTTTCTGATGGTGGTGTGCACAGTCATTACGAACATCTTTATGCGATTTTAGAACTTGCTAAAAGAAAAGGTTTAACAAAAGTTTACGTGCATGCATTTTTAGATGGTCGTGACGTTGATCAAAAATCTGCACTTAAATATATTGATGAAACTGAAGATAAATTCAAAGAACTTGGTGTTGGTCAATTTGCTTCTGTTTCTGGACGTTATTACGCAATGGACCGTGATAAACGTTGGGAACGTGAACAAAAAGCATATGATGCGATTCGTGGATTTGATCATGTCGTTAAATATCCTTCAGCACACGAAGGGGTTCAAGCAAAC
This sequence comes from Staphylococcus sp. 191, assembly GCF_011174885.1. Taxonomy (NCBI): domain Bacteria; kingdom Bacillati; phylum Bacillota; class Bacilli; order Caryophanales; family Staphylococcaceae; genus Staphylococcus; species Staphylococcus sp. 191. The sequence goes on along the minus strand of NZ_PNRJ01000001.1, from coordinate 199,329 downwards.
TATGATAACGATTTGACAGATGAATTTATCGAACCTTTTGCTGTAGAAAATCAAAATAACGGTGTAAATGACGGTGATGCAGTAATTTTCTATAACTTCAGACCTGACCGCGCTGGACAGCTTTCAGAAATCTTTACAAATAAAGCTTTTGATGGTTTTGAGGTTGAACAAGTTAAAGATTTATATTTTGCTACATTTACAGGCTACAATGATCAAGTTGATGCACATATTGTATTTGAAAAGGTTGATTTGAAAAATACAATCGGTGAAGTTGCTCAAGATAATGGTTTAGTGCAATTAAGAATTGCAGAAACTGAAAAATACCCTCACGTGACTTACTTTATGAACGGGGGTCAAAACGAGGAATTCAAAGGTGAGCGTCGTCGTTTAATCAATTCACCTAAAGTTGCAACTTATGATTTAAAACCTGAAATGAGCGCTTATGAAGTTCGCGATGCATTGTTAGAAGAATTAGATAAAGGTGATTTAGACCTTATTATCTTAAACTTTGCGAACCCAGATATGGTTGGTCACAGTGGTAAATTGGAACCGACTATTAAAGCAATCGAAGCTGTAGACGAATGTCTCGGCGAAGTCGTTGATAAAATCATCGACATGGGTGGTCATGCATTAATCACTGCTGACCATGGTAACTCTGATGAAGTGTTAACAGATGATGATCAACCGATGACAACACACACAACAAACCCCGTTCCAGTAATCTTGACTAAAGAAGGTCATACTTTGCGTTCAACAGGGCGCTTAGGTGACTTAGCGCCAACATTACTTGATATCATGGGCTTAGAACAACCAGAAGATATGACTGGTGAATCATTAATCGAACACTAAATCATTTTGAAAAATAAGTATTACTCGTTATAATAACAATGAACAGCCAACCTGTTTTGGATAAAATAATGTCTGTTTAAAATATTAAGAACAGATCATAAAATTGATTGAAAAAGGAGATTAACATTATGCCAATTATTACTGATGTATACGCTCGCGAAGTACTAGACTCACGCGGTAACCCTACAGTTGAGGTTGAAGTTTTAACAGAAAGTGGTGCGTTTGGTCGCGCACTCGTACCTTCAGGTGCATCAACTGGTGAACATGAAGCTGTAGAATTACGTGATGGAGATAAAGCACGTTATTTAGGTAAAGGTGTAGAAAAAGCCGTTGAAAACGTAAACGAAATTATTGCACCAGAATTAATCGAAGGTGAGTTTTCAGTACTAGAACAAGTTTCAATCGATAAAATGATGATTCAATTAGATGGCACTGCTAATAAAGGTAAATTAGGTGCAAACGCAATTTTAGGTGTTTCAATTGCTGTCGCACGTGCAGCTGCAGACTTCTTAGGTCAACCATTGTACAAATATTTAGGTGGATTCAATTCAACTGTATTACCTACACCAATGATGAACATTGTAAACGGTGGTTCTCATTCAGATGCACCAATTGCATTCCAAGAGTTCATGATTTTACCAGTAGGTGCTGAAACATTCAAAGAAGCATTACGATGGGGCGCAGAAGTGTTCCACGCATTGGCTAAAATCTTAAAATCACGCGGTTTAGTGACTGCAGTAGGTGATGAAGGTGGATTCGCACCTAAATTCGAAGGTACTGAAGATGGCGTAGAAACAATCATCGAAGCTATTAAAGCGGCTGGTTTAGAACCAGGTAAAGATGTTTACCTTGGATTCGACTGTGCTTCTTCTGAATTCTACGAAAATGGTGTTTACGATTACACTAAATTCGAGGGCGAAAATGGTGCAAAACGTACAGCTGAAGAACAAGTTGACTACTTAGAACAACTTGTTGATAAATATCCAATCCTTTCTATTGAAGATGGTATGGATGAAAACGACTGGGAAGGTTGGAAGTTATTAACAGAACGTATCGGCGATCGCGTTCAATTAGTTGGAGATGACTTGTTCGTAACAAATACTGAAATTTTATCAAAAGGTATTGAACAAAACATCGGTAACTCAATCTTGATCAAAGTTAACCAAATCGGTACATTAACTGAAACATTCGAAGCAATCGAAATGGCTCAAAAAGCTGGTTATACAGCTGTTGTATCACACCGTTCAGGTGAAACTGAAGACACTACAATTGCTGATATTGCAGTAGCTACAAATGCAGGTCAAATCAAAACAGGTTCATTATCACGTACAGATCGTATCGCAAAATACAATCAATTATTACGTATTGAAGATGAATTATATGAAGCAGCTAAATATGAAGGTTTAAAATCATTCTATAACTTAAACAAATAATATTAAGTTAAATAGATGAATTAAATGATATTTGAGAGGTTGAGGAACACTAACGTGTTGCTTAACCTCTCGTTTTTTCATTCAAAACTTTAATAAGTGGACTGCTTAAATCGATATCGTTGTGTTCGTCTTATTTCGACCAAGACTTAGATTTTCAATGTGTTTTGAAACTGATATAATAATATTAAAAGTATAAGAAGGAGTCTTTTATGTCACAACTACAAAACTCTGAAATGCGTGCACAACATACCGGCAAATTATTAGGTTATATTTCATTTTTATTTGCGGTCTGCTTAGTGATTCATCAGGTTGTTATTGTTGATGGTCAAGTGATTACGTATATGTTGGAACATTCGGGTAATAAGGCAACAGAAAATAGCATCAATGCAATTAATAACAGCTTACGCTATATAGGCATTTTATATGTTTTAGCCTATGCAGCGGGTGTCGTTGCACTTAAAAATCAACATCCTTATTTATGGTGGTTTATGCTTGCAGTCTTTATTTCTCAATTATTTAACGCGCTACTCAATCCACCCATCCTTTATGCAGCGATTTTTCATGTAAAAGGATTTTTCGCATTAGTCCCTTATCTCGTCGTGAATTTAGGTTCTTTAGTTCTCGCGATAATGATGATTACCGTAAGTGTGAAGCGTAAATCGACATTTAATCGTTAAACTATATTGTGAATATACGGTAAATATGGTAAAATAGCTTCCGTATATGATGAATGGAGGACAGTCTGATGCATACCTTTTTTGTAGTATTACTCATTATTGACTGTATCGCACTCATCACGGTTGTTTTATTACAAGAAGGTAAGAGTAACGGCTTATCAGGCGCAATCAGCGGTGGTGCTGAACAGTTATTCGGTAAGCAAAAACAACGTGGTGTAGATTTATTTTTGCATAGATTGACAATTGTACTATCGATTATTTTCTTTGTATTAATGTTAGGTATCAGTTACTTTAATATGTAGAGTCCGGCCGTTGAAAAGTCGGGCTTTTTTGTTTGTATGTACGATTTTTTATCGATAGAATGAATCATATGAGTGTTTGAAAGGACGAGATTGTATTATGAAAATTCAACTACCTAAGCCTTTCTTTTTTGAAGAAGGAAAACGCGCTGTGTTATTATTACACGGTTTTACAGGTAATAGTTCAGACGTACGCCAGTTAGGCCGCTTTTTACAAAAGAAAGGCTATACTTCCTATGCGCCTCATTATGAGGGACATGCAGTGCCACCAGAAGAAATTTTAAAATCAAGCCCGCATGTGTGGTATAAAGATGCACTGGATGGTTATGATTACTTAGTAGAACAAGGCTACGATGAAATTGCTGTAGCAGGTTTATCATTAGGTGGGGTATTTGCGCTGAAATTAAGCTTAAATCGCAGTGTGAAGGGTATTGTAACCATGTGTACGCCGATGTACATTAAAACAGAAGGTGCAATGTATGAAGGTGTTTTAGAATATGCTAGAAACTTTAAAAAGTATGAGGGAAAAGATGAAGAGACGATAGAAAAAGAAATGGCAGCATTTCATCCGACGAGTACTTTAAAAGAACTCCAAGGTACATTGCAAGAAGTCAGAGATGCTGTAGATGAAGTGATGGATCCGTTACTCGTGATTCAATCAGAAAACGATGAAATGATTAATCCGGATTCTGCTAATATCATATATAATGAAGCTATTTCTGATGATAAGCATTTATCATGGTATCAAAATTCAGGCCATGTCATTACAATTGATAAAGAAAAAGAAGCTGTGTTTGAAGAAATTTATTCATTTTTAGAAACATTAGATTGGTCAGAATAGTGCATATTAAAACAGTCAATTTTAAATACGTAACAAGTTAGAAAGTCATTTAAATCAGATTTTAAATAGAAAGGAGGAGCAAGATGAATTTAAAAGAAGAGATTAAGACAATTATCCAAAGCGCTGATTATGAACCTATGTCAGTGTCTGACTTCCAAGATGCATTAGGATTAAATAGTGCAGATTCATTTCGTGACCTCATAAAAATATTGGTTGAGTTAGAACAATCAGGAATGGTTACACGGACAAAACAAGACCGTTATCAAAAACGCGGACCTAAACCAGGCATTGTCAGAGGAACATTAAGCCAAAATAAGAAAGGATTTGCGTTTCTAAGACCTGAAGAAGAGGACATGGAAGATATCTTTATACCGCCTACAAAAATCAATAGAGCAATGGATGGCGATACAGTTATCGTAGAAGTAAAAAAATCTCGCGGCGACTTCCGTAAAGGAAAATTTGAAGGTGAAGTGAAGGCGATAGAATCACATTCGATTAAACAAGTGGTCGGTACATTCTCAGAAGCCCGTCATTTTGGTTTCGTCGTCCCTGACGATAAAAGAATTATGCAAGACATCTTTATTCCTAAAGGGCAGGATTTAGGTGCGATTGATGGCCATAAAGTTCTTGTACAAATTACAAAGTATTCTGATGGAACTAATAATCCTGAAGGCCAAGTATCAGCGATTTTAGGCCATAAAAATGATCCAGGCGTAGATATTTTGTCCATCATTTATCAACATGGAATCGAGATAGAATTCCCAAATGATGTGCTGAAAGAGGCAGAACGCATTCCTGAAACAATCCAACCGTCAGAACTTGAAGGACGACAAGATTTGCGTCAAGATTTAACCATTACTATTGATGGCGCAGACGCGAAAGATTTAGATGATGCGATTGCAGTCAAAAAATTAGATCATGGAAATATTGAATTAACAGTAAGTATTGCTGACGTGAGTTATTACGTCAAAGAAGGTTCTGCGCTCGATCGAGAAGCTTATGATCGTTCGACAAGTGTGTATTTAGTGGATCGTGTTATACCGATGATTCCACACCGATTAAGTAACGGAATTTGTTCGTTAAATCCAAATGTTGATCGTTTGGCGATGAGTTGCCGTATGGTCATTAATCCCGAAGGTAAAGTCATCAAACACGAAATATTTGATAGTGTGATCCATTCTAATGCAAGAATGACATATGAAGCTGTGAATCGTATCATTACTGATAGAGATCCAGAAACACGCCAAAAATATCGTGAGCTTGTACCAATGTTAGATTTAGCTAAAAATTTATCTCAAACATTAATCGATATGCGTAAAAAACGTGGCGAAATAGATTTTGATATCAAAGAGGCTAAAGTTTTAGTCAATGAAGAAGGTATTCCAAAAGAAGTGGTTACACGTGAGCGTGGTGAAGGCGAGCGACTGATTGAATCATTTATGTTGATTGCCAATGAAACGATAGCAGAACATTTTAGTAAGATGGAAGTTCCATTTATTTACCGTGTTCATGAACAACCAAAATCAGAGCGATTACGCCAATTTTTTGACTTTATTACGAATTTTGGCATCATGATTCAAGGAACAGGAGAAGATATTCATCCAAGTACTTTACAAAGTATTAGTGAAGAAATTGCTGGAAGACCAGAAGATATGGTCATATCCACAATGATGCTTCGCTCAATGCAACAAGCGCATTATGACGCAGAAAATTTAGGTCATTTTGGTTTAGCAGCTGATTATTATACACACTTTACATCACCTATACGACGTTATCCAGACTTAATCGTACACCGATTGATTAGAAAATATCTTATTGAAAAGTCGATGGATGGAAAAGCGAAACAAGAATGGGAAGAAAAGTTACCTCAAATTGCTGAGCATACATCACAACGTGAACGCCGTGCGGTCGATGCTGAACGTGATACGGATGAACTTAAAAAAGCAGAGTACATGATTCAACATATTGGTGATGAATTTGAAGGTGTCATTAGTTCAGTAGCAAACTTTGGTATGTTTATTGAACTCCCTAACACAATTGAAGGGATGATCAATGTTCAAAATATGACTGATGACTATTATCATTTTGATGAGCGACAAATGGCGCTTATCGGTGAAAGAAAAGCGACTGTCTATCGAATTGGTGATGTTGTAAAAGTCAAAGTAGTTCATGTAGATGTGGAAGAACGACAAATTGATTTTCAAATTGTAGGCATGCCTATTGATTTTGGTCGACAAAAAGATAAAAAAGCACGCGGTAAAACGATACAAGCAAAAACAAAAGGTAATCAGTTTGAAAAGAAAAAAACTAAAAAGAAAAAGCAGAAGCAGCGTAAAGGAAAAAACGCACGCCGTCGTGAAAAATCTGGAAATACACAGCATCAACCTTTTTATAAAGGGAAAAGTGTGAAGAAAAAAGCACGTAAAAAGAAAAAATAATTTGAGGTGAAACCAATGCCAAAAAAATCAGGTAAAGGCACATTAGCAGAAAATCGTAAGGCACGTCATGATTATAACATCGAAGACACGATTGAAGCGGGCATTGTGTTGCAAGGGACTGAAATTAAGTCGATACGTCGTGGAAGTGCGAATTTAAAGGACAGCTATGCACAAGTTAAACGCGGTGAAATCTTTCTTCACAATATGCATATCGCACCTTATGAAGAAGGCAATCGTTTCAACCATGACCCAAGACGTATACGCAAATTATTGTTGCACAAGCGTGAAATTACTAAACTCGGTGAACGTACACGTGAAATTGGATATTCGATTATTCCGCTCAAGCTCTATTTAAAGCACGGAAATTGTAAAGTATTACTTGGTATTGCAAGAGGTAAGAAAAAATACGATAAACGCCAAACTTTAAAAGAAAAAGCTGTGAAGCGTGATATGGATCGTGCGATGAAACAAAAATATTAAAGCATTGCTAAGATTGTAAAATTTTGATATGATATAATGTGCTTTCGTATAAAGAAAGCACATTTAAAAATACGGGGACGTTTATGGATTCGACAGGGGTCCCCAGAGCTCATGAAGCGTGTCGGAGGGTTGTCTCCGTCATCAACACATCAGTTTATAATAACTGGCAAAACTAACAATAATTTAGCAGTAGCTGCGTAATTGCACTCTGCATCACCTAACCGCATCGCCTATGTGCTGTTAACGTGATTCAACTTTAGTAGGATACGCTCGTCACTGCCGTTTGAAGTCTGACGAGAAGAGATCAATCAAACTAGCATCATGTTGGCTGTCTATCGCCTTGCATGATGTGAATTTCATGGATAGACTACACACGTAGAAACATTTGTATCAGGACCTTTGGACGCGGGTTCAAATCCCGCCGTCTCCATACTTTAGTCTATAATCCTTGTGGTTATGGGCTTTTTATTTTTGAGTGCACAAATATTGCCCCAGATATGCCCTAACACATAAAAAAGACACCCATATTTAAGGTGCTTATTTATCAAACAGTTTAATTGTTTTATTATCTTTATTTATTTCTGCGTATAACTCTGGATTAATTTCTATTATTTCTTCTTTTTGTAAATCATTTTCAAAGTAAACCCAAAAAGCTGGTGTCATTTCACTAGTAGCTAGGATACTATCTTTAGTATTTATAAAAATTAAGTTTAGATTCGAATTATTATAAAGTTTCCAATCGTTAATAATCATATATCTACTCCTTACAAATATTTTACTACTTCTTTTTGCGTACTAGGATATAAGTGACCGTATCGGTTATACACTTCTGTTGTATCACTATGACCTAATCTTTGGGCTATAATCACTACACGTATTTCATAGCTATAGTTTGTTTTGGGTTTTTATCATTATTTCATTGTAACCTTAAATAATTTAAAATAGCAGTACTCGAAGTTGAATCAATAAGGAATGTGATCAGCTATGGGATTTCTCATGATAACACTTTAGATTATAATAGAGATAAATTAAATTTCTAATATGACTGTACTTTAAGCGTTGCTACATCTTATTTTATAAAAGGTTTTGGGGGTGAAATCATGAAAACAATATATCAATTACTTATAGGGAGAATTGCGACAAATATTGGAGATAGTATTATATTAATTTCCTTAACTTGGTATATTGCTACTCAATATGATAACCCCGTATATTTAGGCATAATAGGCGCTATTGTAGGTATTATAGATGTGTGCATGATATTCTTAGGACCGATTTTAGATAGATATCATATTAAAAAAATCCTATATCTAAGTACGATGATACAAATTATTTTAGTCACTTTGTTAGCATTGTTGTTTTATAGTGGACACATGAGTTTAATAACGATGTATATATTATTGAGTTTGTCTTTAATATTTTCATCTCTCATTTATCCAGCAGAGAGTGTTTTAATTCCTAAAATATCTAAAGATGAATATGAAATCATGAAGAACAATTCATTATTTCAACTTACTTATAAAGGTTTAAATATTATCCTAGATAGTTTTATTGGTTTTTTATTGAGTGTCATATTAATTCAAAATCTCATGAGCTTAAATATATTCGTATTTCTAATCGCGTTTTTTATGTTTAAACTATTAAAAGTCAACATAGCTCACCAGAACAGTCATTCGAATGATCAATATAAAACATTCATCGCAGAATACATGGAAGATTTTAAGGAAGGGCTACGATATGTTTCTAACAAGAAAATTCTTAAATTGTTACTCCCTTTATCTATCATTAATTTTTCAATATCAGCGGTAACAGTTATTTATCCGAAATTGGCACTAGCATATGGTCATGATAGTAAAATATATGCTGTGATCCTTTTCGCTAATGGTTTAGGTATGATGATAGGATTTTTAGCAGCTCCAAAGGTCATTAAGCAATTTAAATTTAACAAGTTGTTATTTCTTAGCTTCTTGATTTTATCAATCGTGTGGTTCATACTTTACTTATTTGGGACACATAGTATCATTGTTTGTTCGATATTGTTGTTCTTATCAAACTTTATTATCGGTATTATCAATCTTTCATTTATTAATGCTTTTCAAATTTTACCTCCAAAAAATATGCTTGGTCGAGTAGCTACAACAAATGAAACACTTTTGAGTATTCTTATACCGATTGGTGCACTGGTAGGTGGTATTTTGCCTAACGTTTTTAATTCGATTAGTATCAATTTTATTTTAATCGCAATTTTGAGTATGGCAATCTCATTATTCTACTTGTTAGATAAAGATATTCAACGTATAGAAAAGTTAAATCTTCTAAAGTGAGGTAGCAAGGGTTTTACTCTTTTAGAAAAAGTGGTGTTGAGTGCTGTTAGACTAACAACAGCTAGGGTAATCAAAAAAAATGAAGTTAATAAGGTGATTAACATTATGTATTTTGATAAAGGCAATTTGGATATTAAGAAGTTAAACTTTTGGGAATTGCAAAACACAATTCATTTAAGTTTAAGTGAGAAAGAGTACCCATTTTTAGACGATAGTATCACTTTAAATAAGGCTTATTTTTCAACAGTACATGAAAATGCTATTAATATTTTTGAAGATTTATTTTCGCATACTGATTCTATAAAGTTAGTTCAAGTTGTATATTCTTATAACACACCTTACAGAAAAACAAATAATATTATAAAAAAATTCACATCGTTAAGTATTGAAGAATTGTCTTATTTTAAAGAATAATTAAAAGTGAATGACGATACTGCTTTATGCGATGAGTTTGCATATCATTGTTCTATAAAGGATATTAAATATAGGAAGCTATTAAAGGCTATAGCCAATCAAGATTTTAAAGGACTAGTTCCAAATATAAACCAAGATTATAATTTTTCTGAAATATATATATTAAATAGAACTAAAAATTTACTCTATCATTTATATGATGATAGAGGTCTTTGGGTAGCTTTTAATAATAATGAAGACTTTGTACGATTTTCTAAAAAGTATAATCATCTAATATTGGAAATTGAAAATGAAGGGGTTTAACATTTGCGTAGTGGATATATTCTGTTTTGTATTTCTTTGCTTCAATATTATCTTCAAAAGGGATGGTTTTTATATTGAAATTCAAATGGAATTCGTATATTTCATATAATATGAGCGCATTATTATCTTAATTAAGAGTGATCAGATTCTTTTAATTTTAAAGTTACTTGCGCGCTTTTGTATCAAAATAGGACCTGTGATTGCATCACAAGTCCTATTTAGTATAGCGTATTAATTTTGAAATAGCGGCTGGAATGATTTTTATTGGCTGACTCTTTTCAAAGTGGTCAATTATCCTTCCGCGTAATGTTCTTTTGTAATGATATTGCGTTCTTCTGGTGTTTTTAAAAGGTGAACTAAAAAAGCGGAACGTAAATAAATAGCTGCTATTAACCACATCAGGCCTCGTGTTCCAATCGTATCGTGTAACAATCCTACAAGACCAGGTCCTATAAATACACATAGACCGGCACCTAAATTTAATAGAGACATAGCCGCACCTTTATGACTATCGCCAACTAATGAAGGGGTTAAAGCGTTGATTGGGACAAACCCAGCAAGGCAAATTCCCCAAAGTATACCTATAATAGCGATAAGAATAACATTTCCTCCGAACCATTGAGGTATAAAATATAAGCCGATGGTGAATAAGGCACAGCCGACACCCCCAAACCAACGAATCGTGGTACGCCAGCCCAATTTATCTCCAATCCAACCAAATATAAGATTAAATATAACATTTGAAGTGAAGATTGTGCTCCAAATTTTCAGCCAAGTGGTCGTTGTGATTCCTTTTTCCGACAAATAGACAGGTAAGAATAGAGGGAAAGCATAAGTGGCTATAGAATTAATAACACGAACTAAGAATGCAACGACGACGCGTGGCTCATGTCCAACGATTGTGATGCCTTCTAAAAGTTGTTGCCATTTATTTTTATGTGAATGACTTTCATTTTTAACAAAGATGTCTTTGTTAGCAACAATTGCTAACAGGGCACCCACAATGACCCAAATTAAAGCGGTCCATAACGTTCCAATATACCCTAATACTTTAATTGCTATAGATGAATAATACGCACCAAAAACATACATTCCTGCTACAAATACAAACCAAAACCAACCGACTGCGGTTCCTAATTTGTGTTGAGGTGAGCGATATGTGATCCATACGAGAAAAGCATATGCAAATAAAGGATAGCCAAATCCACGTACATTATAGGTAATAATCATCAAAAAATAGTGTTCAGAAGGTAAAGCCCAACTAATAAATAATATTTGTCCAATGATATAGATAACTGTGCCTGTCAGCATCACTTTTCGTGGTCCAAACATTTCAACTAACACACCAGAAAACCATGATGCAATGGCTATGGTCACACCGTAGCAGGTAGTGACATGGGCAGCTTGTTGTAGTGTCAATCCATGGTCAATAAGATAGGGACTAATCCATGCGGCTTCTAAACCATCTTCCATCATAAATATTAAAACACCTACGTAGCCCCATAACAATGAAGGTGGAAATCCAAGCTTTGAGACCGAAATTTTCATATAATCCCTCCCTTTATAAAATAAAATTACAGTAGTTTTTTAATTTGAAAGTTGACGTGCTGGATGATCTTCACGAATGTATTTTGCACCTTGACCAAATAGGTTTTCTCGAAGTGTCTCTCCTTCATAATCTTGTCGATAAATGCCTCTTTCTTGAAGGACTGGAACCACTTTTTCAACAAACGCTTCAAGTGTGCCCGGAGAATAGGCTTGTGCAACATTAAATCCGTCTACATCAGCAACACGAATCCATTCTTCCAGTTGATCTGCAATCTTTTCAGGTGTACCTACGAAGCGGACTGGACCTGTCCCTAAGCCATGAAATTTAATTGCTTCTCGCAACGTCCATTTGCGATTTGGGTCTTTAGTATACCTATCCATAGCATGTTGAATCGCACCAGTTTCAATGCTTTCTAGATATTGATCTGGATGGTATAGAGAGAAATCAATACCGGTATGTCCACTCAATAAAGCAGCGGTTCCTTCATAACTCACCAGTTCAACCAATGCTTGAAGTTTTTCTTCAGCTGCTTCTTCAGTATCTCCAATAATTGGCATAATAAGCGGTAAAAATAACAATGAGTTTTTATCACGCCCGAAATTTTCTGCGCGTGCTCTTACATCTGCGACATAAGCTTTACAAGCATCTAAAGAGTGTTGAGTCGTAAAGACGGCTTCTGCATGTTTTGCTGCAAAATCACGCCCTCGTGAAGAAGCGCCTGCCTGAAAAATAACAGGTGTTCGTTGTGGTGAAGGATCAACAAGGTGAGGACCTGGAACATTGAAAAACTTGCCTTTATGATGAATTAAGTTAACTTTATCAGGATCAGTATATGTATAGCTGTCAATATCTCTGACGATAGCTTGGTCATCCCAACTCTTTTCCCATAATTTGTAAGTGACTTCTAAAAATTCATCCGCACGATCATAGCGTGTTTCTTTTGGCAAGCGCTCTGTGAGACCTAAGTTGACAGCCTCACTTTCTAAAAAAGAGGTAACGACATTCCACCCGATGCGTCCTTTAGATAAGTGATCTAGTGTAGAGAGTTGTCGCACTAATTGGTAAGGTTTTGCGTATGTTGTTGATACGGTAGGTGCAAAACCGAGGTGCTTCGTAACTGTTGCCATTGCTGAAATCGCTGCTATAGGATCATAAGCAGGAAATTGAACTGCATATTCTGTGGCAGTCCTATGAGAATTTTCATAAGCACTATAAGTCCCTAAAACGTCAGCCATAAAAAGGGTATCAAACTTTCCTTTTTCGAGTGTTTGCGCAAGATGCGTCCAATATTCAATACCTCCATGAAGATGCACTTTATCTTTTTCGTGTTTCCATAAACCTATGGAATGCGGAGATGGAGACTGTTGGACAAAACCGTTTAAATGTATTTGTTTCTTTGACATAAATAGACCCCCTAAAAATAAAAAGCAATACTTCTTTTTGCAAAGATAAGAAGTATTGCCATGAAATCTTATCTTCTAACCGATACGAAAACGCGTATCAGTTACTGGAATTGGCACAGTACCGTAGCCTGTTGCCGAAGCTTCATAGGACCCGTCCCTCCGCTTCTCTGGACAATCCTTATATGAATTTTCTGAAAATAATATATTTTGTATTTCAGCGAGTGCTTTCCAAAAAGTCAACTATACTTATAAAATTACTATGAATATTAAATGCTAAAGATTATAAAAATTGAAATAGAAGTTAAAGCATTTATACATAAATTTGAAATGAATTATGTATAGGAGGGTTTTACATAAACTGTATTGCATTTTAAAATAATGTAAATGTATAGTAAAAATAATATTAAGCTATTAAACATAAATGAAAATTTATTACACTTAGGAATTAAAATAAATCATTTACGCAAAAAGTAACAAATTTTTAGAAAGAGGCATTACAATAAAAATGTAATTAAATAAAAGGAGATGAAAAAAATGGCTGACATTTTCGGTTTTATCAAAAAAGTGTTTGACTTATTAAGTAGCATCCTTGTACACGGTGAACCAAGAAACTAAATGGTTAAGGCTGAGGCAGAAAAAATTGTCTCAGCCTTTTTATTTTAAATAGATAAAAATGCTATTGCATATACTTTGAAATAATAATGTATATAAAGTTAGGTTCATTCACTCAATGCGCTTCCTAAAAGTTTATCATTTTTTAGGCATTAATACTTCAGATTTATAAAGCTTTTAATGTGTAAAATAATCATAGTGGACAATAAAATCATAAAATATTTTTGCAAAGTATTATCTTCGTGGTAAACTCTATATTGTCCAGTCATAGCTCAATGATGGGAGATGTTCACTTTCTCTTATTGAACAGTGACCGAATACCAAGTTCTAGATTGAGACAGGCTTATCATAACTGCAATCGATGCTGTTTAAATCTGGAACTTGTCTAATGATTATAAGAGGAGTAAAACGAGAGTGAATAAAAAAAACAAATCATTATTAGTGAACGTATTCGTTTGTTTTGTTGCATTAGTCATATTAATAGGCAGTTTGAGTTTATACCGTTATTTTAAAAAGCAGCATGAACAAGAACTGACAAATTTTCAAGCGAGTCAGCAAGAGAAAAAGAAAAATAGCGTTGAGAATACGGATTATATTCCCCGCTTAAAAACGGTACTTGATCAAAAGAATCTGAATTATAACCAAATTGACCAGTATTTAAAAAATGTGCAATTCAACGGTTCTATCGCTGTTTTTGAAAATGGTAAGTTAAAGATGAACAAAGGCTATGGATTTCAAGATTTAGAGAACGGGAAACCGAATGATCCAAATACTCTTTACTTGATTGGTTCAGCTCAAAAGTTTTTAACAGGAATGATGGTTAAAAAACTCGAATTAGATGACAAAATTAATATTAATGATGACGTGGATCGATATTTATCTCATTTTGAAACGACACCGAAAATTACGTTGAAAGACTTGATGTTACATCGTAGTGGTCTATACAAGTACAAAGGTTCTAAAGATATTCTAAATTTAGACGAGGCTGTCGATTCAATTCAAAAAAGAGGCGTGGATCTGAAGCATTATCACAAACACTTCTATAATGATGCAAACTACCTCGTACTCGCAAAAGTGATTGAAGAAGTGACACATCATACTTATGCCGAAAATTACTATAAATATTTCGGCAATCCTTTCCAACTTAAACATAGCGCATTTTACAATGATGTACGTTATAAAGAAGATATGGCGAAAGGCTATCAATTAAATAAAAATGCGCTAGTATTTAAACCGCCTATGTTTTTGAATCAATATTATGGAGCAGGTAATTTATATATGTCAGTACATGACATGGGGGTGCTCGTTAGAAAACTTCAAATGAATAAAGTTTTCCCATCAAAAGATACAAAGCCCTATCTTCATGAGTTAATGACAACACGATATCCTGAAAAATATCGTTACGGTTTTTACACTTATCCTGACCATAACCGAATTAATGGTATTTTTTATGGTCAAACCTTTACGACATATTTTAATGACCATTATATCGTTGTCTTAGCGACAAATTATGAAAACCCTAAACCTAACTTAAACGAAGCTAAAATTAAGCATATTTATTTTAATATTTTAAAACAGCATAAAGTAACGAATCATCCTGGTTTAACCGTAGCTGCAACGAATGATTAAAAAAAGCATGAATGAGAGTATGAAATTAAAAGAATTTCTGTCTCATTCATGCTTTTTCTATTTTCATGGCGCACTATCGATAATGATTTCGTGTAATACTTTTGATATGAATGATTCAAGTTTGGCTTTTAAAATGTAGTCATGATGTGTATTGAGGAAAAACGTATAAATTGTGATTGAAAGGGAGTAAAAGATGATTATGTGTTAACACGTATAGTAAATTAGCCAATGTTCCTCGATATAATGGTTGTTGATTTTTCTGGCTTTTTCTTCTAAGCCTAAAAATTCGAAACCGATTTTATCAAAGAATACTTTAGCTATAATATTATTTGATGCAACAGATACCATAATATTTTCTATGCCATGATTTTTGGCGTATTGAATAAAGGCATCAATTAATTGATGGGCTAGCGATTCATCGCGATATTGAGGTGTGACATATAAACTTTGGATAAGGGCTTTGTGTTTTTTAGTGATGTGCTGGCTATGGTAAAGTTGTAAAAATCCAACGAGCGTTTCATCTTGAAAAGCACCGAAAACGAGATTCGTATTATGATTTTCAGGGTTGAGAAGATTGTGGATTTCTTCGTCTGTAATTTCAGGAGGGGTGTTAAATTCGTGTAAAAAAGTGAGTGGATCATTCTGGTAAGCTTCAGTCATGAGTTGTTTAAATTGGCTGGCATCATTATCGGTTAATATTTTAATCATAGGCAACCTCCCGCTTCTTGTTTAAAAATTTCTTCAATTACAATCATAGTAAATAACATTTAAAATTTCAATGTTATTTTAGGTTTTATAGATTTTATATATTTGATATATAAATTGATGTGATTTTATTGCTTTGTATCGTTAAAATGTAATAGAATTAATTTTTTTAATTGTGATGAATTGACTCAACTGACAATGAAAGGATTTAAAATTTAAGAGGGGTTAGCGAGAGGTGGAAGTGCAAATAAGGTTCAAAGCTATGATTAAAATGAAGACATACGATCAAAAGTATCTAGCCTATGAATTAGAAATATAAAAAGCGATGAAACACGAAAATCAAATCCGTTGTTCCATCGCTTTTTTATTTAGATTTATTTATTCAACAACTTCTACATTAAGTGTTACATCAATGTTGCCTTTTGTAGCTTTTGAATAAGGGCAAAAGGCATGTGCTTCTTCTAGTGATTTTTCAGCATCTTCTTGTGAGATGTTTTTAACTTTAGCACGTATATCAACGGCTAATTTAGGACTTTCACTGTCAGGATCTTCTTGAAGTTTAACTGTTAAATCGACAACGGGTTCTGCTTTACGAAAACCGTTTCGTTTTAAGATTAAATCAAAAGCACCGTTGAAACATGAAGCGTAACCTGTTGCGAAAAGTTGTTCAGGGTTTGTCTCATTTTCTTTAGCGTTATCAGGAGGTGCTAGGTCAAATTCCAATTTTTTATCGTCTGTTTGTACGTGACCTTTACGACCACCTGTATTGGTTGCAGTTGTTTCATAAATTGTTGACATCAATGATTCCTCCCTTAAATACGTATCTTTCAATCTTTACCCATTTACTTGTTTTTTAATCATCACATCTTTTCAAAAAGGCAGTGATACGCTATAGTGAGTATATTCAGAAATGACTGACAACTTCAGGAGG
Organism: Staphylococcus sp. 191; assembly: GCF_011174885.1. Lineage (NCBI taxonomy): Bacteria > Bacillati > Bacillota > Bacilli > Caryophanales > Staphylococcaceae > Staphylococcus > Staphylococcus sp. 191. The sequence goes on along the minus strand of NZ_PNRJ01000001.1, from coordinate 182,442 downwards.
GATTAATATGACAAAAATTAAAGTATTTGATGTTAGAGAAGATGAATTACCAGCACTTCAACAATGGATTGAAGCGCATAAAGGGACAGTTGAAGTAGAATTAACAGCGTCTCCTTTAAATGAACAGCAACTTGAAACATTAGATGATGTCGATGGGGTGACAATTTCGCAAACAACATCATTTAATAGTGCTTATTACGAGCGATTGGTAGATAAAGGGATTCATCATATCGCACAGCGTTCAGCGGGTTATGATCAATTTGATTTAGAAGTTGCTAACCAATACGGCGTTAAAATTTCCAATGTGCCAAGCTATTCTCCTCAATCCATTGCTGAATTTGCGGTTACACGTACATTAGAATTAGTACGTCACACACCACAAATTGATAAAAATATTGTGGCACAAGACTTTACTTGGAATTTAAATCTACAGGGGCGTACCATTGAATCGCTAAAAATTGGGGTCTTAGGTACCGGGCGTATTGGTCGCCGCGCTGCTAAAATTTTTAGTGGTTTTGGATCAGAGGTTTTAGCTTATGACTTACTTCCTGATGATGATTTGAGGGATGTTGTGACATATGTGGATAGCTTGGAAGAACTCGTTTCAAAAGTAGATGTATTAACATTACATATTCCTGGTTCAAAAGAAAACCATTATTTGATTAATGAGGCAGTACTACGTCAAGCACAACCAGGCCTTATTATCATTAATGCTGCCCGTGGTAGCGTGTTGGATACACAAGCACTCCTTAAAAGTTTAGACGAAGGGATTGTTGCAAGTGCGGCAATCGATACCTATGAGAATGAAGGGGCATATTTTAGACATGATTGGGGAAATAAAAAATTAGATGATCCAGTATTACAAACGTTGTTAGAACACGAAAATGTGTTGGTTTCTCCACACGTTGCATTCTATACGGATGAAGCTGTTAAAAATTTAGTGGATATCCCACTAGAAGATGTTTTATCATTTATTACGACAGGTCAAGCTGTAAATATTGTCAATCCATAAATGAGAAAAGGTGAATCATCATTGAAAACACAAATTGTAGCAAGTTTTATGCCACGTCAAAAGCAGTTATCGGATGAACAACGCGCATTGATTCAACAAAATGCTGCTTTTTTTGACATTCTTGAATTGCGAATTGACGCCTTAGCAGAATGTCGCACCATTGTTGTAGAACAACTTATCGACCAAATTTTAGAAAACTATCCAACTAAGCCGTTCGAAATCTTAGTGACTTATCGTACACAAAGTCAAGGTGGAGAAGGGCATTACGAAAAGGAAGACTACTTTAAGCTGTTGCGCGGATTAACACAATTAAAAGAAATTGATTTAATTGATGTTGAATGGGCGCATGATCAACAAGAGCGAGGGGAGATTGTATCACAAATTCATCAAGCTGGAATGGTTTCGATTGCCTCTTACCATAATTTTGAAGAAACACCGCCGATAGAAGTTTTGAAAAAAACCTACTATCACATGTCTCAACTAGGAGCCAATCATTTAAAAATTGCAGTCATGCCGAGAACGACACAAGATGTGTTAGTGCTATTACAAGCCCTTTCTGAATCGAGCGACGCCTTACAACAGTGGATAACAGGGATTTCAATGTCGCAATTAGGTTTGATTTCACGAACTGCCCAAAACACTTTTGGTGGGGCACTTTCATACGGTGCATTGGAAGAAGGGGTAGCTCCCGGCCAACTTCATGTTAAACAATTAGCAGAAGTACTTCCATTGTACAGTTTATTTGAAAGTTAAAAGACTCTCGTTTATAATTGATAATGATTATCATTTTAAGGGGTAGATAGAGATGGAGCTTCGTGAAGCAATTAGTTCAAGAAGAAGTATTAAGAAGTTCAAAAGGGATATGTATATTGATGAATCTGCGTTGAAAGAAGCAATATTAGAAGCGGCTGACGCACCTAATCATGGTATGCGCGAACCGTGGCGCGTTGTCTACGTGCCTAAAAATAAATTAGGCGAAATGAGCCGAGAAATATCAAGATATGCATTCCCAAAAGATAAAGAGAAGCAAGAAAGTCATTATGAGGCCGTTACAAATTTGGGAGGATTTTTAGCGCTCATTATGACATGTGATGCGAGACAGAGAGAAGAAAATGAGAACTATTTAGCTATTGGCGCTTTCGCACAAAATCTATTGTTGTTATTGTATGAAAAAGGCATCGGAACATGTTGGAAAACACCGGATTATATTTTTAAACCCAAAATCAGAACCATCTTTGGCGTGGCACCAGATGAAAAACTTGTTGGATTTATTTATTTAACAGATTTAAAAGATGAGGCAGATTTTCCAAAAGTAGAACGCAAAAATAGAGGAATATTAACAGAGTATATTTAGTCCAAAACGTTGTTTGGATTGGATCACCGAAAGCGTTCCATTAAACGCAACTCTAAGTAGATAAGGGATAACATATTTGCGTGCATAGATAAATAGAGGGGCTAGGACATCATCTCGTCCTAGCCCCTCAAATGATTAGCCTAAGCTTTCAGCTAAATAGTTTTCAACTTGTTCAGGTGATTTTGCATTAGCAGAGTGTAAGTGGTGTAATTTTTGGCCATCTTTAAAGATTAAAATACTTGGAATACCCATAACTTCGTATTTTTCCACCGCTTGATCAAGCTCATCACGATCAACAGAATACCAATCATATTGATTGTATTTTTCAATAATTGGATCAATCCACATATCCATCGCTTTACAGTCTGGACACCAGCCAGCTTCAAATTTAATAATAACAGGTTGTTTACTTTGGATGATTTGATTGAATGATTCCATGTGAGTAATGCGTTGCATCTAAAACATCTCCTTTATATCTATTACGTAACGACATTATAACGGATTTCATAGATGAAGTCATCTATGTGATTCATTGATAAACAAAGGCTAAGGTCGTGCATCTCCTAATATTTAACATTTTTGATATAGAGCATAAAGCAATGGAAGCAGATGGCGTCTTGTGAAACCATTCGATATTCCGCCCATCTATATATTCAATATAAAACAATATGGCAATGATTTTTTTGAAAAAAACAAGCATTTTAATTAATAATTTGATATATTAAAATTAATTGGAATAAGGAGGTCAAAGGCATGATCAAATTTTATCATTATCCAAATTGTACAACATGTAAAAAAGCAGCGAAATTTTTATCTGATCATGGGGTGAGCTATGAGCCTATCGATATTGTACAGCACACACCGACAGAAAAAGAGTTTCGTCAAATTATAGAAAAATCAGGCTTGGATATTAAAAAGTTCTTTAATACACATGGCGCAAAATACAGAGCGTTAAATCTTAAAGACAAACTAGAAAATATGAATGAAGACGAAAAAATAAGTTTACTTGCTTCTGATGGCATGTTAGTAAAGCGACCATTAGCAATCTTAGGTGATAAAGTGACAGTCGGCTTTAATGAAGAGGTCTATCGCAATACTTGGCTATCATAAAATAGTTGATAGAACCGTTCCAATATGTCATGATAAAATTGTAATTGTAAACATTATAGGAGGGGATTAACGTGGCAGTGCCAAGCGAATTAAAATATTCTAAAGAACACGAATGGGTAAAAGTTGAAGGTCAAACAGCGACAATTGGAATTACAGATTTTGCGCAAAGCGAATTAGGTGATATTGTCTTTGTAGAGCTTCCAGAAGCAGAAGATGAACTTACTGAAGGTGAAACTTTCGGAAGTGTGGAATCAGTTAAAACTGTTTCTGAATTGTATTCTCCTGTATCAGGAAAAGTCATCGAAGTGAATGAAGGTTTAGAAGACGAACCTGAAGCGGTTAACGAATCACCTTATGAAAAAGCTTGGATGGTAAAAGTTGAATTAAGCGATGAAAGCCAATTAGATGCATTATTAAGTGCAGCTGATTATGAACAAATGATTGGTGAATAATGCCCGCATAAAGACTCCTCGGTAATCTGATTATCAAGGAGTTTTTTGTACTCAAATATTTTTTAGAAGGTGAAGACCATGGCGATGATCAATAAGGTTATTGTTGTAGAAGGTAAATCTGATAAAAAACGTGTTCAAGAGGTGTTGTTAGAACCTGTCGAAATTATATGTACACATGGAACGATGGGAATTGAAAAATTAGACAATATGATTGAATATTTGTATGATAGACAGGTCTACATTTTGGTAGATTCAGATGCGGAAGGTCGAAAAATCCGCAAATGGTTTACAACTTATTTGAGTGAGCGCATCGATATTTTCATCGATACGAATTATAGTGAAGTGGCACGTTGTCCACGCGATTACCTCTCTAATGTATTACAACATTTTGGATTTAAAGTAAAAAAAGATTTTTATGTTAAAGGGAAGTATTCATATCATGAGTGTTTCAGAGCAATTGAACAATATATATAGAAATAAAGATGAAAACGTTCATCTCATATTTGGTTATACACCGATGTGTGGGACATGTAAAATGTCTGAAAGAATGTTAGATATTGCAAATGAGATGACACAGTTACCTATTGTGAAAATAGATTTAAATTTTCATCCAGATTGGAGCCAAGCAAATGAAATACAGTCTGTGCCTGTGTTAATGATCATGCATTATGATCAAGAAGTAGAAAGGTTATATGCTTTTCAATCTGTACCGTACTTGTTAGAAAAATTAAAAAAAGTAATTGACGCATGTTGATTACAATGATAAGATTAATATCAATTAAATAGTCAGAAAACTCTTATCCGGAGTGGTGGAGGGATGTGCCCTATGAAGCCCGGCAACCGTCTAGTATATAGAAATGGTGCCAATTCACATAAAGTAAAAATTTTACTTTTGAAGATGAGAGAAAAGCGATTTGTGTTAATGCTTTCTCTTTCATTTTTTAAAAGAGAAAGCATTTTTTATTTTGCAGATAAGAGGGGAAACACAAGGAGGAACAGTATGATTGAGCTTAAAAACATCGTTAAAAAGTACGAAAGTAAATCAAAATCTGTAACAGCTGTAGATCATGTTGACCTAAAGATAGAGAAGGGTTCAATCTATGGTATTATCGGATTTTCTGGTGCTGGTAAAAGTACTTTAATACGATTATTTAATTATCTAGAAACACCTACATCAGGCGATGTGATTATCGGCGGGGATAACATAGGACAGTTAAGTAAAGCAGATTTACGCAAAAAACGACAAAAAGTCAGTATGATTTTCCAACACTTTAATTTATTGTGGTCAAGAACGGTAATGGATAATATTATTTTCCCACTAGAAATTTCAGGAGTTGCAAAAAGTGAAGCAAAGCAGATAGCATTAGAGCTCGTTGAACGTGTTGGTTTAAAAGGGAGAGAGCATGCGTACCCTTCTGAATTATCAGGTGGTCAAAAACAACGTGTCGGCATTGCGCGCGCACTTGCCAATGATCCAGAAGTATTATTGTGTGACGAAGCAACAAGTGCACTTGACCCTCAAACGACAGATGAAATATTAGACTTGCTTTTACAACTTAAAAAGGAAAAGAATTTAACGATTATTATTATTACACATGAGATGCACGTTATTCGTCGGATTTGTGATGAAGTATCTGTAATGGAAAATGGTCGTGTCATTGAGCAAGGTAAAGTTTCTGATATTTTTGAAAATCCACAGCACGCAGTGACACGCCGCTTTGTTCAAGAAGACTTGAAACCGAGTGATGAAAGTGATGAGCTTGTAGCGACATTTCCTCTAGCAAAAGATGATGTTTTGATTAAATTGACTTTTTCTGGCGATAATACAACACGTCCGATATTGTCTCATCTATCGCAAGAATATCATCTTTCAGCCAATATTTTAGAGGGTAATATTAAACATTCAAAAACGGGAACTATAGGCTATTTACTCGTTCACATTCAAGATGTCTCAAAAACAAATTTTGATGAAGTACAAGCGGACTTAGAGTCACAAAATATCGATGTAGAGGTGGTCAGTCATGGGTAAGAGTTTTAGCGAAATACTTCAAGAGATGATAACGATGCCGAATGTACGTTGGCCGGATGTTTGGGTAGCGACATATGAAACGCTATACATGACAATCATCTCAACAGCATTCTCATTTATTTTTGGGCTCATTTTAGGTGTGATTCTGTTTTTAACATCTAAAAGTAAATCTAAAGCAGGACGTATATTTTATAGTATTGTTTCTTTCATTGTGAATTTATTTAGAGCGATACCATTTATCATTTTGATTTTATTGTTAATTCCATTTACAAGTTTACTATTAGGTACAATCAGTGGTCCAACGGGTGCTTTACCTGCTTTAATCATTGGGGCATCTCCTTTCTACGGTCGACTCGTAGAAATTGCGCTTAAAGAGATTGATAAAGGCGTTATTGAAGCGGCGAAATCAATGGGAGCGACAACTTGGACAATCGTATTAAAAGTATTAATACCAGAATCACTACCAGCCTTAATTTCAGGTATTACTGTAACAGCGATTGCTTTAGTAGGATCTACTGCAGTGGCAGGTGTTATCGGTGCTGGTGGTTTAGGTAACTTGGCATACTTAACTGGATTTACGCGAAATCAAAACGACGTTATTTTAGTTTCAACCATTTTAATATTAATTTTGGTATTTATTATTCAATTCTTAGGGGATTGGATAACGAATAAAATAGATAAACGCTAATAATAGTGAAGAGGAGACTGTTTTAATGAAAAGATTTTTATCGATTATTGTTGTTCTTGTTGTTGCAGTTGCTTTAGCCGCATGTGGAAATGGTTCTGATAGTAAAAAAGAAGACAAAAAGATTGTTGTTGGTGCTTCACCTGCGCCACACGCTGAGATCTTAGAAGAAGCAAAGCCATTATTAAAAGATAAAGGTTATGATCTGGAAATTAAAACAATTAACGATTATACAACACCGAACAAGTTGTTAGATGCTGGCGAATTAGATGCAAACTTTTTCCAACACACACCTTATTTAGATACTGAGAAAAAAGACAAAGGTTATAAAATCGAATCTGCTGGTAATGTTCATTTAGAACCTATGGCGGTGTATTCAAAAAAATATAAAAGCTTAAAAGATTTACCAAAAGGAGCAGAAATTTTCGTTTCTAACAACCCAGCTGAACAAGGTCGTTTCTTAAAATTCTTCGTTGATGAAGGTTTAATTAAGATTAAAAAGGGTGTAAAAATCCAAGACGCAACATTTGATGATATTACTGAAAATAAGAAAGACATTAAATTCAACAGTAAACAATCTGCAGAATTCTTACCTAAAACATATCAAAATGGGGAAGGTGATGCGGTCATCATCAATTCAAACTTTGCAATCGAGCAAAAATTAAATCCACAAAAAGATTCTATTGCAGTTGAAAAAGGAAATAATAACCCATATGCAAACTTAATTGCTGTTAAAGAAGGGCATAAGGACGACAAGAAAATTAAAGCTTTAATGGAAGTATTACAATCTAAAGATATTAAAGACTTTATTAAAAAGAAATACGATGGTGCAGTTGAACCAGCGAAATAAATATCTTTGTGAAAACGTGTTTCAAATACTTGAACGCGTGTTAGCGAGATATGTATCAATGATTTGAACTTAATTTAATGCGTAGTACAAACGATTATCGACTATAAGTGTATGAAAGTGAATGTACTACGCATTTTTTATACCTATTCGCACTCAGAATCAAGCTGTTGTTATTTGAAAGGAGCATACATATGAAAAAATTAACGCTATTACTTACATCTATTGCAGTATTCGCACTTGTATTAACGGGCTGTGGACAAGATAAAACGAGTAAAGCAGATGACAAAAAAATAGTTGTCGCAGCAACACCAACACCCCACGGTGAAATTGCTAAAAAAGCTGGCGAAATTATGAAAAAGAAAGGTTACGATGTTCAAATTCGCGAAGTCAATGACTACAAAATCCCGAACAAGTTATTAGATAAAGGCGATGTCGATGCTAACTTATTTCAACACGTTCCTTACTTAAAAGAAGAGAAAAAATCACACGGCTACAAAATTGAAGAAGTTGGCAAAGTTTTAACAACTCCTATGGGCGTCTACAGTAAAAAACATAAAAGCTTAAAAGATTTACCTGATGGTGCGAAAATCTATATTTCTAATAACCCAGCAGAAGAAGGACGTTTCTTATCATTCTTCGTAAAAGCAGGATTAATTAAAATCAAAGACGGCGTTAAAATTGAAGATGCAAAATTGGATGATATTGTTGAAAATAAAAAGCATTTGAAATTTGATAACCAACAAGGGGCAGAGTTTTTACCTAAAACGTATAACAATAATGAAGGCGATGCGGTTATTATGAATTCAAACTATGCGATTGACAATGGTTTGAAACCACTTAAAGATTCTATCGCAGTCGAGGATGAATCGTCACCATTTGCGAATGTTTTAGCTGTCAAAGAAGGCCATAAAAATGATAAGAAATATCAAGAGTTTCTAAAAGCCTTACAATCTGCTGAAGTGAGAGACTACATTAAAAAAGAATACGATGGTGCAGTGATTCCTGCAAAATAACATTGATAATTAAAGTGACAGTTTGAGAATTTCATCTCGTAATCGATAATACGGATTCAGTAATAGATTTCACCTTCTTTAATAAGAGACTTAAAGATTGTCATTGATAGGGAGAAAATGAAGCTTCTTCTAAGTGGAATCAATCAAAAATGTACCGAGTTTCTTCCTATTTAAATAAATAATAATTTTATAATAATCAATGAAAAGGCGGGACAATGAAATCAAATCGATTTCTGTCCCGCCTTTCTATATGATTTAGGCTTCATTAGTAAAGCGACCTAAAATAAAACTGATTATAAATCCTAAGAGAAGCGTGATTATCGATGCTAACCATGTAAGGCCCTGGTTAGGCAAACCAGGAAAGACTGAAAATAGTGAACCGATCACTAAACCAAGTATGGCTGCATAAGTGAGATAAGTGTAATGTTTTAACAAATACGTAATCACTTTACTTGCGATTAGAAACCCTACAACTATCCCCATACCTACCATTAAAATGACAGGTAAAGCTTCGAAATTGAAACGTACAATTTCAGAAATGGAATAAGTTACAGTACTGTATACACCGAATAATAATAATATAAATGATCCAGAAACCCCTGGTAATAACATCGCACTTGATGCACATACACCAGCAATAAAATATTTAATGAGCATTGGCAGGGACAAATCAATATAGCTAGGTGCAGCATGTGAAGTATCACCTTTAAAAAATGCCATCAATGCAAGTGCTATAATAGCCACTCCCATAATAACCCAATGCTGGATTTTGTATGTTTTTTTGTAATGTGAAATACGCAATAGAAATGGAATAATCCCTAAAATTAATCCAAAAAAGAAAAACATCGTCGGTACTAAGTGTGTTGCTAACAGATAATTGATAACGCTACTTAAAATGCCGATTGCCAAAGCCATTCCGATAATAATAGGTAATAAAAACAAGATACTTTTTTTGAAATGCTTTGAAAAAACACCACTTACAGAAGCGATAAAATCATCATAAATGCCTAGGAGTAATGCGATTGTGCCGCCACTTACACCGGGAATTAGATCACTAATGCCCATCGCAAAACCTCTAGGTATATTTGAAATCTTAAATTTCGACATGATTCTATTCCTTTCCTTAGTTTATCGTTACATCATACCACATTATAACTGATTTCAATCCTATGTCATCTATAATATGTGTCAAAAATGACGAATGAGAACAGGAGGGATGTGATTATCAATAACTTTTCTAAAAAGGATTCTGGTTTGCTTTCTTAAGATGTCTTGTAATATAACCCGAAACGGTTTATAATTCCCATCATTTCCGTTATAATTAGCAATTAGAGACCAAAGAAAACTTTTTGACGTTACATTAAAATTATTATAAACTAAACTATGGAATCTAACATTATTTTGGAGGGAATATTAATGCCATCAACATTAGAAATTAAAGACTTACATGTGTCTATTGAAGATAAAGAGATATTAAAAGGTGTCAATTTAACGATCAATACTGGGGAAATTCACGCGATCATGGGGCCAAATGGTACTGGGAAATCTACTTTATCATCAGCAATTATGGGGCATCCGTCATATGAAGTAACGAAAGGTGAAGTATTATTAGATGGGGTCAATGTTTTAGAATTAGACGTAGATGAACGCGCTAAAGCGGGTCTATTCTTAGCAATGCAATACCCATCAGAAATCACAGGTGTTTCAAATGCAGACTTCATGCGTTCAGCTATGAATGCACAACGCGAAGAAGGTAACGAAATTAACTTAATGCAATTTATTAAGCAACTTGATAAACAAATGGATTTCTTAGACATGGATAAAGATATGGCACAACGCTACTTAAACGAAGGATTCTCAGGTGGTGAGAAAAAACGTAACGAGATTTTACAATTAATGATGTTACAACCTAAGTTTGCTATTCTTGATGAGATTGACTCAGGTCTTGATATTGACGCTTTGAAAGTCGTATCAAAAGGAATTAACGAAATGCGTGGCGATGAATTTGGTGCGTTAATCATTACACACTACCAACGTTTATTAAATTACATTACACCGGATCACGTTCACGTTATGTATAATGGTATCGTTGTGAAATCTGGCGGTTCTGAATTAGCGAAACGTCTTGAAGAAGAAGGTTACGAGTGGGTTAAAGAAGAATACGAAACAGCCATTTCAAATCAATAATCATCATAGGAGGAAATAATTATGACTACTGAAACATTAAATATTTCTGAAGCACAACTTGTTGATTATTCCCAATCTCAAAACGAACCTTCTTGGATGACAGAGTTAAGAAAAGAAGCGTTTAGACAAGCTGAATCTTTGGAAATGCCAAAACCTGATAAAACGAAATTAAATAAATGGGATTTTGATTCATTCAAACAGCATGAAACACAAGGTGCTGTGTTCCATGATTTAAAGGAATTACCAAGTGAAATTGACCGTATTATCAACGTTGAAAACACAGAAAATCTTGTGATTCAACATAACAATACATCTGCATATACAAAAGTTAATGACAAAGCACTTCAAGATGGTGTAATCATTGAGCATATAAGAGAAGCGTTAATCAATCATAGTGAATTAGTTCAAAAGTATTTTATGAAAGATGCTGTTACGGTAGATGAACACCGCTTAACTGCTTTGCACACTGCTTTAATGAATGGCGGAATTTTTGTATACGTTCCTAAAAATGTCGTTGTTGAACATCCAATTCAATATGTTGTACTTCATGACGATGAAAATGCGAGCTTCTTTAATCACGTTCTTTTAGTGACTGAAGAGAGTGCCGAAGTGACTTACGTTGAGAATTATCTATCAACTGCAAGTGGAGAAGGAAATCAATTAAATATTGTTTCTGAAGTCATCGCAGGTGCCAATTCTAACATTTCATATGGTTCTGTAGACTTCTTAGATAAAGGTTTCACTGGGCATATTATCCGTCGTGGTGTGACAGAAGCAGATGCAACAATTAAGTGGTCTTTAGGTTTAATGAATGAAGGCGATCAAATCATCGACAACACAACAAACTTAATTGGTGACCGTTCAACTTCTGAACTGAAGTCAGTTGTAGTCGGACGTGGCGATCAAACAATTAACTTAACATCAAGAATTGTACAATATGGTAAAGAAACCGATGGCTACATCTTAAAACATGGTGTAATGAAAGAAAATGCCTCATCCATTTTCAATGGCATTGGACATATTAAACATGGCGGTTCAGGTTCTGCTGCTAACCAAGAATCACGTGTGTTAATGTTATCTGAGCATGCACGTGGGGATGCGAACCCTATTCTACTTATTGATGAAGACGATGTAGAAGCAGGACACGCGGCATCTGTTGGGCGTGTTGACCCTGAGCAACTTTACTATTTAATGAGTCGTGGTATTTCACAACGTGAAGCAGAACGTCTTGTCATTCACGGATTCTTAGATCCAGTGGTACGTGAATTACCAATTGAGGATGTACAGCGTCAATTACGAGAAGTTATCGAATTAAAAATAGGCAAATAATACAATTCTAGAAAGGTCTGTGATTGTAGTGGCCGATACAAAATTAGATGTAGAAGCAATTATCAAAGACTTTCCCATTTTAGACCAAAAAGTCAATGGCAAACGTCTTGCATATTTGGATTCAACAGCAACAAGTCAAAAGCCTAAGCAAGTGATTGATACATTACGTGACTATTACGAGCGATATAATTCTAATGTTCATCGTGGTGTGCATACGTTAGGCTCACTTGCAACAGATGGTTATGAAGGTGCACGCGAAACGGTGCGTCGTTTTATACATGCTAAACACTTTGAAGAAATTATTTTCACACGTGGAACAACAGCTTCTATAAACATGATTGCACATAGTTATGGTGATGCAAATGTGGGACAAGGTGATGAAATCGTTGTAACCCAAATGGAACATCATGCGAATTTAGTGCCTTGGCAACAGCTTGCACACCGTAAAGGAGCGAAACTCAAATTCATACCGATGTCAGAAGATGGCACATTATCCATTGAAGCGGTTAAAGAGACCATCACCGATCAAACTAAAATTGTGGCTATTGCGCATGTTTCAAATGTTTTAGGTACAATTAATGATATTAATGCAATTGCTGAAATAGCACATGCACATGGTGCCATTATTTCAGTGGACGGTGCACAATCTGTACCGCATATGAAGGTAGATGTCCAAGATTTAAACGTTGATTTTTATAGTTTTAGTGGCCACAAAATGCTTGGACCTACAGGTATCGGCGTTTTATATGGTAAACGTGAACTATTAAATGAAATGGAACCGACAGAGTTCGGTGGAGATATGATTGATTTTGTTGGTTTGTATGAAAGTACATGGACAGATTTACCTACAAAATTTGAAGCGGGAACGCCTCTGATTGCACAAGCGATTGGTTTACAAGCAGCTATTGAGTACATTGAATCTATTGGATTTGATGCTATTCATGCGCATGAGCAAGTACTGACGCAATATGCTTACGAACAAATGTCTCAAATCGAAGGTATCGATATCTATGGCCCAGCTAAAGACAATCGTGCGGGCATTATCACCTTCAATCTCAAGGATGTTCATCCTCACGATGTGGCAACTGCTCTAGATACTGAAGGTGTTGCAGTTCGTGCAGGCCATCATTGTGCACAGCCGTTAATGAAATGGCTCAATGTATCATCAACAGCGCGGGCAAGTTTTTATATTTATAATACAAAAGAAGATGTGGATCAACTTGTCGAAGGATTGAAACAAACGAAGGAGTTTTTCTCATATGAATTTTAATAACCTAGACCAATTATATCGTTCAGTTATTATGGATCATTATAAAAATCCTCGTAATAAAGGTGTAATCGAGGATGGTACGATGACAGTGGACATGAATAACCCAACATGTGGTGACCGTATTCGTCTCACATTTGATATCGTCGATGGCATCATTAAAGATGCGAAATTCGAAGGTGAAGGTTGTTCGATTTCAATGTCGAGTGCGTCAATGATGACTGAAGCGATTAAAGGGCATAGTTTAAAAGAAGCAATGCAAATGAGCCAAGAATTCACAAAAATGATGCTTGGTGAAGATTATGAGATTACTGAAGATATGGGAGATATCGAAGCATTACAAGGTGTTTCTCAATTTCCAGCACGAATTAAATGTGCCACACTCGCATGGAAGGCACTTGAAAAGGGTACAGTTGAAAAAGAAGGTAAAAGTGAAGAATAACACTTAAATGGTGTATACGAGGAAACGTATTTCAAAATAGAGAATTGGGTAGTCAAAGGGTACTCATGTATTAATTAAGAAATAGGAGTGATGATTGATGGCTAAAAAAGCACCTGATGTAGGCGATTATAAATATGGCTTCCATGATGAAGACGTATCAATTTTTAGATCAGAGCGTGGTTTGACAGAAAATATTGTACGCGAAATTTCAAGAATGAAAGATGAACCTGAATGGATGTTAGACTTTCGTTTGAAAGCTTTAAAGTTATTCTATAAAATGCCGATGCCTCAGTGGGGTGGAGATTTATCAGAATTAGACTTTGATGACATTACGTATTATGTCAAACCTTCAGAACGTTCAGAGCGTTCTTGGGATGAAGTGCCAGAAGAAATTAAACGTACGTTTGATAAATTAGGTATCCCAGAGGCAGAACAAAAATATTTAGCAGGTGTGTCTGCACAATATGAATCTGAAGTCGTTTACCATAATATGGAAAAAGAACTAGAAGAAAAAGGTATTATCTTCAAAGATACAGATACTGCACTTAAAGAGAATGAAGACTTGTTTAAAGAGTATTTCGCATCTGTTATCCCTGCTGGTGACAATAAGTTTGCCGCTTTAAACTCAGCTGTATGGTCAGGTGGTTCATTCATCTACGTGCCTAAAAATATTCAATTAGATACACCTTTACAAGCATACTTCCGTATTAACTCAGAAAATATGGGACAATTTGAGCGTACACTCATTATTGCTGATGAAGGTGCCTCTGTTAACTATGTTGAAGGATGTACAGCACCAGTGTATACGACAAACTCTCTACACTCAGCGGTTGTAGAAATTATCGTCCACAAAGATGCACACGTACGTTATACAACAATCCAAAACTGGGCTAACAATGTTTATAACTTAGTTACTAAACGTACGTTCGTTCATGAAAATGGTAACATGGAATGGGTCGACGGGAACTTAGGATCTAAGTTGACAATGAAATATCCTGCTTGTGTATTATTAGGTGAAGGTGCTAAAGGTAGCACGCTTTCTATCGCTTTTGCAGGTCAAGGTCAAGTCCAAGATGCAGGTGCAAAAATGATTCATAAAGCACCGAACACATCTTCTACAATTGTGTCAAAATCAATTTCTAAAGATGGCGGTAAAGTGGTTTATCGCGGCATCGTTCACTTTGGACGTAAAGCGAAAGGTGCACGTTCTAATATCGAATGTGATACTTTAATCCTTGATAACGAGTCAACTTCTGACACAATTCCTTACAACGAAATTTTCAACGATAATATCTCACTTGAACATGAGGCAAAAGTTTCTAAAGTTTCTGAAGAGCAATTGTTCTATCTCATGTCACGTGGTATTTCTGAAGAAGAAGCAACAGAAATGATCGTTATGGGATTCATTGAACCATTCACAAAAGAATTACCAATGGAATATGCCGTTGAAATGAACCGATTAATCAAATTTGAAATGGAAGGTAGTATAGGCTAGTTGTAACTACTGATGTTATGCGATTTTCATGTTTTAAACATGGGTACTGATACCGTTTTGATACCATTTACTCGTCAAAAATGGCTATGGCATCATGTTTTTTCTGAGTATATAAATGACTATACGTACCCATTGTTTCGGTTATTTGAGCATGACGCATTAATGATTGTAGTACGAATATATCTACACCGTTATTTGCTAGGTAAGATGCATATGAATGTCTTAGGGCATGTATGCTATAATTAGGAAAAGCCTTGTTAAATTTTTTATGAACATGGCTATAATGTTTAGGGGCAAGTCCGCCAAATATAAAATAGTTTTGTTCATCAAAATATTTGTTCATCTGTTTTTCACGTTGGTAGCGTTCAGATAACATTTCATTGATAAATTTAGGTAAAGGTACTATATCTTCAGAACTATCTGTTTTAGGCCGAGGGTATATTGACCGATTAGAGATGTCCATCGTTTTATTGATGGATATTTCTTTTTTATATTTATTGTAGTCTGTCCAAACTAAAGCCATCGCTTCGCCGACTCTTAAACCTGTATAAAACATCAAAGTAAATAGTTCCCGATAATCTTGTTCTTCTACTTCTTTTATACGATCTTCAAATTCTTCTCTCATCATAAAGTTTGGTTTAGGCTTAGTACGTGGAATAGGTTTAATTGATATAGTTGGGTCGACGCGCAATCCAAAATACTTTTTAGCATAATTGATAACCACTTTAAACCCTGACCAAATTGTACGCGCACTGTTAAAAGAATTGATATTATCCATAAGATACTTTCTGAACTCTTGGCATTGTTGCTGAGTAATTTTGTTCATCTTGATGTGCCCAAACTTCGGTTTTATATGCAGTTTGTATTCATTCTCTTTCCGTTTTCTAGTTTTAGGCCGCAGGTCACTATTGTCTAAATAATGATAAAATGTATATTCATATGTGTTCGAATCACTATAGCCTTCGTTGACTTCTGTTAAAAATTCAGCTTCTGCGCTTTTAGCCTCACGTTTAGTCTTAAATCCTCGTTTTAATTTCCTTTTGTTATTGCCGTAAATATCTTTGTATCTAACAGTAAAGTACCATTTATCGCTTTTGTCGTCTTTGTACACCGGCATTTCGTCATTCCTCCTCAAAAAAAGTAAAAAAATAATAAGGGTACGTGTGGTACCCGTGAAACCGTATAAAAAAGACGCCTGTATAAACTACAGACGCCACTTATAATTATAAGATTACATTGTTAATTACCAAAAAGGTAACAAATATATACGTGTTTTAAAGGATGCCCCTTTAATATATTTAAATTATATCATCTTATATCAGGAATCTGCAATATGTTATTATTAAAGGATAGATGGTGCTACCTGTATTTAAAATGTTAGTATAACATCTTAAATACTTCTTTCTATATTCCAATCTTTCAGTATCTTTTCATTAAAATCTACATGCTGATAGTTCTTTAATAGCTTTTCTGTTTTTTTTATAAATTCAGAAACAGCTTCCTGAACAGATAAATCAAATGCTTCTAAATCTTCCAGTTCCGTACCTTTATGAATTAAATCGATTATTTCTGAATTTACGTTTAAAGAAGAAAGTTCCTCCATCATATAGGGTGTGAAAATTATATGTTCTGCATTTTCTATTGAAATAAGATTGTGCTTAAGTTGATGAAATAAACCATGAATAGTTATTAAAGTGAATTTTTCAAGTTGTTCTTTGTTTTCAAATATTAGCATTATTTATTACTCCATCCTGACTTAGTTTTTACATCGAACACTAAACCTGATTTACTTTGGAAATAATGAACTGAAACTTTTTTCTTTCCAATGTATCCATCTTTATATACTTTTTTCCATGGTCCTTTTTCAACCTTTCTAAGTTTGGCTAGTAAGGTTTTATTATTCACGTTATGATGCTTGGTTTTTCCACTAACTGCCCTAAAATTTCGAGGGAATTTCGGTGCATATTTAATGCTTTTATAAAATGTCATACCGTTTTTAACTACATATTTAACAATAGGTCCTATAACTCTAGGTTGTATTGTGGCTTCTTCCTCTATTATGTAGTCAGGCATATTATCTAATAAAGACTCGTTGATTGTGTTATCTTCTAGCCCGATAGAATCGATGCTTTCCTCTTGTAAAGCGATTGCTGAATTTGTTGAATATGAGATTGTAAAAGTTAATAATAATATAAATACAATAATTTTATTTTTCATGTTATACCTCGTATGTTGTGATTAGATACTGACTAGTAGATTTGTTTTATCAATAATTATTATAGATAGGGGGGTGTTTTTGAATATTTTATAATTAGTATGCATGCCCCCCACCACCTTAAAGCGTTTACTAAGTAGGTGTTTTTTAATTTATTTTAACGACCTAGCCCCATGTCAACGATAATATCGCGTTCAATTTCTTCGTTTTTCTTTCTTAATCTCCCGCTTATCAAAAAGGCGTCAATCAAAGACCAAAAACCTAATCCTCCTAACGTAAATGTCATAGCAATAGCGTAACCTATATCACCTAAATAATAACGGTGACCCCCAATTCCTCCTGTAAAAAACCATAACAGCCACATAACGCCTTTACTTTTTTCTTTCTTGTCCATTTCTGAACGTAAAATCATTAAATCATTTTGAGACATGTTCTGTTTTGCTTGTAAATTCATTTTGCAAAACCTCCTATTTTAATTTTATATTAAACGCATAAAGCGATTTAACCAGTTTTATAAATCTTTATATATTATCAGCGGTTCAAACTCAATGATGTATTTACCATATCGAGTTCTTAAGCCATATTTTTGCTTGTAATGTTGTATAGCATCTAGTACAAAATCTTTAGTGACTTCAAAATATGTAGCTAAATCATAAATATTTTGCACACCATAATTAAAAGCGTTAATTAGACCCTGCAAAGTAATCACTGATTCATTTGCAAGGCGTCTTGCTTTTAATTCAAATTTTCGATTAAGCATGTTTGATTGATCTAAGATGTTACCAGCAGATATTTTATAGTGTGCTATTTCTTCTGCTAAAATTTCATGTTTTTGATAAGTATTAAGCTTACTATCGACAAGTATGACATCGTTGTCATAAAATCCTTTAAAATTTCCTGGAAGATTATATTTATCTTCAATGTCGATGTAATCGTGTTGTATTAATAATTCTTCATACTTGCTCAAACATATCACCCTTTGTTTATTTATCGCGTGATTTCCTCACCATTTCCGCAAACTCTCTAATTTTGGCGAGTTCATCTTCTGAAAAATCGCCATCTAAATGAGCGGCAAGATTGTCTTGTTGTTGTGATTGTCCACTGTTATCAAATCCAAGTAAATATTCTGTACTGATACTAAGAGCTTTTGCAAAATCTTCCGCCCGATTTAAAGGGAATTCTCTAGTTAGATTTAAATAACGTGATACTGCAGATTTTGCAATTCCGGCACGACGAGCTAATTCACTAAGCGATAAATTTTGTTCCTTCATTGCCGATTTTATAATTGTGATTATTTCATCATTGCTTCTCATTTTAAGTATCTCCTGTGTATAAAATATTTGTTCTTATTTGTGAACAATTAGATTATAGCACCGTTCCCAAATGAATACAATATATTAGAAGAAAAAAACTTTATGATTTTTTTAGGGTAAAAAATGTTGACATGTGAGAACGATAAATGTTAAGGTATAAACAGTTCTCAAACGAGAACGAAGGAGGTGACAAAATGGTACTTGATCTAAAAAGATTGCGAGCCGAAAGGATTGCTTGTGGAATCACACAAGATGAAATGGCTAATTTAATGGGATGGAAAACAAGAACGCCATATGCAAAGAGGGAAAATGGTTTGGTGGATATTGGGGCTAATGAATTTATCAAAATGGCTAAAATATTGGGATATGAAACGAACAATCTTGATATTTTTTTTACCAACAACGTTCCCGAAAAAGAACAAAAAGCTTAAGGAGGATACTATGGAACAAATCACATTAACCAAAGAAGAATTAAAAGAAATTGTAGCAAAGGAAGTTAGGCAGGCTTTAGGTAAGAAACCAATAAAACAATTTTCGATTTTTAGTGAAGTAAGACTTGATGAAGTTGATATTGCAAATATAAATGAAGACTTTAGTTTTACAAAGTTTATAAAAACACCATTTAGAGGACGCCACTACAAACCTTTAGCTTTACGGAAGTATCCATTTGGAGGCAATGAATATTTTAATGGAAAAGTAAATGACGATCATATACATGACTTTATCAGAAAATTAACTTTAGCAGTTTTTGGTGTTACAAGAAATTCTGATTTGAGTGAACGTGAATACGAAGAAGCTGTTGATGTTTATAGACATTTCAAAACTATGTATAAACATCAATACACAAAGCGTTTATCAAAGCTGACTATTGAAGATTTCGAATAGAAAAACAAACAACTTAAAGGAGGAAAATAAATGCAAGATTTACAAACATTCAGTAACGATATGTTTTCAATCTTAATCAAACAAGATAATGAAAATAATTTATTCGATTTAGAAACTGTCGCAAAAAGTTTGGGGTTCACTCAGATTAAAAACGGCAAGCAATATATTCGTTGGGAAACTATCAATAAATATTTAGGGAAATATCTTTCCCAAGAAGTTGGGAAAGGCGATTTCATACCAGAACCAATGGTTTATAAACTAGCTTTTAAAGCAGGTAATTCAACAGCAGAAAAATTTCAAGATTGGTTAGCTATGGAGGTTTTACCTGCGATTCGGCAAACAGGGATATATCAAGTTCCAAGTGATCCAATGCAAGCGTTGGAATTAATGTTTAAAGCTACAAAGCAGACTAAAGAAGAAATCGAAAGTGTAAAAGCAGACGTTATTGATTTAAAAGATAACCAAAAGCTTGATGCAGGTGAATATGGTTTGGTTACTAAAACTATACATCAACGCGTTGCATACATTAGACAAATTCACGGATTACCTAATAGCAAAGAGGTTAACAAACCGCTGTATCAAAACATTAACAATGATGTAAATACAATGGCCGGAATTAAAACGAGAACGCAGTTAAGACAGAAACATTTTAACGATGTAATGGAAATCATTACAAATTGGTTTCCATCACAATCAACAATGTACGTAATTAGACAACTTGAAATGGACTTTGAGGAGGGGGGCAAATGAAAAAGCAATTTTTGACCATAAAGGAATTACAGGTTCTAACTGGTGTGTCGAAAAGTAAGGCTACATCTATCACTAGAGCTTTAAATGAAGAAATGGAAGAAGAAGGATTTGTTGCTATTAGAGGTAAAATTCCAATTCAATTAGCACGCGAAAAATTTCCGTATAACGATTTGTCAGATGAAGCTGTTAAAGAATTGGAGGAACAAGCATGCAATATTTGATCGCATGGTTCAACACCGTATCAGTCGCTATCGTATTAACAACTGTCTTAGCATTCAGTGGCGTGTACTTCACTACTATTCTGTTTGTCGTAATCCTATCAGAAGCCGTGACGTACAACAGCACAAAAGCGGTTTTACGAAGCATTAAAAAAGACTGATAGCAACGGCAATTGCTAATCAGTCGAGGGATAATTATTTCAGAAAAATATCTATCCCTAATTTACCACAATTAGGAGGAATTGAAAAATGTATTTCCCGAAAGGCGAAGAATATACAGGAATTATTGAAGTAGAAGGCTTCAAATTCCGTAAGCATGTCACAAGACAAGATGATTACATCTTGATTGAAATCACTGACATGACATACAGAGTCATCGCAGAAACGAAAGTATACGATGTCTCAGATGTAGACATCGCACAAGAAGTTATTAACGCAGCTATTTACGATTTTATCGAGTACCAAACAGATGAGCTAGACAAAGTTATGGCTCATTTTACAAAAGTATAGGAGGAACAAACTATGGAATTAGTGACAATACATTATACCGAATTTAAAAGATTAGTAGCACAAGAGAGTAGATTAAAAGATAGAGTGGCGGAATTGGAGGAAGAAGTTTCCGCTTTAAAGGCTGACGTCGATAATTTAATTGACGAAAACGAACATTTAGAAAAACAAGTCAAATTGTTATCTGTTTTAGAAGATGACGATGAAGAGGAGGAATTACTAGATGAGTAATTTATATGAATTGTCAGGAGCATTCAAAGAGTTGTCGAGTCAAGAAGAATTAGATCCAACATTACTGAAAGATACACTCGATTCTATTAAAGAAGAAATGAATGTAAAAGTGGATAACATCATTAATTGGAGACGTGATGTATTAGGCGATGTTGATGTTATTGATAAAGAGATTAAAAGGTTGCAGGACTTAAAAAAACAAAAGACAAATCTATGTGATCGTCTTAAAGAATATTTGAAAGACATGTTAGATGTTCAAGAAGTAGAAAACTATCGCACAGCTACCAATCACATTTACAAGCGCAAAAACGGAGCAACTAAAAAAGTTATCGATGAAAGTTTAATTCCACAAGATTATTGGGTTTCACAAGCACCTAAGCTCAACTCAAAACAACTTACAGACGATTTGAAAGCAGGCAAAGATATACCAGGAGCAGAATTACAGGTAACAGAAAGCTTGGTGATTAAATAATGAGCGAGGAACAAGACATTTTGACGCAGTTAGGCGTTAAAGATATTAGCCAACAGAACGCCAATAAGTTTTACAAATTTGCTGTTTATGGAAAGTTTGGGACTGGTAAGACGACGTTTTTAACTAAAGACAACAATGCGCTTGTATTAGACATTAATGAGGACGGTACAACAGTTACAGAAGATGGCGCTGTTGTACAAATCAAGAATTACAAGCATTTTGCAATGGTAGTTAAGATGTTACCAAAGATTTTAGAACAACTTAGATCTAACGGAAAGCAGATTGATGTGGTGGTTATAGAGACCATTCAAAAACTACGTGACATCACAATTGATGACATTATGGCAGGTAAAACAAGAGAGCCGACATTTAATGACTGGGGAGCAACAGCTACACGTATTGTACACATGTATAGATACATTTCAAAATTACAGGAACACTACCAATTCCATTTAGCAATCAGTGGTCATGAGGGCATCAACAAAGAAAAAGATGAAGAAGGAAGTACCATCAATCCCACTATCACGATTGAAGCACAGGACCAAATCAGAAAAGCAGTAGTCAGCCAATCTGATGTACTAGGAAGAATGACCATTGAAGAATATGACCAAGACGGACAAAAGGCATTTAACTACGTATTTAACGCAGAACCATCGCCGGTTTTTGAAACAAAAATAAGACACTCACAAAGTGTGCAAATTAACGATAAAAAGTTTATCAACCCAAGTATTGATGACGTAGTACAAGCAATCCGAAACGGAAACTAAATAAAGGACGGTAACTAATTATGAAAATTACAGGTAGAGCAAATCATATTACAGAAACGAATCAAGAAGCATTTATGAAAGGCGGAGAGTTCTTAGGCGCGGGAGAATTTACAGTAAAAGTAAAAGAGATTCAATTCAACGATAAAGAAAATAGATATTTTACAATCATATTCGAGAATAATGAGGGCAAACAATTCAACCATAATCAGTTTGTGCCACCATTCCAAGAGGATTTTCAAGAAAAGCAATACATCGAATTATTAAGTAGATTAGGAATCAAACTAAACTTACCAGATTTAACATTCGATACTGATCAACTTATCAATAAGTTTTGTAACATCGTTGTCAAATGGAAGTTTAGAGAGAATCTAGGACGATATATGGCACAACTATCATATATCAAAGTTTGGAATAAAGGGGATGAAGTAGTTAATAAACCAACACCTAAAACGGACGAACAAAGAGCAGAAGAAACACAAAATAATTCCAATCAGCAACAAACACCGATGTCTCAACAAAGTAATTCATTTGCAGGCAGCGACTCATTAGGATATGACGACCAAGATTTAACATTTTAAGGTGTGATATAAATGCAACATATTACAAGATACCAGGCAGATAACGACGGTACGTATTCCGTCGTTGCTACTGGTGTAAAACTTGAGCAAAGTCATATTGAACTTTTAGAAAATGGTTATTCGATAAACGCAGATGTAGAGGTGCATGACAATAAAAGGATTTCGAGTGATCAACGCAAAAAGATATTTGCACTATGTAGAGATATAGAGATGCACTGGGGCGAACCCGTAGAGTCAACGAGAAAACTATTTCAATCTGAATTAGAGATTATGAAAGGTTATGAACATATAAGTCTAAGTAATTGCAGCATGAAAGTAGCAAGTGAATTGATAGAGCTGATTGTAGCGTTTATGTTCCATCATCAAATACCAATGCAGGTTGAAACAAGTAAGTTATTGAAAGAAGATAAAGCGTTGTTGTATTGGGCTACTGTTAACAGAAACTGCGCGATATGTGGTAAACCACACGCTGAACTAGCGCATTATCAAGCGGTAGGGCGTGGACGAAACAGACACAAAATAGACCATACAGATAATAAGGTACTTGCGTTATGCCATAGACATCATACAGAACAGCACAATATAGGCATGGACAGTTTTAACGACAAATATCACTTGCATGATAGTTGGGTCGATGTTGACGAACGACTTAATAAAATGCTGAAAGGAGGAAAAGTGGATGAAACTAAGTAAAATGCGCGAGGAACTATATGTGTTGGAATTTATACTAAAAACGCATGAAAAAACAATAGATAAAAGCAATGAAGAAACTATCAGCAGTGAAATAGAGAAAAAAATGTTAGAGATGCCACTTGCTGATAGTTGGATGGATTATTTGCTGTTAAAAGATGAGGAAACCAATACTAAGTTAAAAACGATGATAGGGTTGATTCGCCAAAATCTACAACAGGTAATTGAAGAAAAACATCTAGAAGAACTCGAAAGAATTCGTCCTTCTTTTGATAAGGAGTTCGATCCAAATCGAGAGAAAAGATATTTATAAAATTAGACAGTTTTCGTGTAAAGGACTGGTAAGCATAATAATCTTCCTCTATTGTTATTGAATTTAGCTCTACTTCTAAAGATTTAAGAAGAAATTTCAAACACTGAAGATGATAAGAGCTAAAAGAGCCTTTAGTTAATGTGTAAGCAATATTCAATGCAGCTTTAGCTATTAAAAACAAGTCTGTCTCATGAAAAAACATATGTGCGTTATCTAAATTTAAATTTTGTTTTTCCTCTAAAGTTAATAACCGTTTAGTGTTAGACCAATTATCCATATATTCCACCTTCCTTTATTTCGAAATTATACCAGAAAGGAGAATACAAATGACTGATCAACCAAGTTACTATTCGATAATTACAGCAAACGTAAGATATGACAACCGTCTTACGGACAGTGAAAAGTTATTGTTTGCAGAAATCACATCATTAAGTAACAAATATGGATACTGCACAGCGAGTAATGGCTACTTTGCCAAACTGTATGAAGTTACGAAAGTTACAGTGTCACGCCGTATAGCTAATTTAAAAGAATGTGGATATTTACAAGTTGAAATCATTAGAGAAGGAAATGAAATCAAACAAAGAAAGATGTACCCCTTAACAGAAATGATAAGACCTATTAACACAAATGATAATACCCCTATTAACAATTCTGTTAATACCCCTATTATCACAAATGTTAAAGAGAATAATACAAGTAATAATAATACAAGTATTAAAAATATAAATAGAATAGATATATTGTCGGGAGACCCGACCGCCTATCCCTATCTAGAAGTTATTGACTACCTTAACAAACAAACAGGTAAGCAATACAAATCAACTACTAAAAAGAATCAAACAGTCATACGAGCTAGAACAGATGAGGGCTTTACACTAGATGATTTTAAAAAAGCAATTGATAACAAAGTATCGGAATGGAAAGGTACAGACATGGAGAAGTATCTGAGACCCGAAACGTTATTTGGCACAAAATTTGAGGGTTACCTTAATCAGACGCCTAAATTAAGTGGTGTGGATCAATTAGAACGCATGAAGTATGACATGAGCTATTGGGAGGAGTAAAAATGAATCCATTTGAAAAAATAGCTGAGAGAATACAATTTAAAAACGAAATCGTAGAGAAGAAAACAGGATTACATTGTGATAAATGCGGTAGGGATTATGACTGGTATAAATTTGATAATGGTTACGAGTATAAAGATGGTTGTGACTGTGAACTGATAGAAATGGGGAAAGAAGCAACTAATAAGAGAAAACAACAAAGGATTGACGATATTTTCAATCAATCCACCGTAAATCCGTCCATTAAAAACGCAACAGTTAATAATTACGAAGTTAATAACGATTCACAAAAATATGCTAAGCAAACAGCTATTGATTATGTTACTAACTTTTCGAATAAAAAAGGTGAAATGAAATCAATACTTTTTAGAGGTAGTTATGGTACTGGTAAATCACACTTAGCATACGCAATAGCTAAAGCAATTAAAAATAAGGGATATACAGTCGCTTTTATGCAGATACCTGACTTGATGGTTAGAATCAAAGCGACATATAACAAAAAATCATCTGAAACGTTTGAAGATTTAAAGAAGCAGCTCGTTAATTTAGATTTGTTGGTTTTAGATGATATAGGAGTTAGCAATAGCGACCACGATTTATCTATGTTGTATGACATTATTAATAATCGGCAAGATAAAAACAACATCTTTACAACTAACTTTAAAGATTCAGAACTTAATCAAGATATGCATTGGCACAGAATCAATTCCAGAATGAAAAAAGGTAGTCGAAAAGTTAATGTTATCGGCGACGATTACAGGGAGCGTGACGCATGGTAATTACAAAAGAGTTTTTGAAACAAAATCTTGAGTGTTCAGATGTTTATGCTCAGAAAATGCTTGAGTGGGCGCAAGGCGACGATAAAAAGTTGTATGACCTATTTATCCAAAAGAGAGTTGAACGCAACACACGGCAAGATATGACGATATTAGAGGTGGATTAAGTGGCGGAAACTAGAATAGAGATTTTTTACCAGGAGGGCGACAGAAACTTAGGTAATCCAAAAGGGTCATCACGCCCTAGATTTACACGAGGCGGGCATACTTACATGCCTGCACCTTATGTAAAACATAAAAAGTTTGTGGCTGATCAGTTACCAACTTTGATGATAGACAAGCCAATACGGCTCACGATTGAGTTTTACTTTAAACCTAGTAAGTCGTGGCCAAAGCACAAAAAGGAATCGCATATCGGACAACCACACACCATTAAGCCAGATATAGACAATTTACTTAAAACAATATTAGATGCTGGCAATGGCAAAGTATGGACGGACGATGTGCTGATATCGGAAATCAGAACATTCAAAAAATGGGATAGCGTAGCACGTACAGTACTTGTCATAGAGGAGGAGTAAAACGGTGGAAAAATTAGATCTTTTTACAAAAGAACAAGAACAAAGGATGAAATTGAATAGCATACCTAGAGAGATAGCGAGAAGTCGTGTAAGAAGGATGGGATGGACTGCTGAAAAAGCTGTCACTACTCCTGTTCAAAAAAGAGTTAATGATTTACCGAAACCGCTCACTCATCCGAAAGTAGCATATATGCGTTTTATGAAGGAACGAAAAGACAAGTCGCATTTAGTTAAATATCCTCAATCAGTTAAAGCGAGTGACTATTACAAATATCTAAAAAGCCAGGCGTTGTGGAGTGAATGATGTAACTTGGAAAGACCTCAAATTTATAGGATTTACTAGGTCACAAAAATCAAAAATGATACACAAAGGTATCACACCTAGCATTGCGTTAAGTCGATACAAGAATTACTGGAGTATTGACGAGATTGTGAATACAAGACCATATTCGAACAGGAGGGTCAAAAAATGAAAATAAAAGACTTGAAAATAGGCGATAGAGTAAGAGTCACAACTGACGTATATAAATATAGAGTAGATGACAAATGGGAAGAAGAACCAATTGGTCACACTGGAAAAGTGGTACAAAAGTTTGTTGATAGGAGTGTAATGCTTTTATTGGAAGACCATTCATTAGAAATAATTACTGATGCTGACGATTGGGAGTTTGTTCGCTGATGGGGGCTGCAATGTATGAATATGTGATTTACAAAGGCGATGATGTCGTATGTGGCGGAACAAGAAAAGAGATATTAGAAAAGTTGAACATGTCACCCATGACATTCGATAGAATTGTAAATCCCTCGACGCAATTGGAAGAAGCGAAAGTGTTCCGGAGAAAGGGGCACAGTCAACGCATGGTAGGCGTCAAAGTAAGTGTTGCAGAAATTAAACAGGAACTGGGGTTGGCGTGATAATCATGAGAAATTTAAGCGACACGGTAAAACAACGCTACCGCATTAATACGGCTGGCAAGTCGCCAACACAGTTACAAAAGGAGTTACGCAAGCGTGGTGTAAAAGGTTTTGTGGTTGGTGTAAATCATAATCGTGTAGCAATGCTGATTGATCCACGCGATAAAAAACGGAATAAGGAGTGCATGCTATGAGTATTTTCGATAAATACAACCTATTTGACCAAGACGGTCGCAAGGTAATCAGTGTTGTACCCATTAAGGACAGATACAACGTTGCAGGCGTGGCGAACGCTATCTTTGCAGGGCAAATGTGGGATATGAGCGAGACTGAATTAATGCGGTTTAAAGCGACGCATAATTTGTTCCTAGAGCAAGAGCTAGGTACGCAAAAGACAATATTTGATTATTGAGGAGGAATGTTGATGAAAATTAAAAAGCAAATGACGTTACTACAGTTAATTGAGTGGGCGTGGGATAACGGTATTAAGAATAAAACTTTTGTTGCAAATAAAGAGGGGAGAGTGAAATTTGACTCTAGAGGTTGGTTCAAAACTTCGATGATTGTAGAACCAGACGAAACTTTTACGGTAGAAGTCGAGGAAGAAATTACAGAGGAAACGGTTATTCCTATGGTATTAGAGGTCTGTGAATATTGTGATGGTTCACTTATTGCAGGTCTAAGACGTGGATGCAGTATAAAAGAAGCCTTAGACGATAATGAGCTTATGGGCATTACAACCCATGCATTCTACATACTCAATGATGATGCATCTTTGACGTTAATTTGGAAATATGGGGGGTGGTGGAATGATACCGAAATTTAGAGAGTGGGATAAAGAGAGGCGTCAAACTGATTATCAGCAAGGCATGAGTTATGGTCAGCGGAGTGACTTTGATATGGGGTTTACAATCTGGTTTGATCATATGGAAGATTTAGACTTAGTTGAAAAAGATGGCACTATTAATAGAATCGTCATGATGTCAACAGGTTTAAAAGATTTGTATCAAACAGAAATATATGAAAAAGACATTGTTAGTGACTCATACGGCGATTTATTCTTGGTTGAATGGTTAGATGGTGCCTTTGTATTAACGGAATATTATAACGGCGGATATGACCATCATTATATAAATGACTCATCAAATTTAGAGGTTATCGGAAACAAATACGAGAATCCCGAATTGCTGAAGGAGATGGTGGAATGAATGCTTTAGTAAATTTGGGCGAGAGAATAATTCAACTCGAAAAAGAGCGCGACTCACTCATCGACGACATTACAAAATTACGCAAAGAGCGTGACGACCTAAAGCGTAAATTAGATGATGTGGTTGATTTATTCAACACACACCTAGCGTATAAAAAGGCGTGGTCGGATAATCCTTACTACGATAAGTTACAGAATGAATAGAATATTGGAGGACGAGTGAAATGGCTATCAGTGTAGGAGATAAAGTATATAACCCTGAAACAAATGAAATGTTAGAAATTGTGCAACTGGTTGGAGATATTAGAGAGACGCATTATAAGCTGTCTGATGATTCCGTTATTGGACTTATAGATTTTATCATCAAACCAATTTATTTAATTAAGGAGGGCGCAAACAATGACTAATCAATTAGACACTTTAATTGCGTTGAGCGAAGAATATATAAGAGTTCTTAAAGAACGTAAAAAAGTAAATCTTGAGCATGGTTTTGATATTGTATCAAAAACTAGACTCGAACGTACAGGATTAGTGTTAAGACAAGCTATGTTAGATTTTGAAAAAGGGAGAATGAAATGAAAATATTGGTTGAGCATTATTTAACGTATGGTAAGCAAGACTCAGAAACTTTATTTGAAAGCTGTGTTATTGAGGATTCAAAGCAAGAACGTCAAGGACTCTTAGAAGATATAGTCTTTGATTACTGCTTTGACTCAGAAGATGATTTTATAAACGGAAAAAGTGATAGCTTCTATTATAGTAGAGATGGTGGAGATTGGGATGAACCAACTGGTGGCTATCTAGTGGTCTATTCGTATGAAAATAAGCTAGAAGAATTGCAGAAACAATTCGACAAAGAATTAGGACGTTTAAATAAGCAATTCGGAAAAGGAGAATAGGTAATGACTAATACATTACAAATCAAATTATTATCAGATAACGCGACAATGCCGAAACGTGAGCACGATACTGATGCAGGCTTTGACATTTACGCAGCTGAAACAGTTGTGCTTGAACCACAAGAGAAAGCATTAATTGCCACTGACATAGCGGTTAATATTCCTAAAGGGTACGTTGGACTGCTTACAAGCCGTAGTGGTGTGAGTAGTAAGACACATTTAGTGATTGAAACAGGCAAGATTGACGCAGGGTTTACAGGAAAAATGAAGATTAATATTAAGAATGATTATGTGTACGAAGACCCGTATGATGATTTATTCGACCATGCAGATAGATTGTACAGTGGAGTTCATGGCGTAGATGGGAGATTAATTGATAGTGATTTATATAAAGACTTCCCAGTGTATCAAATCAACAAAGGCGACAAACTCGCACAGTTATTGATTGTACCTATCATTACGCCAGAGTTAGAGCAAGTGGAGGAATTTACAAGTGAGTCAGCAAGAGGAGAAAAAGGGTTCGGATCATCAGGATTCTAAAGACATACTAACAAAAGTGAAAGAGGTGCTGGGGAAGTGACACAGTATTTAATTACTACATTTACAGACTCGACAGGACAAACGTTTAAAGAAGCGATTAAACCACGGCACAATCAAACGTTTACGGTTGTGGAAGCAGAAAGCAAAAAGGAAGCGCTGAAGATATATGAGGAGGCAGGCAATAATGATTAAACGTATTATAAACTTACTTATCACATTAGCGTTATATGAGTTAGGTAAATACCTAACAGAGCAAGTGCTTATCATACTGATGTCAGTTGATGATATCGACATGACTTTCGCAGAATATGATCATGCACATTTGAATGGCATTAAAGCGGAGGTGTCGGAATGATGTGGATTATCATATCGGTAATACTTGGATTAATAGTATTAATACTATTGGCAGACAATAGCCTTTTGCGGAAAGAGAATGACGCCCTAAAGTATACCAATATCTATTTAAGCTTTAAGTTTAAAGACGATGTTGATGCTAAAGAGTTTGAACGTTTTATTGAAAGATATAAATAGCGGAGGTAAACATGACTGATATTAAACCTGGTACTTTCAGATATATAGAATCAGAAATATACAATCTTGATAATACAAAAAAAGACATTCAACGGTTGCGGTTAGAAATACTTAATCCAATTCAACCCGTCGATAATAATATTATTTATGGTCCGCTTCAATCAGGAGAACCTGCAAGAACAACAGAGATTATGGCAACACGATTAATGACAAATAAGATGCTGCGAAATCAAGAAGAAATGGTTCAAGCAATCGAACAAACGTATAGCCAGTTGCCAGATACACATAAAAAAGTGATACGACTAAAATACTGGTCGCGCAAAGATATGAAGATGGAACATATAGCAGATGAATGTTTTATGCACCGTAATACTGCAGGCAAAATTAGAAAGAACTTTGTTAAAGCAGTAGCACTTGAGGTTGGAATGAAATAATGGTGTGTGCATAGCGTGTGCATAGAGCGTATTATTTAATGATATTATGATATTATCAGGTACTATATTATAGAGCGTTTAGGTTCACCCCTTAGCCTAAGCGCTTTGTATATTGATATGAGTCACACACGTGTGATTGATATGAGTGTACAACTCAAATAAAATACCCAAAACAAAATCACTAGGTACTGTTAACCGCAGTACCTTTTTATTATGCAAGGAGGTAGACAATGGAATTCAATAAGTACCAATCATTAAAGCAACCAACTGATCAGCAGACACATCTACTGTCACTTATGAATGTGGTAGGAAAACTCACACACAACAAAGACATCGATACATTAACTGTATTACTAGGTGATGCACTAGAACATATTACATCTATTGCTACACTCAATAACATTACACTCGATACTGTTGCAGGTATCAACGCTAATTCCTATCAACCTAACTTGCATAAGATGATTAACAAAGGCGATACGATTATCTATCAAAAAGATAAATACATTGTGCATGATGTGATTGGTAATCAATTACTTGTGGCTAATCAAACAAGAGATATGGTGATTGATATAAACGATGTGAGCTTATGCCAGTAATGCGACGTTGTAGTCATCCAACATGCAACAAACTAATTAGCTATAACGAAAACTATTGCGATAAGCATAAGACGTACACAAACGCTAAATACAACGATGTAAGGCAAAGGAATGACCCAGAATACCTAAGGTTCTATAAATCTAGGCAGTGGCAGAAAATGCGTGAAATCGTATTGATGGAGAATGATTATATTTGTAGATCATGTGGACGTCAAGCGCAAATGGTTGACCATATTATCCCGACTAAAATTGATTGGTCAAAACGATTAGAAAAAGAAAACTTACAGCCATTGTGTTACGAATGCCACAACAGAAAAACGAAAAGAGAGCAGAAGGAAGTCCCCCACATTAATGAACGGGGGCGGTGAGGAAGGCGCTGAAGAACGATGCCCATATACTCTCTTAAAGATTTCCCTTAATTTTTAATACCAGGTACTAAAACATAATGGAGGTGCTAAAAATGGCAGGTAGACCTCGAAAACTTCTGCATAATTCGAAGAAGAATTACACCAAAGAAGAAATAGTCGAAAAAGAGCGTCAAGAAGCGCAATTAAACAAATTTTCAAAGATAGATTCACATCCACCTGACTTTTTAGATGATATCGCGAAAGAAGAATACCTAAGAATATTACCTTACATGCAAGAATTGCCAATATCAAATTTGGATAAAGCACAACTTTCACAATACTGCAGTTTTTACAGTGATTTTGTAAGAGCAAGTCTGCATTTAGAAGCAACAGGTGGCGTCGTTATTGAAGGAGCGAATGGAGAATCTAAAGTAAATCCTGCTTTTACTGCTAAAGAGAAAGCGGGTACTCGAATGCAACAAGTAGCTAACACGCTAGGATTAACAATCGATAGCCGATTACGCATCGTCGTCCCTGAAGAGAAAGAGGATGATGACCCATTCAAAGAGTTTGTGAGTGACGATTGATGTTAGATTACACAACAATTTATGCACAAAAAGTAGTCAAAGGCGAGATACTTGTAAGTAAGAAGAATTTTAAAGTGGCTGAACGTCATTTGAATGATTTAAAATATCCACCTGAAGGTTGTTATTGGGATGTGGATAAAGCAAATAAGGCAATCAAATTCATCGAGATGTTACCTGACCCTAAAACGAATGAACCTATGCCTTTAATGCTCTTTCAGAAGTTTATCGTAGGGAGTATTTACGGTTGGCGACGTGATGGTGGCTTTAGGCGGTTTACTAAATGTTATGTAAGTATGGCACGTAAACAAGGTAAATCGCTAGTGGTATCGGGAATGTCGCTTAATGAGTTGCTTTTTGGTCAATATCCGAAATACAACCGACAAATATATGTATCATCATCAACTTACAAGCAAGCACAAACGATATTTAAGATGGCAAGTCAACAAATCAAATTGCTACGTTCAAAAAGCGATTACATTCGTAAATCAACAGATGTACGCAAAACAGATTTAGCACATATTGATTCAACAAGCGTGTTCGAACCGTTATCAAACAATCCTGATGCTGTTGATGGTAAAGACCCAACTGTAGCTATACTGGATGAATTGGCAAGCATGCCAGACGATGAAATGTATTCAAGATTTAAAACGGGTATGACACTGCAGAAGAACCCACTCACCCTCTTAATTTCGACGGCAGGGGATAACCTCAATAGTCAGATGTATCAAGAATATAAATACATCTCGAAAATATTATCGGGCGAAGTTAAAGCGGATAATTACTTTGTATACTGTGCCGAAATGGATTCAGAAGATGAAGTGAATGACGAATCACTGTGGATTAAGGCAATGCCGCTTTTAGAGTCTGAGGAACATAGAGACACAATACTGAGAAATATTAAAGCGGATATTCAAGATGAATTAGAAAAAGGTACGTCATTCCATAAGATTTTGATTAAAAACTTTAACCTTTGGCAAGCGAACAAAGAAGATAGCTTAATCAATATTAATGAATGGGAATCAATCGAAGTGAATCGTGATGATTATAGTTTGTACGGCAAAGACGTTTATATCGGTGTCGATTTATCACGACTTGACGACTTAACTTCTGTAGGGTTTATATTCCCAACAGATGATGGTGATATGTTAATCGACAGCCATTCGTTTATTGGATTAAGGACCACGCTCGAACAGAAGTCGAAACGTGACAAGATTAATTACGAAAAATTAATTAATACAGGAGAGGCGGAAGTGACCACATCGGAAAGTGGCATGATTGATTACAAGCGTGTTATTGAGTATATATTCGACGTTGTGGAAGAGTATCAGTTAAACGTAAAAGCGTTGTGTTATGATCCATGGAATGCACAATCATTTGTGACCACGCTAGAATCCATGGTGATTGATTGGCCTCTAATTGAAGTTGGGCAAAGTTTCAGAAGCCTTTCACAACCTATTAAGCAATTTCGAGTATGGGTTGCTGAAAAGACGATTAAACATTTTGGTAATAACCTATTAACCATTGCCGTAAATAACGCTGTTTTAATTTACGACGGAGAGGACAACGTTAAGATTAACAAGAAGATGAATCGACAAAAGATTGACCCTATCATCTCTGTCATAACTGCTTTTAGTGAAGCGAGTATGCATGAATTCGAGGTGGATTGGTCATCAATATATGAAAATGAAGAATTCGGATTTTAAAAGGGGGTGCAATGATGAAATTGAACAAGCTTTTAATACCGTTAAAACTATTGGTTGTTAACATTGTTAGCATCCTTTTTTTATTAGGTTTAATCATAATGAATACCGCAACTTACTTAGCATTTGGGGTTGAGTTAGGACTAGCTAACACAGGCGTTTTCCTAGTGGTTATTGCATTAATCATTGACAACGAATCACGGGAAAGGAGGTGATTAAGTGGGTATCTTCTTAAGAAACGAAAATAGAGATTTACAGTATAACGAAGACGATTTACAAATGATGGTTCAGACGTTACCTGGTTTTCAGGGTACTAATTTAAGACAGTATACGCCTATAGATGCCATTAAGCACAGTGACATTTTTACAGCAGTAATGATGATTGCGTCTGATTTAGCACGTATGCCTATTAGATTAAACGTTAACGGTCAGATTGATTATAGTAATAAGGTTGTTAATTTGCTTAATACTAGGCCGAATTCACTGTATAACGGCTATATCTTTAAATTGGTTGTATTTGCCAATGCTTTATTGACTTCTCATGGTTACGTTGAAATCACGCGTGATAAGTTAGGTAACCCTATTAGTTTAACTTTTAGAAAAACTTCAGAAGTAGAATTAAAATCCGACCGAATGGGACGTCCTTATTATTCACATGAACGTACTGATGATAACGGTAAGTTTATTAGGCGAGACATTAAATATGAAGATATGTTAGACATTAAATTCTATTCATTAGACGGGATTCATGGATTGTCGTTACTTGATACACTGAGCAAGACTATTGATTCTGATAACAATGGTAAGGACTTTTTAAACAACTTCTTACGTAATGGCACGCATGCAGGCGGAATACTTAAGATGAAAGGCGTCTTAAACGATAAAAAAGCAAGAAACCGTGCGAGAGAGGAATTCCACAAAGCGTTTAGTGGTACAAAGCAAGCAGGTAAGGTTGTTGTACTAGATGAGTCAATGACGTTTGATCAGCTAGAAGTGGATACAGAAGTTTTAAAACTAATCCGTGAGAATAAATCGTCCACACGTGAGATTGCCGGTGTATTCGGCATTCCGTTGCATAAATTCGGTATCGAAACTACGAACATGAGCATTACAGACGCAAACTTGGACTATCTTTCAACGTTAAAACCTTACATTACATGTGTGTGTGCAGAGTTGAATTTCAAATTTAATGATGAATACACAGACAAAGTTTGTGAATTTAAATTCGATACGACTGAAATACGTGTAGTTGATGAAAAGACACAAGCTGAAATCGATAAAATCAATATCGATTCAGGCAAAACAAACATTGATGAAGTCCGTAAGCGTGATGGTTTACCACCTATACCTGGGGGTTACGGTAGTATCCATCGTGTTGACCTCAACCACGTGAATATTGCGCTTGTTGATGAGTACCAAATGAATAAATCACGTGGTACTGATAACAAATTGAAAGGTGGTGAGGAAGATGGCAAAGGAAACGAGAATCGGAAATATCACAGAAGTCCGTTCGAATGATGATAATGAAATGGTCATCGAGGGTTACGCTTTGAAATTTGATACCTGGTCAGAGAATTTAGGTGGATTTAAAGAAACTATATCACGTAGCGCTTTAGAAAACACTGATTTATCTGATGTACGTTGTTTAGTAGACCACGTGCCATCACAAATTATTGGTAGAACGAAGTCTGGAACTTTGGAACTTGAAACTGATGATGTTGGCTTGAAATACCGTTGTAAATTACCGAATACAACGTTTGCACGTGATTTATACGAGAATATGCGTGTGGGTAACATCAATCAATGTTCATTCGGTTTTATGTTAGACGAACAAGGCGATGAAATGCGTTTTGATGAAAAAGAGAACATCTATAAACGTACTTTAAAAGCTATTCGTGAGTTAACAGACGTGTCAGTGGTAACTTATCCTGCATACAAAGACACTGATGTTAAACCGGCATTACGTAGCATTGAGAACATTAAAAATGACGAACGCAAAAGAGCGTTAGAGTTAAAACTCAAAAAACATTCAATTACAAATAAGCTTGGTGAAGTTGGACACCATTAACAAATACAACCATTGGACGTGCTTAAAAAGCGACGTCTATTTTTATGCAAAAATTTAGGAGGAATTCAAATGAATAAAAAAGAAATTTTACGTTCCGAAATTTCGGATTTGAAACGTAGTATTGATTTAAAAATCAGATACGCTACACGTGCATTAGACAACGACGAGTTAGAGAAAGCGGAGACTTTAGAAAAGGAAATCGCAGACTTGCGTTCACAAATTCAAGAGAAAGAAGCAGAGTTAAAGAAATTACAAGAGAAAGATAATGAAACAGAAAACGCAAACCCACAACCTGTAGTGGTCGAACAAGAACGTTCGTATCGTCAAGCACCAAACTTGAATGAATTAGGTATTTCAATTCAGGATACTAAAGTGACGTCACAAGAAGTTCGTGATTTTACTAATTATTTAGAAACACGTGAAGACATTAAAGGTGGTTCTTTAAAAACTGATTCAGGATTTGTAGTTATTCCGGAAGAAATCGTAACTGATATCTTAAAGTTAAAAGAAGTTGAATTTAACCTTGATAAGTACGTAACTGTTAAACGTGTTACTAACGGTTCTGGTAAATACCCTGTTGTACGTCAATCAGAGGTTGCAGCGCTTGAAAAGGTAGAAGAATTAGAAGAAAACCCTGAATTAGCGGTTAAACCATTCTTCCAATTGGCATACGACATCAATACACACCGTGGTTACTTCCGAATCTCTCGTGAAGCGATTGAAGATGCGAAGGTTAATGTATTACAAGAATTAAAATTATGGATGGCACGTACAATTGCAGCTACACGTAACAAAGCGATTATTGATGTCATCACTAAAGGTTCTACAGGATCTAAAACAAGTGGTTTCGAATCCGAAGGTGCTAAATTAGAGACTAAGAAAGCTAAATCTTTAGACGACATTAAAGACGCTGTGAACTTAAATGTGAAACCTAATTATGAACATAATGTTGCCATTGTATCTCAAACTATGTTCGCAAAATTAGATAAAATGAAAGACAAATTAGGCAACTACTTAATTCAACCTGACGTTAAAGAGAAAACACAACAACGTTTATTAGGTGCTAAAGTGGAAATCTTGCCTGATGAAATGCTTGGTGAAAAAGGCGACAACAAATTAATTATTGGTAACTTAAAAGACGCTATTGTGTTATTTGACCGTTCACAATACCAAGCGTCATGGACTGATTACATGCACTTCGGTGAGTGCTTAATGGTTGCTGTGCGTCAAGATTGTCGTATTCTAGACAATAAATCAGCTATTGTTATTGAATATGACGATGCTTCAGCAGAAGAAGATTTGCAAGAAATGTAAGAGGTGATTATCATGGCGAAATATAAAGTGCTAACACGTTATAAAGATAAAGTTATCGGTAAAATCTTGGAAGTTGGAGATGAAGTCGATATGACAGTCAAACGTGCAAACGAGGTCAATAAAAAAGGCCAACCTCAAGATGGTATTTTAGAACGTATCGATAATAAGTAGGTGGTTGCAGTGAGTGATTTAGAGTTGTTAAAAAAACATTGTAAAATCGACCATTCTTACGAAGATGATTTGTTGATAATGTATTACGATTGGGCAAAACAAGACATTGCAGACGCGGTTACTGATGATTTAGATTGGCTCGAGAAACAAACGTTGTATAGAGCAGCGGTTTTTCCACTCACTGCATATTATTTTGAAAACCGTCTTGCTTACACTGAAAGAAACCTAAACTACGCACCACACATGGTTTTAAGTGTTGTGCATAAATTGAGGGACGCCTATGCGGTTCAATCCGAACAGATTAAATGAGCGCGTAACTTTTTGTGAGGATGTCAGCCAATCAATTAGAGGATTACCTCAACGACCTATTACAAAAGAGCTGTACAGTTGTTTTGCTTGTATTCAAGATTCTAAAGAGTCCGATACACAAACAAGTTTAACAACAGGCACTCAATTCATTAAAACAGTTATCATACGTGATCCACGTGGTGATTATCAGCCGAATAATAAGCACTATATTATTCATGATGGCGAAAAATACCCGATAAAATACGTTAAAAAGGACTACCAAGACAAATCTTACTTACGTGTTTACTGTGAGGTGGTGCTATAATGCCCGCAAAAATCGAGAAAAATACCGTTGAAGAAGGTTTGTTACGTAAAAAGGTTGAGTTTAGCGCAAATCAAAGTCGAATTCTGAAAGCAGGCGCGCGTGCTTTAATACCGATACTCGTAAAAAATACGCCCAAAAGTGATAGACGAGGTCATGCACGCGACCATATTGCTGTATCTAATGTAAAAACCGACAGAGGTTCGGGAGAAAAATACGTAGACATTGGATATACAAAAGGTTATGCACACCGTATACATGCAACAGAATTCGGAACGATGTATCAAAGACCGCAATTGTGGATTACTAAAACTGAAAAAAGTAATAGGCAGTTAGTGTATAGTGCTATGTTAACTGCGATGAAGAGGTCATTAAAATGAATGTAACCGATAAAATTTATGATGCAATCGTAAGTAACCCAAGTATTACTGTGGAAGATAACGTCTTTAAGTACGTTGTTCCTGAAAACTTCCACACTAAAACAAATCAGCCTATCGTAAGAATTACTCCATTGCCATATAATCCGAACGATTATGCTGACAATGAAGAAATGACGCGTGAGTACGACTATCAAATCGATGTTTGGTGGTCTGAAAACGAACCCGAACAGCAAGCAGAAAGTATTGTGAAAGTATTAAAACAATTAAATTTTAAAGTTTATTACAGAGAACCTTTGTACGAAGTTGAGACTCTAACTTTTAGAGAAATCATTCGTGCAAACGGTTCTCTATTTATTTAGGAGGAAGATTAATGGAAAAATTAAAATTAAACTTGCAACATTTTGCAGAATCAACTGGCGTATCAGGTATCGCTATTGGTGTAACTAACTTTTATTGGGCCCCAATCGAAACTGATACAGATAAAGAATGGAAAGTAAAAAGCGGACACCGTACACGATTCTTAAAAGAAATCGAAGTAGACCGTCCACAAGAAACCGAAGAAGAATACGGTGACAACATTGTTGCTGCAACAGCAGTGTCTAACGGTAAATTATCAGTTAAAACAACATTTGTTACTATCCCTGCCGAACAAAAAGCATTCTTAGCAGGTGCTAAAAAAGGCGAGGGCGGTTTTAAATACGGTGCAAACGATATTCCACCAGATGTTGCGGTTGTGTTTGAACGTACAAATCATGATGGCTCATCCGAATGGGTAGGATTATTCAAAGGTAAATTCACACGTCCAAACTTATCAGGTCAAACAAAACAAGATAAAATCGAGTTCCAAAATGACGAAGTTGAAGGTTCATTTATTGACCGTTTATTCGACGAATCATCACATGTGACTGGATTCGATAAAAAAGGTGAGCATAAAGGACGTGACTAAGTATTTACTGAAACTTTTGGTAAAACGTACGACGAGTTTATTTCTGATTTAAATCAAGAGTTAGAAATTGACGAGGTTGAAAAAAAGATGCCGGGAAAGAACTCTGAGGAAAGCGTTAGAAGTGTAACGCTTTCCAAAGAATCTACAGTAATCAAAAAAGGTATGACAGAACAGTTATCAGCGACTACTGACCCGCAAGGTAAACCAGTTACTTATCGTGTAACACAAGGTAGTCAATTCATCAGCGTTAACGGTAGCGGTTTAGTTACAGCTAATGAAGTAGGTAACGGTGTGGTTACAGCTACTTCAGGAGACCAAAGTGACACTATTAGTATTAAAGTAGAAGATGAATTACAAATGATTTAATTAAGGGGGGGTAATCCCCTCTTTTATTTTTGCGCAAAAATAAAAACGAAAGTAGGAATCTATTATGGCGA
Source organism: Staphylococcus sp. 191 (assembly GCF_011174885.1). Taxonomy (NCBI): domain Bacteria; kingdom Bacillati; phylum Bacillota; class Bacilli; order Caryophanales; family Staphylococcaceae; genus Staphylococcus; species Staphylococcus sp. 191. Next base: position 142,169 of record NZ_PNRJ01000001.1, on the reverse strand, counting down.
GACCATCAATCGAATTAATCACAGGATACACAAAAGCAGGTAAACCACAGACAAAAAAATACTTAGCAAAACCTATCATCACACTATTCGACACAATTCAAGGGACTAAATTAGCAAAAAAAATGCAAAACCTTTACGCAGATTCTGATTTTAAAGAGTTGACGGAAGAAGAATACTCGGTTTTATCAGAAACAGAAAAAGCGGAATACAACGACAAGTTGTTAGAACAAGAGAAGGTAACGCTTGAAATGTTTGATGCAATCGAAGAAATTACGACTTTTATTGCCGAAATGTTCGGGAATCAATTTACATCAGAAGAATTACAAAAAGGTTTAGAGAGTGGAGAAAAAGGTTTTGAAACCCTTTCTGAAGTTCTAGGCACCCTAATTGCAGGAGATGTGGACGAAACAAAAAAGTTCGTGAGCGAGAAAACGAAATAGACCCAGAAGACCTTACGCCAGAGGGACAATATAAAAATTACATGAAACTAGCAAAGAAGTTGATTGAAGAAGGTATGGACCCCGATAAAGTCGCAAACATGCCTATTCACTTCTTTTTAAATATTGTCGCGTCTGAAGTAGAAACAAAGAAAAAGGCCAAAAGTTTTGCAGAAATCTTTGGCTAGAAAGGAGGTTACGCTATGGCAGGACCTATTGGCAATATGGTTATACGTGTTGATTTAGACGGTAGTGGCTTTAATAAAGGTATTGCAGGTTTAAATCGACAAATGAGGCTTGTTTCTAAGGAAATGAGCGCCAACTTATCAAAATTTAGCCGTTATGACAACTCTTTAGAAAAATCTAAGGTAAGAGTAGACGGTTTAACCAAACGCCAACAAGTACAAGCTCAAAAAGTTAGAGAGTTAAAAAATAATTATGATCAGTTATCAAAAGAAACTGGAGAAAATAGTGCAAAAACACAAGCGGCAGCCGCTAAGTATAACCAAGCATATGCCGAATTAAATAAATACGAACGCGAATTAAATGAAGCAACAGCTGAGATGAAACGTTTAGAAACGCAACAACGTGCTTTAAACACAACAATGGGTAAAATAGGTTCTAAATTTAGTCAGTGGGGACCTAAACTACAAGACATCGGTAAAAAGATGCAAGCTGTGGGTAAATCAATGACTCTACACGTTACTGCACCAGTAGTAGCAGGTTTTGGTTTAGCCGCTAAAAAAAGTATAGACTTTGACGACTCTATGCGTAAAGTTAAAGCCACATCAGGTGCAACGAGCGGAGAATTCCAACAACTTCGCGATAAAGCGCTTGAAATGGGTGCAAAAACTAAGTTTAGTGCCAGTCAATCAGCAGAAGCTTTGAATTACATGGCCTTAGCCGGGTGGGATACCAAAGATATGCTTAACGGTATCGATGGCGTCATGCAATTAGCAGCTGCATCTGGCGAAGATTTGGGAGCGGTGTCAGATATCGTTACTGACTCGTTAACAGCATTCGGATTAAAAGCTAAAGATAGTGGTCACTTTGCCGATGTGTTAGCACAAACAAGTTCTAAAGCAAATACAGACGTTCGTGGTATGGGTGAAGCCTTCAAATATGCTGCACCAGTAGCAGGGGCATTAGGATACACTGTGGAAGATACATCAATAGCCATTGGTTTAATGAGTAATGCAGGTATTAAAGGTGAAAAAGCAGGTACAGCATTACGTACTATGTTTACCAACCTTGCAAAACCTACGAAAGCAATGAAAAACGAGATGGAAAAGTTAGGTATATCTATTACAGACAGTAACGGTAAGATGCTACCAATGCGTGATGTTATGGATCAATTACGTGGCAAGTTTAAAGGACTATCAAAAGACCAACAAGCAAGTGCTGCTGCTACCATTTTTGGTAAAGAGGCAATGAGTGGTGCGCTTGCTGTCATCAATGCATCAGATGAGGACTACAAAAAATTAACTAAGTCTATTGATAATTCAACTGGTGCATCCGAACGCATGTCTAAAGAGATGGAAGGTGGTATCGGTGGTTCTATTCGACGAATGAAATCAGCTATTGAATCAATGGCTATAAGCATAGGCGATGTTTTAGCACCCCATATACGTAGAGCGGCAGATTTACTTGCATCTTTAGCAGATAAATTTACCAGCATGCCAGGTTGGGCAAAGACAGCTGTTGTGGGTATAGGTGTTTTCGCTGCAGCTTTAGGTCCATTAATACTTACGATGGGAGCATTTACAGCATCAATTGGTAGTATTATGGGTACATTAGGACCTTTAATGATAGGCATCAAAACAGCAGGCGGTTTAATGGGGTTTTTAGGTACAAAAGCACCATTAGCAGCTAAAGGTTTAACTTTGGTTGGTACTGCATTTAAATTTATGTTAGGGCCAATCGGATTAGCTATTGCAGCAGTTGTAGCAATCGGTACAGCATTTGTGATAGCCTATAAAAAATCAGAAACTTTTAGAAATATCGTAAATAAAGTAATTAATCCAGTTGTAAATGGTTTCAAAAAACTTTGGGGCGTTGCACAATCGGTATTTAATTCATTAAAAAGTTTATTATCTGGTAATACACTACCAACTGTTGACTTACTCTCTAAAATAATGCCTAAAGCAAGCGCTAAGAAAGTCGCATTAACATTACTCCAAATTAGACAAACTTTTAAAGATGCGTTTGGTGCCATTTGGAGTTTTGCTCAAGAGATAGGTAACAAGCTCACTCGTTTTTGGAAAGATAATGGTGACGATGTTACCCAAGCGTTCAAAAATATAGGAGAGTTTTTTAAAGGGTTTTTTATTGAGGCTCGGAACCAAATAGGACCTAATCTAAAAGAGTTTGGCGACTTAATAAAATCTATTTTTAACGGCGTAATTGTTCCAACCATTAAGATTGCCATGAAAGTGATATGGCAAATTATGAAATTTACATGGCCACTTATTAAAGTGTTGATTGTAGATACGTGGGATAATATTAAAAGTATTATTAAGGGTGCTTTAGATGTCATACTAGGCATTGTCAAAGTATTTAGCGGTGTATTTACAGGACAATGGGGTAAAGCTTGGGAAGGTGTCAAACAGATATTTAAAGGTGCAGTTGTATTAATTTGGAACCTTATTCAATTATGGTTTATGGGTAAAATACTCAAAGTCGTTAAAATATTTGGTGGTTTCTTTAAAGGCATTATCAGCAAATCCTTTAATGGCGTCAAAGGCATTATAGGGACATCATTAAAATTTATATGGTCGATAATTAGCACTATTTTTAAAAAGATACTTACTTTTACTAAAGGTATCTTTACTGTTTTAAGAGAGTTTGTTAGTTCGATTTGGCGGAGTATTAAAAACGTCATTACCAATCATGCAAAAGGCTTATTCAACAACATAAAAGGTGTATTTACCGTCCTATATAGATTTACTCGTAGCATTTTTAATAGTTTAAGAAGTTGGTTATCTAATATATGGCGTAGCATTAAAAATACGGTAACACGTTATGCATCAGCCTTATGGTCTAACGTCAAACGTATATTCACAAACTTATTTAACGGCTCACGTAGCATATTTAACCGTTTAAAATCATGGTTGATCAGTTTGTGGTCGAGCCTTAAAAATCGAGTAGTTAATATTGCATCAAGTTTGTGGTCGAATGTTAAACGTATATTTACTAATTTGTTTAATGGAACGCGCAGTATATTTAATCGTGTTAAATCGATAATAGTCAATATTTGGAATTCTATTAAACGTAGTGTAACTGGAATTGCATCTAGTTTATGGAATACTGTACGACGAACTTTTAATAATATGGCTAACGGATTAAAGTCTATTATTGGAAGAATTAAAAGTCACATTGGTGGCATGGTAAGTGCAATCAAACAAGGTTTAAACGGCTTGATTAAAGGTCTTAACTGGGTAGGTTCTAAATTAAGCTTACCTAAAATACCTAAATTATCTACAGGGACTCAACGCATAAACAGACATATACGCACTACATCTGATGGTCGATTAAAACACGGCACTATGGCAGTTGTGGGAGATAAAGGTCCTGGTAACGGCAGTGGTATTGATGGTCGTCGTGAATTAATTCAATACCCTAACGGACGCACAGCTTTAACTCCTGCAAAAGATACAACAACATGGCTTCCTAAAGGTTCACGCGTCATCAGCGGTAGTATGCGACAGCAATATGAAGAAGCAGAAGGCGCAGGTATGTATCCGCGTTTTAGCGTAGGAACGTGGCTTGGTAAATCTACAAATTGGCTTGCTGACAAAACCGGAGCAATAGGTAGTGCAATAAAAAATAGCGCTAGTTGGCTTACAGACAAAATCGGTGATGTTATGGACTTTATTGATAGTCCGGGTAAACTTTTTAACAAAGTAATGTCTCTGATGGGTGTCGATTTTGGAAGTCTGACAAAAGGCATGGGCATTGTCGGTCAAATTGCACGTGCTGCATTTGCAAAAATCAAAAAAGGAGCAATTGATTGGATTAAAGGCGGATTCGACGCACAAGCGGGAGACGGCTCTGTATTTGATGGCTTTAGAATATTACAACCATATTCAGCACCACCGAAAGCCCCTAACCCTAACTATCCATTTAATGGCGGTGTCCATCACGGTGTTGACTATGATACACCAGTCGGCACACCAATTCGTACGCCTATGGGCGGTCGTGTTAGAAGTTGGTACGATAATTACGGTGGTGGTAAAGCTATTACTGTGCAAAAAGGTCGTACTTTCCTATGGTTTATGCACTTATCTGAACAGTTGCGTAGAACAGGTGAACAAATTAAGGCAGGTCAATTAATCGGTAAATCGGGTAATACTGGTTCTATGACAAACTACCGACACTTGCATTTTCAGGTCAATCAAGGCGGGGAAGCAAATAGATTTTCTACAGACCCGATTCCTTGGTTACGTAAAAATGACAAAACTGGTGGCGGTAAAGGCTATCCTGCCGGCTCAGGCGCAGCGTATGCGAGTCGTGTTATCAGTCAAGCTCAACGTATATTAGGTGGTCGATATAAATCAGACTGGGTACATCAACAAATGATGCGTCTTGTAAAACGTGAATCAAATTACCAACCTAACGCTGTAAATAATTGGGACATTAACGCTCAGCGAGGTACACCGTCAAGAGGATTATTCCAAATGATTAAACCGACTTTCGATTACTATGCTAAGCCAGGATATACAAACTTTAACAATCCGTTACACCAAGCTTTATCATCTATGCGTAATATCGCAAGGAAATACGGTGGTATTTATGGTTTTAATGGAGCATTTAAACGTGCTGCAGACTATGCATATGCAACAGGTGGCAAAGTGTACAACGGCTTGTATCATCTCGGTGAAGAAGGTTATCCAGAATGGATTATTCCAACTCATCCATCACGTGCAAGTGAAGCTGCTAAATTACTTGCATTAGCAAGTAAGGATATTAGCAAGAATAAACGTCCTAAAAACTTTAACAGTGGTAGTATCGGCAACGATGATACCCGTAATAGCAAGTTAGAAAGCAAGTTAGACACAATGATAGGTTTACTTATCAAGTTAGTTGGTAGTAACGATACAATTGCTGACAAAGATTTTAGTCCAGTTATCGACAACTTTGGATTAAGCGATTTTATCAATTCAACAGTGGATAAACGTGAACGTAACAATTCACGTAAATCAAGATTTAAGCCAGGAGGTGCATTGATTTAATGAACGATACAGTAATAGTAAACGGCAGGACACTTCCATGGTTATTTGTGCAAAGAGGGTTTAAAATACCCTCTTTTAATTTTGAAATAAGTACAGAGAAAGTGGAAGGTAGACCGGGTTCTGTTTTTAAACGTAAAGGACTGAACGAATATCGGTTCGATTTACATTTAGTCGTCCACAATGATTTTTTATCAAGTGGTGGCGTTAAAAATCACGACTATATTTTAGAAGAACTTGTTAAATTCTTTAATTATGATGAGCCTGTTAAGTTGCAACTGAAATCAAAAAAATGGTACTGGAATGCTTACTTTGAAGGCCCATTAGAAGTGAATAGCAAAACCGAGAACAGTATTAATGTGGTTACTGTAAAAGTTGTTTTAACAGACCCATATAAGTATGCGATTGACGGTAGTAAAAACACAGCTATCAGTGATCAAGTAAGTTTAGTTAATAGCGGTACAGCTGACACTCCTATTCTTGTGGAGGCAAGGGCTTTAAATAACGCAAACTATTATATGATTACAAAAAAAGATGAAGATTACTTTATGATTGGCGATGATGATGTTAACAAAGAGTTGAAAGACTACTCGCCAAGTATTTTAAGTGATGAATCACGTACATTGAGTGGTTGGAATAAACAATCAAATATCAACTTTACTGATAACCACACAGGTGGCGCAGTAGGTGGTAGTTTCAGCCAATCATCTACTAAAGAAAGCTTTGTATTAAACACAGGTTCTGTAAGTGGCAGCGGTTGGAATGGTGCAATGTATAAACGTCAATTTAGTAAGCAGGCACAAGACTTTACCACAACTGTAAAGATAGGTGTCGGTCAACGTAAAAAAGGTGCTATACGGTTTGCACAATACGTTTATGATTCAGATAATCGCGTCATTGCATCAATCGGATATACTAATCCAAACGCTAACCAAGCCATTGGTCGTATCATTGTGACGTTATTTAATCAATCAGGCGACCAACAAGTAATATACAACTACAAAAACAATCCTAAGTTATACAAGATGGATGATTTTGTAATCTACATCAAACTTACACGTAAAGGTAATGTGTTTACTGTAAAAAGTTGGAAATATAAAGAGTTCCCATACCCCGAACGTAAAAAGGCGTTTGACGAAGATGAAAAATCTTTTATAGACAGCGGCGATTTTTATAAGCGCCCAGTCATCGCAGCGTCTTTATATATTGCAAAGAATGGCAACAACAACGTAATGCCATTATATATTTTTGGTACTTATACACGTGAGTTATTACCTAAACCAGTTGGGGCTAGGGATATGATTATTAAAAAAGGCGATTTAATCAGTATCGATATGGCAAATAAAAACGTTTTTGTCAACGAAGAACCTATGCTTTCAGAAAAGACGTTCGGTAGTGACTTTTTTACTGTCGATAGAGGACATACTGAATTAATCATCTATCCTACTGGTATTTTTGATACTACAGTTAAATGGCAAGACAGATACTTATAGAAAGGAGGTTAGATCTTGATACATGTAATGAATTTCAAGGGCGAAATCATTGATTATATATCTAGAGATGATAACGCGTTAGTCAAAGCGGTACATCACAGAAACATCAATGATCGCACAGAAACTTTTGATTTTACAATCTTATCCGAACGTACGATAAACATGCAGGAACGTAACCGCATTATCATACAGGATAAAAACGGGCAGTATAGAGAGTTTATCATCGACCACATCTCACAAGATATCGATGGGTATACTGAAATCGAAACAGTAGCATCGTATTTAGAAGATATTGCAAAAGCTAAACCTTACGCCCCACATAAATTTGAAAAGATGACGACTAAACAAGCCTTATCTGATGTGTTAAAGGATACAGGTTGGTTGGTGTCAGACGCTACTGAATATGGTGGTATCCGTACAACATCATGGATGTCCTATCAGACACGTTACGAAGTGCTTTTACAGCTATGTACAACATATAAGATGATGGTCGATTTTTATATCGAAATTGGTAGCAACAGTGTTGAAAAACGTTATGTAGTGTTACGTAAACGTCAACCATTGTTTAACGGGAAAGAAATCACATACGGTAAAGACTTAACCGGTTTGAAACGTACGGTTGATTATTCGGAAGTTAAAACTGCGTTACTATGTGTCGGCCCCGAAAAAGAGGGAGGTAAACGTATAGAGCTCATCGTTAAAGATGACGATGCGCAAGCACGCATTGGTTTGCCTGGTCGCTATAATTGGGGAATTTATGAGCCTGAAACTGATGATGAAAATATGACAGAGGCACGTTTACGTACATTAGGGACAACTGAACTCAACAAACGTAAAAAAGAAGCAATCAGTTATGAAGTGACAGCGTTAGATATACAAAAAGCTTACAGTCATGAAGTTGTTAATCTCGGCGATATGGTACGTATTAAGAACCGCGATTTTACACCACCATTGTACGTGGAAGCAGAAGTTATATCTGAAGAGTACGATATGATTGCCGAAGATGTGGTATATGGTTTTGGCGAGTATGTGGAGTACCGAGAAAAAGGTTTACGTGATGAATTCACTAAAAAACTCGACGACATCAGAAGTAAATTGAACGATAGTATTAGTAATATTAATACGATTGTAAAAGACAGTGTGGATGGACAACTTCAATATTTTGAAAGAAAAATATTTAAATCTCCTACTCCTCCTGAAAATCCAGTAAATGATATGTTCTGGCTTGACACAAGTAATCCAGACGTTGCAGTGTTACGTAGGTATTGGAATGGAAAATGGATAAAATCATCACCTGAAAAGCCTGAAGACATCGGTGCAATTAGTAGGGAGCAAGCATTATTTAGTGAATTAAAGAATACTTTTATCAATTTAAATATTCAACACGCTAGGCTTTTGTCAGAGGCTACACAACTGCTGAATAGTGAGTATCTAGTAGATATGGATTTAAAAGGAGACCTACAAGCAAGTCTTGACGCTGTGATTGATGTTTACAATCAAATTAAAACAAATTTAGAATCAATGACTCCTGAAACTGCGACAATAGGTAAACTGGTGGATACGCAGGCGTTGTTTCTTGAATATAGAAAAAAACTACAAGATTTTTATATAGATATAGAGGATGTAAAAATTGCGATAGATGAGAGGTTCAAACTACTCCAATCACAGTACACCGATGAAAAGTTTAACGATGCAATGACCGGGATTGCTAACGTTCTACCTAACGGACACTGGAACCCCGATACTAAGCAATTGACGAGTGATATACCGAATAAAGATGATTTAGAACAACTACGACAAGCATTAATCCTTAAACAAAATGAAGGGTTAGGCTCATACAATCAAAAACTAGAAGAGCTACAAAAAGAGTTTAAAAACCTAGAAAATGGCATGGAGTTAGCCGTAAAGAAAACCATCAAAGAGATAAACAGCTCAGATGATGAAAAAGCTGTCTATGAAAACATCTATACTAAGATAACTGAAAACTCTGCAAAGATACAAGCTTTTGAAGATAAGATTGACTTAAAAGCTAATAGAGATGAAATCACTCAAACATTAAACAGTCAATTAGAGCCTTTAAAAAATAATATTAAACAGCAGGCTTCTCAAATTGAATTGTTGCCTGACAAACTAACCGAGACGGTGTCTAACAAAATCTATGAAACAACCATTTCTGGTTTGGTGCAAAGATTGGCGGCAGAAGAGTCAAAACGAGAAACGTTAGCTAATCAAATCAACGATACCGTTTCTATACAACAATACCAAGCAGGTATACAAGAGGCTAAGGAATATGCAGATGAACAACTCGAAGATGTAGCAAATAATCCTGGAATCAAAGCAGGCATACAAAAAGCGAACGAAGAGGCACAAGAATCGTTAAAAGAATATGTTAGAGCGCAGGATGAGCTAAGAGTACAAGAAGCGCAGGCATATGCTGATGGTAAGGTTTCGGAAGAAGAGCAGCGCGCTATACAAGACGCTCAAGCTAAACTTGAAGAGGCAAAACAAAACGCAGAGCTAAAGGCTAGGAACGCTGAAAAGAAAGCTAATGCCTATACAGACGGCAAAGTCAAAGAAAGTACGGATGCACAGAGGAAAACATTAGCTCGCTATGGCACTCAAATCATACAAAATGGTAAAGACATCAAATTAAGAACCACTAAAGAAGAGTTTGATGCAACCAATCGGACACTTTCTAACATATTGAGTGAGATTGTCCAAAATATTACAGACGGTACAACTATTAGATATGATGACAACGGCGTAGCTCAATCTTTAAATGTAGGACCACAAGGTATACAACTTAACGGTGATAAAATTAATCTAAATGCAAGCAGACAGTTTAATTTACTTGTAGCTGACATGCGTAATAAAGTTGATAAAAACAGCGTTGTGTCGTCTATTAATGCATCGCCTGAAAGAATCGATATTAATACTCAAAATATCGGTATACGTGGCGGTTCAGGACAATCTTATGTAGATATTAGGAATGACCAGATAGAGTTATCTGGGCACTTTAATAGAACATGGCGTGGTGACACACAAAGGGATTACGTTTATACAAGGTTGAAAGACGGTCATCTACGGTTCAGAAATAACAATCAAAACCGTTCTCTTTACTATTCCGACTTCGGAATATCCACATACCTAGATGGAGAAGGCGACGGTTCATCAGGTACGTTGCAATTCTTTGATTACACGTACAGTGATAATGCACGTGGTGTCACATTAAACAGCTCAAGTGGTGTTGTTGCACTACGGTCAGATAATAACAGGGTTGTTTTAGAAGCAAGCAATACAGTTAACATCGAAAGTAAAAATTACTCTATTTATTTAAGACCAATGAGTTCCTCTCGTTTAGGTAGAAATGAATTTCAATTTTGGGTCAAAGATAACGATGCAGCACGTGATACTGATGGTGTTTTAAGTTACGGTTCAATTACAAGTGGTTCTAGTTATGGCAGTGGTATACGCTTTGATAAATCTGCTAACACAAACTATGTGTACGCCACTAATAATAATGGCGATATAGGAACTGGAGATTTCTACGCAAACAGGCTTCTTGGCGATTGGACTGCTAAAGGCGATAATGTCTATGCTTGTGTTGATGATAAGTTACGTGTAACTGACAAAAGAGGTTACAACAACGGGGACCCTACCTATAAAGATTTGCAAGTTAAAGACATTCAAGCCAACAGTATGCGTGTCAACACAGGGGCTAATTTTTATCTTGGAGTAACCACAGGAGAATTAAGGGTTACAAACAACCTATTGTACAACAGAGGTAATATTGGATATAAGCCGGTACGTGCTTCGGCATTTAACAATGCGTCGTTAGCAGAATATAAAAAGGATATTAAACTTTGGAATTACGATGCATTGAGTGTTATAACCAACGATTTAGAATTGTATCAGTACAAATATAAAGATGATAGTGATCAATTACTTCATAGAGGTGTAGTGATTGGCGACGGCTATGCGACACCTTCAGAGTTTATATTTGGAGACGGAGTGAATTTGTATGAAATGTTGACATGGTCGCTTAGAGCAATACAACAGTTAAACGATAAAATAAACAAACTGGAGGAAGATATAAATGAACAACTTACAAGCTAATCCACAAATAGCATTAGATTATCTATCGCAGGAAGTAGCAAGGCTTGCACAAGAAAACGCAATGTTAAAGGCAATTATTCAAGAACAAAATAACGATAGTAAAACGTCTGACGAATAAACGTTAGGCGTTTTTATTATAAATAAAAAAATTAGGAGGAATTATCATGGAACAAATTACAGAATTTTATTTAGTTGAGGTTAATTCGCAAGGAGAAGAAAGTTGTTTAATGCAAAACTATTCAAACAGTTTTGTACGTGGTGCGTCACCAAATAGCGCATACAAATTTAAAGATGAAGAACAGGTTAAAAAAGTATGTAGTATGCAAAACGTGCTTGCTAGCATCTTTAACAACGGTACTAAAACGTACTATGTAAAGCAAGACATTACACGTAACAGTTTTGATGAAAAAGGCGAACCATATACAGCTAAAAAAGAGTAGGTGGCATGATGTTTGGTTTTATCAAACGACGGGAGCATGAATGGCGTATTTTACGTCTGGAAGAAAATGATAAAGACATGTTTAAAAAACTAGACAACATTGAACATAGTCTTAGAACGCAAGAAAAGGTTTACGACAAGCTTGATAGGACTTTTGAAGAATTAAAACGCGATAGATTAAAAGATGAGCAAAATAAAAAGGAAAACGCCAAAAACATTAAAGACTTGAAAATGTGGATGCTGGGTGTTATAGGCACGATTGCAAGTACGATCGTTATTGCTATTCTACGTACATTTTTTGGCATTTAAAGGAGGTGATTGTTATGAAATTTGCGTACAGTTTTTGGAGTTGTTTTTGGTTTGGTAAATGCAAACGATAACTAAAGCGGATTAAGTCGACTATTAGCGTAGTCGGCTTTTTATTTTGCTAAAAAAGGAGATAACAATATGAAAATTAATTGGACAAATCGACTTAAAAATGGAGCAACTCTATCTGCTTTGATAGGGTTGCTTTTTTTATTAGCTAAACAAGTTGCTGACATTTTCGGCGTCGATATTTCCGACCAACTACAAACAGCCAGTGGCATTGTAGGCACGATTCTAACGCTCTTAGCCTATTTGGGTGTTATTACCAATCCAAACACAAAAGGCGTGTCTGACGCTGGCATAGACATGCAATTGAGCAAACCACGTGATCAAAACAAAATTCCAGTCTCTTTTGAAGAAGATAGCAATAGTAAAACCCCGAAATTTTACGATACATCACAACCTTTTACAGACGACAGCACAGACGTTGTCTTTGATGTCAACCAGTATGACGCAAACGAAAGAGAAAGAGGGTTATAACATGGTTGCTAATCTTTCTAAAAAAGAATTCCTATCTTTTTTAAATTCAACGGAAGGCAAACAGTTCAACGAAGATGGGGTTTTTGGCTTTCAATGCTTCGATTATGCAAACACTGGATGGAAAAAGCTTTTTAACCATATGCTAATGGGACAAGGTGCAAAAGATATACCATTTAACTCTATCAACAAAAACCACTTTAAAACAGAGGCGAAAATTTATTCAAACACGCCTGAATTTTTAGCAGAACCCGGCGACATGGTGGTTTTTGGTTCGAATTATGGCGGTGGCTATGGTCACGTTGCGTGGGTCATTGAGGCGACACTAGATTACATTATTGTACTCGAACAAAACTGGTTAGGCGGTGGATGGACTGACAATATAGACTATCCTGGTTGGGGTTGGGAGAAAGTAACGCGTCGTAAGCATGCGTACGACTTTCCGATGTGGTTTATCCGACCTAATTTTAGACCAGAAGGCGTTCAAAAAACAGCGCAATCCGTTACTAATTCAAAAGAAAAAGCCGTTAAGCAACCGCAAAAGCAACCTAAAAAATTGACTTACATCCGTGATGAGATAAAAGGTTACAACATGGATAAACGCGGTTATAAACCACGCGGTATCGTTCTACACAATGACGCAGGTAGTGCAGGGGCAACAGCAGAGGCGTATCACAACGGATTAGTTAATGCCGATTACAACCGTTTAGAAAGAGGCGTCGCACACGCATACATCAGCGGTAACACGGTGTATCAAGCTATACCAGAGGGCAAGGTGGCGTGGCATGTAGCTAATCGTGCAGGTAACCACGACTATTATGGTATCGAGATATGTCAATCTGTTGGTGCAACCGATAAACAATTTTTGGCAAACGAGCAATCAGCTTTCCAAGAATCGGCACGAATGCTAAAAAAATGGGGATTGCCTGCCAACCGTAATACAGTACGTTTGCATGTTGAGTTTTACAATACAGCTTGTCCACACCGTAGCATGTTATTACACACAGGTTATGATCCAACAACAAAAGGTATCGCGCCAGAGTCAATGCAATTAAAATTGAAAGATTACTTTATTAAGCAAATACGCGCTTACATGGACGGTAAAGTACCAGTAGCCACTGTATCAAACAAAACGAGTGCTAGCAGTAACACAGTAAAACCAATTGCAGGTGCATGGCGAGTAAATAAATACGGTACTTACTATATGAAAGAAAGCGCCACTTTTGTTTGTGGTAATGAACCGATTAAAGTTAGAACTGTTGGACCGTTTACCACTTGTCCAGTAGGCTATATGTTCCAGCCTGGTGGCTGGTGTGAGTATGACGAAGTGATGTTACAAGACGGTCATGTTTGGGTTGGTTATGACTGGCAGGGTCAACGTTACTACTTACCCATACGCAAATGGAATGGTGTAGCCCCACCGAACCAAGGTTTAGGCGATTTATGGGGAACAATTAAATAGAGTGTGTTATAATAATTTTTCCAATAGTAATAATTGAGGGTAGTCGTATTGCCTGCCCTCTTTTTTGTTTTAAGATAGTTGTGTAACTTAACATTAATATGTTACAGTATAAGCAGGGAGTGTTCTTGGGAGAAGCTCTATCACATTATGTGAATACCTTTTAACTCTGGACAAGCAGATTATTCAATAACTCTTTTAATTATAAGAGGGCGGTCATTGCGACTGCCCTCTTTTTTTATGCTATAATACATATAAATTACCGGTAACCAATCCGGCTTTATTTACCACCACCTATACTAGTTAAGGGTGGTTATTTTTGTTTACAAAACTTTTATACAGGTATATTATTAGTAATAAAGTCTTTTTTAAGAAGGAGGGGAAAATATGACGTATAGTATTAATACGATTGCGAAATGGTTTGTAGAGAATAACATTACAAGCAGTGAAAACAGCTACGACGGGAATTTAACATTAAATAAACTTATTTATTTTGCAGATGCGATGAATTACGCAATCAACAACAAACAATTAGTAGATGAAGTACCAGTAGGATTTGCTAACGGCCCGGTGTATCAATCTGTGTATATTGATCATAGATACCGTACTTTAGCATCAATCAATTCGGATGAGGCTGAAATTTCTGAAGAAACTTTAAAATTGCTTAGAATTGTTAAATTCGCATTCGGATCATACAACCCTCAATATTTATCAGAATTAACACATGAACAAACTCCATGGAAAAATAAAGAGGAACTGTGCAAAAAAAATTTTATCAATCCGCAGCTTAGTTTTGAAGACTTAACTGATGATGAAAAATCTGATTTAATTGAAATATATAATATGTACGGAGATATGAATTTAGACAATTATGTGATTGACAGAATAGGAAACAATGTTTTTGTGTATGATATAAATACTAACCTAAATGAAGATGATTACATGGAACTACAGCAACTAAAAATTGAGAAAGATAGTATCTTTATTGAAAAAATTGGCGGAGAATTAGTGTATGCATAACGGTTCGGTATTTATAGCAAAAATAAAATTTAAAAGAGATAACAGCCCTAATATAAAACCCCGTCAATTTATTGTTGTTAGTAGTGACAATGGATATTTATATTTTCTGGAGACTGAAAGCGTTATTAACAAAGTAAAATTCAACGTTTCAAATATTAAGCATTCAAGGTTGAAATATCATATTTTAACATCTGAAGAAAGTTGGAAATGCGGATTTAAAGTTAAAACAGCGGTGAATTGTTATGAATTGTTTTATTGTGAATATTTTTCGGAAATTTTGTCCTTAAAACACAGAGACCTACCTATTGATATTTTAAAAGATATACAAGAAAAAGTAAGGTTGGTTAAAGAAGCCGAATTAAATATTGAAGATTGTAAAATAAGCAAACACGAATTGATACGTTTTAATCCAAAGTTGAGATAAAAAACAGATATATTAACAATCGTTGTATAATTGAGTAACAGCATAGGCTGTCTATATTAAGGTCGCTGAAGAGATTCTAAACGTATTTTTAAATAAATAGTCCTTACTAAATAACCGCATCCTAACTGATGCGGTTATTTTATATTATTCCCACACCCCATCGGTGTGGTATTTTTTTATGCCTAAAATTAATTATGACAAATGTCATAGTATAATATAGACATAAGGTAATCAAAGGTATTAAAAGCAACATGAAATCTAGTACCTTACGTAAAAAAAGCGGAGGTAGCTTAATATGAGAGGAACAATTGAAAGACTATTAAACAGCAACTTATCCAGCAACAGCATCGCGGTGCACACAGGTGTATCGCAAGCAGTTATCAGTAAATTACGTAATGGCAAGAAAGAGGTAGGCAACTTAACGCTTAACAGTGCTGAAAAATTATACAATTACCAAAAGGGGTTGGAAGTAATGGATAAAATCATCAAATTAGACAACAAAAATGATGTAGAATTAGTTGATAGCTTAGGTCAATTCTTCACAGAAATTGAGAACGATAATAACGGTCGTTACAATGTCGAATACGTTTTGTTGAATGAAGTGGAACATGACGGCAACACGTATTACGAAGTGGGAATATTTAGAACCGAAGAAATTCCGTTTGGCGAAAAGGTTACTCAAGATAATGTTGAATTGCTAGAAGATGAATGGCTCGAAGTAGATCAGTCGGGCGAGAATTATATCGAAAGCGTCTTTTTCGAAAATGAAGAAGATGCGAGAGAGTATATCAAATTAGTTCTGAAAGGTAACAAAAACTTTGCTGACGCTGCAAAAGCAGTCGGCTTGATTAAATAATAGAGTAAAGAGGGGCTGTTTGCCCCTCTTTTTTTATGTATGGTTCGTAACCATAGCCACTTTGCTCGTTCCTTATTTATTTATATTTCTTTGTAAATCAAAAGAATTAAAAGCTGTTGGAAAAGCATCCGTCGTTCCAACTACTTTTGCAGTAAACGAACCTTTACTCTTCGGTGCACCGATTATCTTAAATCCAGTATTTATGATTCCTTTTATCATTACGCCTATTATTAATTCATGGATTTTAAAATTCTTTGTTGAACAATTAGGGATGAACGGTTTTATGCACTTACTTCCATGGCCTACACCTGCACCGATTGGTATATTCATGGCTAGCAACTTTGCGATGCTTTCTCTTGTCTTAATTGCCGTATTATTGATAGTAGATTTTATTATTTGGTATCCATTTGTACGTGCATACGACAAAATCAAGCTTGATGAAGAACACAGTACTGTAACTGCTGAATTAAGCAGTGATATGAAATCTGTCTCTGATACAATGACTGAACAAGAAAATGAATCCTCACATGACCAACAGATTCACACCTTTAGCGCCAATGTTTTAGTCGTCTGTGCAGGTGGCGGAACAAGTGGTATCCTAGCTAACGCACTTAACAAAACAGCAAAAGAAAAAGGCGTTCAGTTAGAAGCAACCGCTCGTGCATATGGTCAAGACATGGATTTGATTCGTGACATGGATGTTGTAATCCTTGCACCACAAATGGATTCAATGAAAGATGAAATGAAGAAAATAACGGATCAATATGATGCGCAACTAATGACTACAACTGGACGTGAATACATTGCCTTAACACGTGACGGAGATGCGGCATTAACAAAAATAGCTAATTTGATTCGTCAGAAAAATCAAACAAAATAAATATAAAGGAGCGATTTAAATGATAGCATTACCTAAAACTTTTATCTTAGGTGCCGCAACGGCAGCATATCAAGTTGAAGGTGCAAGCAAAGAAGATGGGAAAGGTCGCGTTTTATGGGATGCATTTCTAGAAAAAGAAGGGCGATTTAGTCCTGATCCAGCGAGTGATTTTTATCATCGTTACGAAGAAGACATCCGTTTAGCTCATGAACATGGCATTACAGCGCTGCGGATTTCGATTGCATGGTCACGCATATTTCCACATGGAAGTGGCGAGCCGAATGCTAAAGGAGTCGAATACTATCGTAAAGTATTTGAAACATGTCTTCGATACAATATAGAGCCTTACGTTACTTTGCATCATTTTGATACGCCTGAAACATTGTTTTTACAAGGAGACTGGCTCAATAAAAATCAAATTTCAGCATTTGAGGATTATGCCGCTTTTGTTTTTGAAGCATATCATGATATCATTAAACATTGGATAACGATAAATGAACCTATTGCCTATGCACAAGGACAGTATCTTTCTGGTGCGTTTCCGCCAGGTGAAAAGTATGAGCGACTAAAATGTGTCCAATCTCAACACAATCAACTCGTTGCACATAGTCGTGTTGTCAATTTGTTTAAAGAGAAAGGCTATCAAGGTGAAATTGGACTCGTACATGCATTAACACAATTTTATAGTATTGATCAACAACCTCAAAATATTGAAGCAACACGTAAACATGATATTTTCATGAATGGGTTCATGTTAGACGCAACATTTTTAGGATATTATACGGATGAAAAACTAACAACAATAAAAACTATATTAGCAGATGAATTTGAGCAATTAGATATTCGAAAAGAGGAGTTGGATACCCTTAAAATTGCAGCACCGCAACTTGATTTTATTGGTATAAATTATTATCAAAGCAATTGGATTCAATACCATCAGGATGAAAGCTATATTTTTCATAATGGAACAGGTGATAAGGGGACTTCTGTGTATCGCATCGCGGGCATTGGTGAAGTCGTCAAGAATGATAAAATTCCAACGACCGACTGGGATTGGTATATTTATCCAGAAGGTCTCTACGATATGATTCAACGGATTCAAAATGATTATCCAAATTATAAGAAAATGCTCGTAACAGAAAATGGACTTGGTTACAAAGATCAGTGGATTGATGAAGAAACACCTATCAATGATCAAGTACGTATTGACTATATAGCAACTCATTTAGAAGCAATTAGTAAAGCGATCAAAGAAGGTGCACGTGTCGACGGTTATTTTGTATGGTCACTACAAGATATGTTTAGTTGGTCAAATGGTTATAATAAACGGTATGGACTATTCTATATTGATTTTGAAACGCAAAAAAGATATGTCAAAAAAAGTGCATTATGGTATCGTGAATTAGCAAAAGCGATTGCACAACAATCTTAACATACGTAAATAAGAGAAGGGATATCACGTGATATCCCTTCTCTTATACTATAATGATTGAATAGGTGTGGCTGTCGTCTCTAATACTTTATTTAAAGCTTCTATATTTTTAACCCCTTCGTTTGTAAGCCACGATTGCGCTTGGCTCATGTTTCCATCACGATACCATTGTGTTGCGCCTGCCCATGTCGCTCTTCCACAAAGCACGCCATTAAATGTTGAGCCAGATTTATGAGCAAAAATCAATGTTTCTTGGAACAACTGAGCAGATACACCTGCACTTAAGAAAATATATGGTAGAGGCGTATGATCCGCCTGTGCTTTAAAATGTTGCGCTGCCTCAGATTGTGTATAAACGACTTCTTTTTCACTAAATCCTTCAACATAAGCCATGTTAACAGGAATTTCTACTTTTAAAACATCAACTTGAAAACGTGGTTGACTGTATATTTCCATCGCTCGATTAACTTTATGCGGCTTTAATTTTGCGTATTCAATACTTTGGTTGTCTTCAATAGTCGCATCATAAGTCAATATTTCTAAGAAGAAAGGTATATTTTCAGAATGACACTCTGCGCCCACACGTTCAACAAATGCTTCCTTTTTAATATTTATGGCTACTGATTCATCTACGTCAACATAAATCAGTAGCTTAATAGCATTTGCGCCAGCCTCTTTTAGACGCTTAACAGACCAATTATCGAGTAAATCTGGAAGTCGACCTGGTTCGGTTTTATCATAGCCCGTTTTTTCATAAGCTAACATTAAACCACACGATGCCTCTCTGCTTGCGGCAGCTGGAAGGCCATATTCAGGATCTAATAAAATGCTAGATGCATAAGGTGTCAAAGATTCAGAAACGATCACTTTAAATTGCTCGATGGCTTCATCTGAAATATCATTTCCTAACATTCGCTTTAATGCACCACGTTGATCAATCGCCAACGCTGCAATAAAGCCTTTATCATTCACTAAATGAGATAAGTCTTTTACCATTTTATTCGCCTGCGGATAAAACATATACAAATCTTCTCATGTTGACTATTGTATAGTGATGCTCGTTTATCTCGCAGGTACCTCCTAATCATTACACGCGCACCTAGTGATATTATTTTTACTTTTTCAACTTAAATGTCATAGTCGTCAATAATGTATCTCCACATCCCCAGAGATATCATTTAGTAACAGTGCTTATTTTAACCGCTATAATCTTTAATCTTGGTAAGCCCCTTCATTCCATTTTTCTAAATACAAATCAAACATATCGTCAGTGTAATGAACATCTTCTGACTCTAACACATGATCAATTTGACGAATCAATGCTTCGTTTTCATCTGTTTGCGTATATGCGGTGTTAATAAATGTTTCGACAATATTTTTGATTAGGTCTATCCCCGTCACTGCACCTCCAACCGCTATAAGGTTACAGTTATATTGTTGCTTTGCAATTCGTGCACTTGTAGTATCACGAACAAGTGCAACACGTGCACCAGGTGTTTTATTTGCAGAAACACTAATGCCAACACCCGTTCCACATAAAACAACACCTAAATCTGCTTCTTGTTTAACGACACTTTCTGCCGTCAATTTTCCAAAAATAGGGTAGTGCGTGCGATGTTTATCATAAGTGCCAAAGTCAATGATTTCATGCCCTAAATCCTTTAAATGTTCAGAAATTCTCATTTTTACATCTGTAACAATGTGATCACAGCCAATCGCTATTTTCATAATTTTACCTCCCAGTTTTTAACACATATGATTGAGCATATCGATTCTGATTTGATGACGGCCTGCATCGTAATCAGCTTTAAAAAAGGCGTCCGCACAATTTTGCGCAAGTGTTGCACCTATAATTTCTGAACCTAAAACGATGATGTTCGTATTATTATGACGTCTTGTCATTTTAGAAGATTGCTCGTCGGACACACTTGCACAAATAATGTGTTTATATTTGTTTGCAATGATAAAAGGGGCAATGCCATAGTCATCAATAATAATCGCTTTACTTTCTAAATCACTCTGAATCTTCATAACAGTCTGTTGGGTTACTTTGAAAACATCGTTCCCATCCTCTGAACTTGTTAAATCCACGACGTCATGACCTTTAGCTATCAAAAAAGAAAGCAATTTTTCTTTTAATGCTTGTCCTTTTGTTGTCGCATTAAGGTACAATTTCATATCCCTCACTCCTTAAAAATGTTCGATAAAGTCTAATTATGTTCTAAAATGTTTGTTTATAGTTATATTATACACAACAAAGTATTTTTTACAATATTTATTATGCAATACTGTTACATTTTAAGTAGAGGGACAATATTAAAAATTATTTTGTGGTAAAAGTGCGATAAAATAGGGGGTTAATCATTGTTTTTATAAAAATGATGATGAAAATAAGCACTCAAAAGAAAAAAAGAGTATAAGAGAAATCATTTTGCTTTCTCTTATACTCCAGTTCGAGTTAACGTAATGTTTGCATATAGCCACTTTTTATCAAATAAAAAGCGTAGGATTTTGTTCGATTCTCGCAACATCATCTGTGATGACAGCTGTAACTTGATTCAATGTAGCGAATGTAAATAAAGCTTTGACATCAAATTTTGTTCGATCTGCATTAATATAGACTTGCTCAGCAGTTTCTATAACGACTTGATGGCAAGCACCTTCAGCTTCATTTGCTGTCGTTATTTCTTGGTTTACGATACCATTTGCGCCGATGAATGCCTTTGTAATTTCAAATTGATGTATCATATTTTCAGCATATTGGCCTACAAAAGTGCCTGTTTTTTCTCGATATCGACCACCAACTAAATACGTATCAATATGGGCCAAGCCTTTATATTGCATAAATATATCCATAGAGTTCGTTACAATCGTTAATCTTTTATCCTTGATATAATCAAAAATGGCTTCATTCGTCGTGCCTGAACCAATAAATACAACTTCCTCATTATCATCAACAACATCATGAATCAGTGTACTACACTTTTGCGCGATAATTTTTTTAGCTGCTGTATTCATTGCTTTCTTATCTTGCCTTGATTGTTCTTTATAAATCGTTGGGTTAGGGGAGGATAAAGCTTTAGCGCCAC
This sequence comes from Staphylococcus sp. 191, assembly GCF_011174885.1. Lineage (NCBI taxonomy): Bacteria > Bacillati > Bacillota > Bacilli > Caryophanales > Staphylococcaceae > Staphylococcus > Staphylococcus sp. 191. Next base: position 120,453 of record NZ_PNRJ01000001.1, on the reverse strand, counting down.
CATGTATACGTTGCAAATAACCTTGTGACTCAAGTTCTTTTAAATCGCGACGTATCGTCATTTCGGCTACATTTAAATCTTTCGACAAATCTAACACACGTGCGATTCTTTTTTGTTCGATTTGATCAAGTATATACTGATGACGTTCATCTTTCAATTTCATCTCTATATCCTCCGCATTTCTTTAAACATTCTTCTTAAAGTTTATTTTAATATTCTTTTACTTTTCGCTATCAGTTGTAGCCTCAATTTCATTCGTTAATGCTTCTAATTCATCAACTAATTGACCGATATATTTTATCGTTTCTTTAAGCGGTTGATCCGTCGTAATATCGATACCGGCTATCTTCGCAATCTTTGTTGGAGAAACACTGCCACCAGCTTTTAAGGCAGTTAACCAATCATCTACAGCAGGTTGACCTTCATTTTTAATACGTTGTGCCATAATTGTTCCAATTGTTAAACCAGCTGAATAAGTGTATGAGTATAGCCCCATATAATAGTGAGGTTGACGCATCCAAGTTAACTCTGCGCCTGGTGTATACGTGACTACGTCTCCCCAGAACGATTTAATCACATCTAACTTTATTTCATTTAACGCAGGTGCATTCAATGATTCACCTTTATCGACACGTTGATAGACTTCTCGTTGATAAGCTGCTTCTAGTAAATGCGTAACCATATTATGATAATATGTGCGTGCTAAAATGGAGCCAATTGCCCAACGTTTAAAACGTAGGTTATGACTATTTTTAAATAAGTAATTAAGCATTAACATTTCGTTCATTGTTGATGGTGCTTCGACAAAATACATAGATGCTTCAGATTGTAAGTAATTTTGATGCGCTTGTGCAAAGGTAAAATGGCCTGCATGACCTAATTCATGAGCTAGCACAAATGCCTCAGTCATTTTACCTGTCCACGAAATAAAAATATAACTATGTGACGCATAAGGGCTCGCACAATAAGCACCCGTTTGTTTACCTTTGTTTTGTGGGAAATCTATCCATCTATCATCATAAGCTTGATTTAACATTTTAACATAATCAGCACCTAAGACATCTAGTGCACCAAAAATATATTTTTTAGATTCTTCAATTGTAATTTCAGGTTCATATGTAGGATCAACCGAAATCTTTAAATCTTCAAATCGAAGCTCGTCTAATTGATTTGTTCTTTGAATGATTTTCGCATATTTACGCATAATAGGCGCTAAATCAGACATAATCGTATCAATTTGGCGATGATACATCTCTAAAGTAACATCTTGTTCTTCTAGTAGGTACTCAATGACTGAATCGTAACCTCTCAAATCAGCTTCTAATTTTTCTCTTTGGACCTGAGCATTGTATACTGCAGCCGTTGTATGTTCATATTTTTTAATCGTGTCACTAAAGTGACGGAAGCTCTTGCGACGTAAATCCGTGTCTTCATGATCTTCATAGTAACCTTCAAATGTTGTGTAGTCCATATCATATTGCTGGCCATTCACTTCAAAACTTCCAAAATCAATATCAAGCATCTTTGTGATTCCATAAATTTCACTTGCTGATGAAAATGCGGGTGCCATACTCGCCAAAGCTTCTTCAGCTTTGGCATGTAATTGATGGGGTTGTCTTTTTTGCAATTGCTTTAAATAATAACCATAAGGCAACTCATTAATCGCAACATCCATCGTTTCTTTATCTAAAGATAGCAACTCAGATTCAACAAAAGACAGTTGGCTTATAATCTTACCATAATTCGTTGAAAATAGGGCGCTTAACCGTTGTCGTTCTGCGTCTGTGGTATCGACACTTAACAATAGTTCTGCATAATTCCCTGCGCGATCTAATTCTATTAATATTTGAGAAAAGGCTTCTAATCCTTTTTTAATGGTATCTAATTGGTTCAATTGCCCTTCATACTGCGCTTTAAAGGATTGGGCATCTTGATATAATGCGTGAATCGCTTTTTCGTAAGCCGCTGAATCAGCGTATAAATCACTTAAATCCCAAGTTTCAGCTGTAGGGACTTCCGTTCTATGTGGTAGTTTTTGAGACATATGTCATCATTCCTCCTTTAAATATGTATGTAACTATATTATAACGTTTTTATATGCATAAACGCATGTCTAAAGATTTCGATAACTTAATTTGACTTTTAAAACTGATAAAGTACAGTAATTTTAGTATAATGAAATCTAAATCAAAGCAATTGAAGGAGACTAACCCATATGACGATACTAGAAATGCCGAACTATTTGTGGGTGACTTTACTCATTATGGTCGTCCTCACGTTATTTTGTACTTTAGTGCTTAATAAGTGGTTTTTTGCAGCAATAACCATGTTTGTTGTTCTTGGTGTATTGGCATTTATCATACCCAATTTTTATGACATCACGTATGAACCGTTATTAGGATATGCAGCATTTGTCGCAATTCTAAGTTTAATCATTAGCGCATTGTTATGGTATTTTACACGCAATTGGCGAAAACAGCGTCAGCTTAAAAAATATGAAAAAGAACGTGCACGCTTCGAAAGAAAACATTATCCGAAGTAATATCTAATATCCTTAAACAAGTTGATATATAACATCAGCGGTTTAAGGATATTTTTATAAGGAAAAGGGCTCAATCCCTTTTAATGCATAACTTCCTATAATATATATTATGTAAACTAAAAAAGATTCTTGAAATACAGCGGTCTTTCTATACATATCTATATTGATTTGCGTATTTACATATCAAATACATCATTTGCCAACGTTTATTATGATTTAACCGCTAGTATTATATTATAGCGTTTTTCACATGCAGCTTTATCAGCTTATCTATCACTTAAAGATCGATACAGCAAATGAATTTGCTATGAATGCATGGTATATATCAATTCATGCTTAAAAATAATGAGACAAATTTGAAGCTAAAACCATCCATAGTAGCATAACCATGTACAAGAACGATGTTTAAACACCGATAAAAGCTTGCAAATGTATGTTACATCAGACAATCACTGAATTATCATAATAACAGCTAAAAAACTATTGCTATAGACTTCTAATTTGCACTATATATAACAGAGCCATACATTATTTAAATAGATCCTAAAATGAAAGCGCTGTCAAATGTCCTTATTTGCGGTTTTTAAAAATCAAACTAATCAATAGGTTTACATAACATAAATATGGTTAATCCTATTTTTGTAAAAAATTCGCGCTTTTTAGCTCAAAGCGCGAATCAATTGTTATTGTTTTTTAATTTTTGTACGTACTTTATTTAATGTATTGAATACAAAGTATTTTACTTTATGGATAGGTTTGTAAAAGTCGCCAATGAGTTCTTCAATTTGCACATTGAATCCTCTTTTAAAGCGGTATACACCATAATCTTCACTGTTTTCGGTAAAATCACCGGACAGTCCGTAGAAGTTGTAACGCTCATATCCATGTTCAAAGCAATAGTTAATCATAAACCAATGCATCGCATACGGTCCCATAAATTGATTATATTTCTCACTTGAGCCGCCTGAAAAATAATTGATTTCGTAAGCATTTGCAAAATATACACCCGAAGCAAGATGAAGAACTGCACCATCAGTTTGACGTAATTCGCTTGCTCTTAACAATTCTTTTTGGTCATGATCAATTTGCGTATCTAACTCTGAAATTTTCTTAATTTGCTTGTCTGTTTTATTCTCTTTAGACATCATTTGATCACGTCTTGATTCTTTATCATTCAAGCTCTCCTGTAAGGTCGTTATATACTCATCAAGATCGATGTATGCTAATGGAATCAACACTTTATGGCCATAATGATCAATAAAGTTTTTGAAATAATCGTCTGTTTTTGACACAAAGCCTGCACGTTCTTCAGTTTCTCTATAAAGCTCTAAAAAGAGATTAATTTCATCTTTTTCTAAAAATCTAACTTTCACACCAAAATTGTTCGCTTTATTGATATTTCTTTTACGCTGACTATCAAACGATTTTTTTAATGTTTGTGGCGTTTGACCTTTTAAATCAAGTACGCCCATCCATCTCACTTGACTTGATGTATCGTATGTAGTTGTAAAACCATGATGACGGTAACCGTGTGATTTGAAAAGTTGTACCAGTTTATCATTACGCTCTCGATTTGGAAACGGTTGGATATCTTTATCGTATATTTGGTAAATCCAATATGGATCTATTTTGACATAAAGGCATTTATTTTTCGTTAAATATTGTTCTAATTCTTTTAAATAGAAGTCTACTAATCCTAAATCGCTATAATCCATGACCGGACCACGATTTGAGTAATAAACATAACTACCTGCTGTAGGAATTTTTGAAAATAAGCTGGCTGCAAGGATTTGATTATTGTCATCTTTCACGCCAAGCAACACAACTTGAAATCCGTCCGCTTCTCTTGTTGCAATATTTTCTTTCACTTGAAAATAGTGGCTTTCTAAAACAGGATTTTGAACAAATTGGTCGTATTCTTCAACTGTTAACTCTGTAAATTTCATACCAATAAATCCCCTTCTCTTTGCTATATCTTATCTTTTTATCTTGTCTTTTAATTGCTTTAATTTTAAGTAGACTGTATAGGCAGGTTTGTGTATAGGCTTAATAAAATCACCGACATATTCTATTACTTCTGCATTATAGCCTTTTTTAAACTTTATCACACCTGCATCTTCTGCCTCTTCTGAAAAATCACCGCTAATGCCATAAAAATTATATCTTGGAATTTGATGATCAATCGCATAATTAATCATTTCCCATTGAATTGCGTAGCTTCCAGCAAAATGACGAAATTCGTTTGCCGTACCACCTGCGTAATAAACAACTTCAAACGGATTTATAATAAAGAATCCAGCCGAAATCGGTAATGTATCACCGTGTTTAAGTTGCAATGTTTCTGCTTCTTTTATTTTAGCTTGATTCGCTTCCAGTTGTTGCTCTAAGTTTTTCTTTTTATTTATGGCTTTCTGATTTTCAGGGCGCTTGTTGATGTCTTTGTCTGCTTTTGCAATTTCTTTTTTAAAGTCTTGCGCTTCAGCGTTGAGCTCTGCTAAATATGCGTTAAAATCAATATACGCTAGTGGCACGCGTACACGATCTTTATAGTATTTCATACGATGATAATAAAAATCGTCATCTCTATCTACAAAATCCTTTGTTTCAGACGTATCTTCCATAAACGAACGGAAAATATGTAATTCATCTTCGTTTAGATAGCGGACTTTAACACCGTTTTTCTGTACTTTTTTCGTATTTCTTTTCCTTAAATTATCCATTTGATTTAAGATGTCTTTTGATGTTTTATTTTCAACATCGAGCACAGAATGAAAACGAATTTGTCTTATTGTATCGAACCCAGTTGTGAAACCTTCATGTTCAAAGTTTAATTCAGCCATTTTATCAAAAAACCAGTCACTGCCGTATCTTTCAATCACTTCACCATCATGGTTTCGCTTTAACATTGGTAAATAAGGGTCTACTCTCAAATACAATGCATGATATTTCTTAACATATTTTGAAAGTTCATTAAAAAAGAAATGAACGAGCGCTTTATTTTCGTAATCCATAACTGGTCCGCGATTTGAATAAAAATATTTAAAAAACTTCATTACTGGCACCGCTGTCAGTAAACATGCTGCTAGTACGTTATTGTTGTTATCTTTAATGCCGACAAGATGTGTTTCAACACCTTCAGCAACCTTTAATTCATAGTTCCCTACCATTTGCGTGAAATGGCTATATGGCATTTGATCTGTAAACGCACCAAATTCAGCCGTCGTTAAATTTGTAAACTTCATTTTAATACTCCTATTTCTCTTTATATCTTCCAACCATTTTAATTTGTTCTGCTTTCCCTCTTATGGCATACCTAGAAAAAGCAACAGTGAAGTTTTAAATCCCCAGATTGTTTAAATCTCTATCACCGTTGCGATTACGCCATATTCACCCTTTTATTCTTTCTACATTTTAACTTATTCCCTTCAAATTCGCCAATATGATGGTATTAAATTTAAACTAATTCTGAAAAACAGTATGCTTCTAAAAGCGCTTGAGCTGCTTTAATTGAATCTATATGTGTCCGTTCCAATGCATGTGAAGACTCAATTCCTGCCCCAAACAAACCATGTTTGACATCTGCACCTGCACTTAAAGCGGCAGAAGCATCAGAACCATAATATGGATAAATATCTACTTGATACGGAATGTGGCGTTCACGACATAAAGACACAAGATGATGACGCAACTTTTTGTGGTAAGGGCCTGAAGCATCTTTCGCGCATATTGACACTGTGTATTCATCTGAGGATTGACCGTCACCTAATGCACCCATATCAAAAGCGATAAATTCTTTAACTTTTGGATCAATATTCGAGTTTGCACCGTAACCAATTTCTTCATTATTAGAAATATAAAATTGAATTGTATAAGGGAGCCGCTTCGATTGTTCTTGGTACTATTCCAAAAATTCAATAATAACTGCTACACTCACTTTGTCGTCTAAATGACGTGACTTTACAAATCCTGAAGCTGTAACTTCTGTTCGAGGATCAAAACTGACAAAATCACCGACTTCAATACCTAAAGCACGTGTTTCCGCTTCAGATGTCACCTTTTCATCTATTCTAACTTCCATATTAGTCTCATCACGCACAATTTCATGATTATTACGATAAACATGTGGTGTCGTCTCATGGATTAAAATTGTACCTCGGTATGTTTGTCCTGTTGCGGTTTCAATCGTACAATATTCGCCTTCAATTGCATTATAACGAAAGCCACCAATAAGGGCTAAACGTAAACGACCATCTTTTAATATCTCTTTAACCATTGCGCCAAGTGTATCTACATGGGCTGTGATACACTTTTTCTTCTCATCATTGTCGCCCTTAACTTCTATAAGTAATCCGCCTTTATTAGTAATATGTGTCGTGTAGCCACTCAATTCCACACGCTTTTTAACATAATCGATGGCACGCTCAGCACTTCCAGACGGACTATTGATAGCTGTTAATTCAGTTAATATTTCAATAACACGTTCATTCATACTATTCATCCCCTTCTTCTCTTTATTCTATTGTAACGATGATACGCTAAAATCTCACGTATTCTTATCTCACTCTTGCAATTAAACGCGTTAAAATGATAAACTAGCCATTATTTATTATAAACTAAAGGGGGGCTTTGATGACTCACATCTTTTTTGTTGGTCTTGGTTTAATCGGTGGAAGTTTAGCCAGTAATATGAAGTATTTCCATCCAAACGTAACCATTACAGCTTTTGATGCAAACCCCGACCAACTCGAACGCGCACAGTCTATAGGTATTATTGACCATGCCTCTTCAGATTATGAAACGACACTTAAGCAAGCAGATATCGTGATTTTTGCAACACCCGTACAAACGACAGTTAAATATTTAAAAGCGTTGCCCCATCTTGAAACACAACCCGGTTTAATTGTCACTGATACTGGAAGTACGAAAGCAACGATTCAAGCATTTGAGTCGACATTATTAGCTTCTCAAATCCACTTAGTCGGTGGGCATCCGATGGCAGGAAGTCATAAATCAGGTGTGCTCAATGCGAAAAAGCATCTATTTGAAAATGCTTACTATATTCTCGTTCATAACCTTGCAGAAAATAATGATGCACGTCAAGAAATTCAGCAATTACTTGAACCAACGCGTGCACACTTTATACATTTAACTGCTAAAGAACACGATCGTATCATGAGTATCGTTAGTCATGTTCCCCATTTCATGGCCTCTAGTCTTGTTCATCTCAATGCTTTTTTCGCTTCTGAGTCTTCTTTAATTCAAGACTTTGCTGCTGGAGGTTTTCGCGACATTACACGTGTAGCAAGTAGTAACCCTGAAATGTGGCGTGATATTTCAATCGAGAACAAGTCCCATATCATTTCGTCACTTAAACATTTGCAACATCAGCTTTCGAATACCATTCATTTGCTTGAAACCGAACAGCAAGACGCTCTATATGATTTTTTTAATGATGCAAAATCTTATCGCGATGCCCTGCCAATACGTCAAAAAGGGGCAATGGATAGTACTTTTGATTTATATGTAGATATTCCAGACCGACCGGGCATGATTTCGAAAATTACAGAAATATTAAGTACGCATCAAATTTCTATAAGAAACTTGAGGATTTTGGAGGTTCGTGAAGACATTTACGGTGCTTTACGTATTAGTTTTAAACGTCCGGAAGATCGAGATGCAGCGCGCATTGCATTAAAAGACTTTGATACTTACCTAAGCTAAAAAACAGGAAATATTAACGCATTTTGCATTTCTTTCCTGACTCATGTTATAATAAATTCAACAAGAACTTCGTGCATGATATGCACCAATCCCCTCGCTACTTCCGATAGCGAGGGGATTTTTTCGGCGCTAGCTTATCATATCGCCTATTTTTTCTTATTGTTGCGTACACGTAGCCAATGTGCAAATAACGCAACAATACAACCACTGACAACCGTGGTTGTGATGTGAACAAGAACTTCGGTCATTCATATGCACCTCCTCTCTGCGTCGTCATTGACGCCTGAGAGATAGGCGACTTTTTAATTATACCATCTTCATTTTTACAATCCTAGCTTGCTTCTTATCCATCCATAAAATAACAATAAACACTGATATCGCAATCATACAGCCACATCCATACATCATTGATACTTTAATCACACAGTTACATTTTATGCCCTGCCATTAAGCCTAATCTTCCATACTTAGTCCCCGCTTCAGTATAGGATATCGCTTTTGAAACGATGCCTTTACCATATTTCTCTTGTAAATGATCAATCGTTTTCGCCAATTTTTCTTGACGTAGCCTTTGGAATTCATCCGCAAACAAATCTAACTGTCTTTCACTTTCAGGCGACATTTTCGTCAACGCCACACTCAAGGTCCGATATAATTCATTTTGGTCACAATACGTTTCAGCCAAACGCGCAACAACGTTATAAATATCTTGCTCTAAGTTGGTACCGACTTGTAACGTATATTGTTTAGAGATACCACCTCCATCTTTGTAACCAAATGAAAAATGAATTGTCTTTGCGAGTTGTTGACGTTCTCGCAAGCGCCGTGCCACATCTTCAATGAGCTCTTGCATAACAACCTTTGCTTCTTGAAATGTATAATCACGCATCAAAATTTGGCTTTTACAAATAGAAGGGTTCATAATTTGATACGTTTCATTCATACGACTTTGATCAATCCCATTCGCATGTAAATGAAGGTCTACACCTATAATCCCAAAGTCTCTTTTTAAGTAAACGTATGGATACTGTGCTAATTGTCCAATTTTAAAAATTCCTCGCGCATTCAATTTTTTCTCCGTTTGTTTACTAATCCCCCAAAAAGAGGTCAAAGGAGAAATCTCCCATACTTTATTTGGCACATCTTCATAACGCCATTCAGCAATATAGCGCGGATTATTTTTAGCTTCATTATCCAATGCGAGCTTACTGAGTAACATATTAGAACCGACACCAATCGCACACTGTACTTTAGTTTCTTCATATATTTCTTTAATTAAACGCTCACAAAATGAATGTAAAGTCGTATTAAAACGATAATAACTCTTCGTCACATCCATAAAAAACTCATCAATACTGTACTGATGAAAATCTTCTGGTGGCACATAACGTAACGCGATTTTAGAAATCTTTAGTGATATATCTAAATACTTACGCATACTTGGATTAATAATATAAATATCGTTGCGATGCGGAATTTCAAATAGACGTGAACCTGTTTGAATGCCTAACTTTTTAAGGGGCTGCGTTGCTGCAAGCACAACCGATCCTTGTCTTTTCGTATCTGCAACCACTGCTAACTTTGTCGTTAAAGGATCTAATCCTTTTTCAATACACGACACGCTCGCAAAAAAACTTTTTTGGTCTATACACAAAATATCCTTGTTTTCTAATAAATGATAATCATACATCTCCATTCACCCTTACCTATCTTAAGTTATATTTCTATCATACACGAACATATGTTCTTAAATCAATACAAATAGTACATACGTTCTAAACAAAGCGTTAAAAAGCGATGTTGCGCCTTTAATCAGAGGCAACATCGCTCAATTGAATCCTTACTGCTTATGAATGATTAACGTCGGTAAGGTATGACAGCTTCCATCTCTTCATCCAAACCGTACTCAATATAAACATGAGTATGCAAATAAATATGGCTTTTAAGTGATTTAAACGTTAATGACTCCGGTTTAAAACTAAAGTCTATTTTTTTATCTTCACCTACATCGATAGTAAATGCTTCATCAATCACAAAGCGGTCTAGTTCATGCGTTAAGTATGAAAAGTCACTCGTTTCATCATCATTCGGATATTTTTCAATCATCGTCAATACAATATGTGTGACTTTTTGATCGCTTTGACCCGCTTTGAGATGCACACACCCCGAAATTGTATCCGAAAGATCATATTCTCGCTGATTTAAACGAATAAATACTTTCATACCATTGATACCTAAAGAAGTTAATACATTATCAAAACCCATAAAAACCCTCCATGTCTCTTGTTGTTAACCTTATCATAGCCAAAAATGATTCTATCGCGCAACCGATATCAAAAATGCTATAATGAAATAAAAATTGAGGAGGTCTTATCATGCCTATTGTTACAGTTAAATTATTAGAAGGTCGCACGGATGAACAGCTTAAAAATTTAGTAACTGAAGTGACAGATGCCGTAGAGAGAACAACAAATGCGAAGAGAGAAGCAATTTCTGTTATCATTGAAGAAATGAAAAAAGAACACTTTGGCGTTGCTGGTGTACGTAAATCAGACCAATAATACTAAAGTCTGGGATATAAACCCCAAAATAAAAAGGAAGCGCTAAGATGGTTTTTAATAGAAAATCATCTTAGCGCTTCCTTTTTACGATAAAACTTCGTATTGTACATGTAATTATTCGCTATAATGCTTAAAAAGATAAGTCACTGTTGAAAATACATTCACTTTGATAGGACTCTATAATTTATGAGATTTTGATTTTCTAAAATACTTTCATCATCTCATAAAATGGTCCTCTCCACCTACATGATTACGGCATGATTGTCACTATGAACGTGGCACTTGAGGGAAGAGCTGAAGCCAAATTTAGTTGAGACTTCACCACTAAACAAGCGAGTTCATAAAGGCAAAGCTATCAAAGATTTTATGCTCCGAACGCTTTAACATCATTTTAATCATTCAAAAATGCTTGAATTCGTTTTTTATTTTCAGCTTTATCTATACCTAAAGCAGAGCCACCATCATTCGTCGTAATATTTTCATAGCTTCCTTTAACAGGCACACTTAACGTCTTAATATCTTTATCACCACGGACAATAAAACTGAAGCCTGTTTGATAGATTGCTGAATCTGGCATGTTCGTACCGACATAACCACGAATAATACCCGCTAATTTAGGCGCCTTCATAATAGATGAAGGTTGTACGAGTTGTTGTTTCAATGCCGACATCACTTGTTGTTGACGACGTACACGTCCAAAATCCCCTTCCGGATCATTACGAAAACGTGCGTAACCTAGTAACTCTTTCCCGTTTAGGCGATGATAGCCCTTTTTCAATGACACACCAATTTTGGCAGACATATCTTTTTCAACGTGAATTGGTACACCTTTAGGCTCAAGTTCATCAATCATCGCTTCAAAACCATTAAAGTCTAGTGTTGCATAATACTCCGGCTCAATACCTAAGTTTGATTTTAACGTCTTGCGCAGTAGTTCAGGTCCACCTAATGAATAAGCCGCATTAATTTTATAGCTGTTATAGCCTGGAATATCCGCATAAATGTCACGCATGATAGACACAATCTTCATATCTTTTTTAATATAGTCGTATTGTGCAACCATAATCGAATCGGTACGAGACACACCGCCGTCTTCACGGTCCGCACCTAAAATTAATACAGTGGCTTTCCCATCATTTTTAATTGCACCATTAAATTTATGTATTTTCGGTGCTTGATTATGTTTTTTAGCCACCTCAAGACCTGACTTATAACTAGAAACACAATACATCACAAAGGCAAAAAGCAGAATGATAAACGCCAAGATAAACAAAGGCCATTTAGGTATCTTTCTCTTTTTCTTACGCTTTAAAGTTTTCTCAGAAGCATTCGAGGTACTACGGTTTAAATTGTTTTCATTCATCTTATCAACCTTATATCTTCAAAATTATGTATCTATGTACTATAATAAATACATATTAACGTTATATAAATTTATTTTAAAAATCAAGTGAAAACTATAAAGTCATACCAAGTTCTTATATGGAAGGGTGTTTAAATGAATATCAATACAGCATATTTTGCAGGTGGCTGCTTTTGGTGTATGACCAAGCCATTTGACCAAAACGAGGGCATTGAGCAAGTCACATCAGGTTATATGGGAGGCCACGTTGATCAACCAACGTATCAGCAAGTAAAAACAGGAGAAACAGGTCACTATGAAACAGTTAAAATCGAGTATGATGTCGCACTCTTTTCATACCAAAAGCTGTTAGAAATCTTCTTCTCAGTGATTGATCCGACTGATGACGGTGGACAGTTCCAAGATAGAGGTGCACAATATCGCACTGCTATTTTTTATACAAACGAAGACCAAAAAGAAGTCGCTGAAGCTTATATCACTTCACTCGAAGGCACTTTTGACCACGATAAAGCAATCGCCACTAAAGTTCTGCCTGCTTCCGAATTTTATGAAGCTGAAGCATACCACCAAGATTTCTATAAAAAAGACCCCGAACGTTTTGAACAGCAAGAAAGAGAACGTGAAGCTTACGCGCAATCACATCAAATTAAATAAACAGAAGCATACCATTGCTAATTTGAATAAAAGTTTTTTTATATCCGACTCATCATGATTGATTTAAAACCACAAAACACCGACAAAGTACTTATGACTTTGTCGGTGTTTTTATTTTTCAATTACAATTATTTTTTACGTCGAATCACTCTTGTCACTTTAATAAGACTCTCCCAGACACTTTGACCACGATGATACACTAAAAAGCGTGACTCCCAATCTGGATTGAACTTGCTTTTATATTGACGTAAACCTTGGAAGCTATACAAACCATTAAAGTGTTCATAAAAGCGACCTGCAAATTTCTCTCTAATATGACCATAAGGCACTTGTCCAACGTTGGATAATGTCGCCATCCCCATATTAAAACGTGAATAGCCTTCTGATTGTGCCCATAAAATCATATTTAAATATAACGCATCCATGAAAGGTAAGCCTAATGATTTATCCCAACGAATCAAATCGACGGAAATGGTGTCTGCACCTTCAACAGGCATTAATGTACAAAAGGCATCAATACGACCCGCCTCATTTCTCAACACCCCAACTGGCGCTGCGTTAATATAAGCAGGCGTGAATCGACCTACTGAAAAGTAAAACTCTGATTGCTGACCTAGCCACTCTCGACTAATTTGATGCAATCGATCATACGTTTCATCGTCTAACGGCGTCTCTAAAATTTCAAATTGATAACCTAATGATTCAAGTTTATTTAATGTCGCTCTAAAACCACGCCGTTTTTTACCTGCAACTGTAAAGTCTGTAGCATTGATTAACGCCTCTTCACCCAATTTGAAGAATTGGTTACCAAAGTCATGATAAAGCGTCAAATAATCTTCAGACACTTGATAAAAAATAACGTCTCCACCTAAATATGTGGCATACTCATAAAACTCCGTCAGCAACGAACGGAAATCTGATTCTAAACCTACAGGATCACCTAAAATGATATAGGCACTTCGGTCATACCGATACATAACGAAAGCCGTTTGTTGTTCATTAACAAATACAAGCTTATCGCCACTATATAATAAATGACTTAATAAATGCCCACCATACTGTTTCAAAATTTGACTGGCCACTTCTTTATCATGATGTTCTCGAGGACGACGATAATTCCATTCGAAAAGATAAATAATGACAACAACAATTAATGTCATACCAATGACAGACAACCAAAAAGTTGAACGTAATAAGAAAAAGTCAATTTTAGGCGGTTGTACTTCAATTAAGTATAAAAATTGCTTCACTAATAGCTGATTGAAATAAAGGACAATCGCACTAATGACTAAAATAATCGTTAATTTTTGAATACGGAGCGGTCGTTTAAGTACACGTGCTTTACGATAAGCAAAGATCAGCGCTGCAAGTATTAAAGCGATAACGAGTAATAATAACGTCGCACCGTAGACGTAAAAATTAGATAATAATAAGATTACGAGTGCTACAATCGCAAACAATATCGATCGCTTACTTCTAGCAATAATCCCACGTAAATTCAACAGTAAAATCAAACTTGCACTGACATTTAAAATATACAATAAAATAAACAGTGTATGATGCTTCGTATTTAAAGCATCGAATATAATGGAGAAGTTACTAAAAAATAAAATCGAACTCATCATTAATACTAGAATACTCAACGCAAACGATGGCACTAACGCAACAAAGTCTTTTTGGAAAGACATTAAAAAGCCTGAAACCTCTTTTGCTGGTAAAAAGTATTTTGATTCAGAAACATATTTCTTCGCAAGTGAACCAAATTCAAAAACAGTTAACACAAGTGCAATTAATAATGGGAAGAAGTAATATGCAAAACGATATAAAAGTAACCCTAATACAACTTTTTCTTCCGCAATACCTAAATGTTGTAGACCTAACAGAACAATTAAATCAAATGCACCGAAACCACCCGGTATGAATGAAATAAGCCCTGAAATCGCCGCAACAATAAAGACACTGAGAATCACTGGATAAGAGACGTGCACACCTACAAGTTGGAATGCACAGAACAGAACGATACTTGCTAATAACCATTCTGAGCTAGACACAAGTGTAAAGATAGAACCTAACCAACGTGCCGCACGATCAATAGGCCAAATCCATGAAATAATGATAAATACAGGTAATAAAAAAGCGATAACGTATAAAAAGACGGTAAACCAAATCGATGTGCGGTATAAAAAGCTAACATCTAACACATGTGTCACGATTAATAGTGACAAAAAACTTAAACCTGTCAGCATCGACGTCAACATATAAGAGACAAATTGGACGAGTTTTTTACGCTCATTTGTATAACTTCCATAAAACCACATACGAACACTCGCGCCAATAAAACCACCGAATCCAATAATATTATTAAACGCATTAATAATATAGCCGACGCGTAGTGCTTTAAAAGGAGAAAGGTCTAATTTAAAACGACTAGTTAAAATCACGTCATAAAGTGATAACAAAATGACTGAACTTCCCCCTAATAAGAAGAGAATAATCATTTCCATTGGGCTAATATGATTGAATAATAGGAAGACTTTCTTAAAATCAATAGCCGCAAGTTCTTTGACTAAAATCACTGTAATCGTTGTGATTAAAAAAATGATAAATGCAATTTTAAGATATTTAAGCAAGTGATGTTTTTGTTTTATCATACAAACTGTTCCTTTCTCTAAGTGTGAATCCATGTCTTAGAAAAAGAGATTGAGACACTTTATGATTGCTCAATCCCTCTACCTTTTATTGTTCTTTATTATATTCTTCCTCAGGCATCTCGTATCCACCTGCATCATCAGCGTAATATTTGTTATAACGACGCTTGAATAATAAGAAAATGTGAGAAACTAAAACTTTGATAATCGCATAGGTTGGAATACCTAAAATGACTCCTACAATTCCTAAAAGATTACCTGCAGATAAAAGGACAAAGATAATCGTTAACGGATGAATTTTAAGTGTTTTCCCCATAATATTTGGCGAAATAAAATGACCTTCTATAAATTGAACTGCAGTCCAGACAACAATCAATTTTACCAACATAAACGGAGAGGTAATAATAGAAATAATAATCGCTGGTGAAATCGCAATCGTTGGTCCTAAGTAAGGAACAACACTCGTTACTGCGGCTAT
This sequence comes from Staphylococcus sp. 191, assembly GCF_011174885.1. Classification (NCBI taxonomy): domain Bacteria; kingdom Bacillati; phylum Bacillota; class Bacilli; order Caryophanales; family Staphylococcaceae; genus Staphylococcus; species Staphylococcus sp. 191. The sequence continues at coordinate 104,486 of NZ_PNRJ01000001.1, read as the reverse complement.
ACTTGCCAAAATCAAAGCATAATCTAAGCCGATAATGGAGTAACCGATAAATAATAAAACCCCTATACAGAAAGAGACAATAATTTGTCCTTGTATGTAAGATCCTACTTGTTCACTCATTTTATCTAATAAATCATGCACATCTTTACGAAACTTTGGCGGGACAATTCTGTTAGAAAATTCTTTAAAGCGATGTCCATCTTTTAACATGAAAAATAGAACAAAAGGAACTGTCACAATGACAACTGTGATATTCACAACGGTTTCAGCAAAAACACGTATTTTTGAACTTAAACCATCCGCTAAGCTTGGGATTTTTTCTTGTAAACCATGCAGTGTTTTTTCAATTTGCGAATAATAATCAGACAAAAATGGAATGTGCATCATATTATCGGCAAAAGAACTGAGTTTACTAATGTACTTTGGAAAATTATGCATTAAGCGTTCAAATTGAATCGTGACAAGTGGTATTAATAAATTAACAACAATAGTAATAATACCGACGATACCTAGAAATAATATTGTAATGCCCCATATCCGATTAATATTATAACGTTCCATCAAATTGATAATCGGATTAAACAAATAGTATAGGATGAGCGCAATAATAATGGGCGCCGCTATAGTATTAAAAATAATGATGAAGGGTTGGAAAATATAAGATACACGATCAAATATAAAAATAACAACCCCAATTAAAATAAATACCAATAATGCAAAAATTAAGTCTTTGCCACCGAAAAATTTCATAAAGCGACTTTCATGTATATTCAAATTTCGATGTTCTAATTGATCTTTTTGTTGCTGTTCGGTCATAGATTTCACCAAGCCTTTTAGAAATTAGTTATAGTTTATCGCTTTTTCACAAAAATTTAAACTTAAATCTATAATAACAAACTAACATACAAATTTGTCGCAATGATATGTAAACATGTCTTTAAATTTAATTTTACCCAAACGATGCCCTTAATACGCCCCATTATACCATTAATATTGCCAATACTCCTCAGACCTTAAGCCGAAAAATTCAAATAATGGGACATTATTTTCTGTTGAACGATATTTTCCATAGAAAAATAAATCACATGGATAACATAAAAAAGCTCATGGATAACATAAAAAAGCTCTAAGATGATTATAATCAAATACCATCTTAGAGCGATTTCTACTTAACGCATCTGTTAATATGCAATTTCGAGTAATGACATCAAGTCAAATGCAACTTGACCCTTAACCCAAACTTATCTGTTAAATTTCAAAAATTTTGTCACCATGCTGAACAGTTTGCGCATCTGTAAAATTAAGATGTTTAATTTCAGATTGCGTTACAATGATTGGTGTAATATCACTTTTCGCTGATTTTCTAATTAATTCTAAATCAACAGTCATTAAATGATCACCTGCTTTAATTTCTTGCCCTTCTTCAACATGAACAGTAAAGCCTTCACCATTTAACTTCACCGTATCTAAACCAACATGGATAAGCAATTCTAAACCGTTATCTGAAACGAGGCCTAATGCATGCTTAGTTGGGAATACGAGTTGAATTTTACCATCAAATGGTGCATAAATTTCACCTTCACTTGGACGAATCGCAATACCTTCACCCATCATTTTCTCACTAAAGACTTGATCGGGCACTTCTGAAAGTGGCACAATTTCACCATTCATTGGTGCAGATACGAGACCAGAATGTGTCACTTCAAGATCTGATTGTGAACCATCCACAACAACTGTTTCATCACTGTCATCAAGTGTCACAGGATCTCTGACCACTTTACCGTCCATAATTTGTTGCATTTCATGTTTAATTTGATCTGATTTTGGACCAAATATCGCTTGCATATTATTACCGACTTCGAGTACACCTGATGCACCTAAATCTTTCAAACGTGCGACGTCTACTTTAGACTTATCATTCACTTCTACACGTAGTCGCGTGATACATGCATCTAAATGCTTGATGTTGTCCTTATCACCCATTGCTTCTAAAACTTCATAAGGTAAATCACTTGTTGCTGTTGTCGTTGCTTTCGTTTGTTTATCTTCACGTCCAGGTGTTTTGTAATTGAACTTGACGATAAGAAAGCGGAACACAAAGTAGTAAATCACCGCATACACTAAGCCGACTGGTATAACAAGCCACCATTTCGTTTGATTTGGTAAAATACCTAATAATAAGAAATCAATAAATCCACCAGAGAATGTATAACCTAAATGTAAGTCAAGTAAGTATAAAATTAAAAAGCTGAAACCGTCTAATACAGCATGAATAAAGAATAATAAAGGTGCCACGAATAAGAATGAAAATTCAAGTGGTTCTGTAATACCTGTTAAAAATGATGTTAAAGCAGCAGAGCCCATTAAACCTGCTACAACTTTTTTGTTCTCCGGTTTAGCTGTATGATAAATCGCTAACGCAGCTGCCGGTAAACCGAACATCATAACTGGGAACTCACCTTGCATAAACTTACCTGCTGTTAAGTTCGCACCTTCACGGATTTGTTCAATAAAGATACGTTGGTCACCACGGAAAATTTGACCTGCACCGTTTGTATATGACCCGAATTCAAACCAGAATGGTGCATGGAAAATATGGTGTAAACCAAATGGTATTAGTAGTCGTTTAATAAATCCAAATAAGAATACCGCTAAGCCTGTATTTGAGTCTAATAGCCCTTCACTAAAAGCATTTAACCCATTTTGAATAATAGGCCAAATTAATGCCATCGGAAATGCTAATAAAAATGATGTAGTTGCCATCATAATAGGTACAAAACGTTTACCTGCAAAGAATCCTAAGTATGATGGTAGCGAAATATTATAAAACTTGTTGTAACACCAAGCCGCAAGCGCACCGATGATGATACCACCAAAAACCCCTGTTTGTAGCGTCGGAATACCGAGTACACTTGCATAACCTTTTGCAGTGTCGCTAACATTATCAGGTGTAACACCTAAAAATTCACCCATCGTTTTATTTAAAATAATAAAACCTACAAATGCGGCAATGGCAGCTACACCATCTCCACCTGCTAAACCAATGGCCACACCCATCGCAAAAATGATAGGCAAGTTATCAAAGATAATACTCCCCGCCGCAGCCATCATTTCAGCTACATTTTGAACACCATGGTTCTGAATAAAAGGTAAATACGATTGTAACTGATCACCTTGTAATGCTGCACCAAATGCAAGGAGTAACCCTGCAGCTGGTAAAATTGCAACCGGTAACATTAACGCTTTACCAATACGTTGCAATTGTCCAAACAATTTTTTTCTCACTACTTAAACCTCCCTATATTTATGACACATCACACTTCAAACGACATAAAAAAAAGGCATGAGTCAACGACATGTGAAAGCTGTTCACAATGTTTAAACTCATGCCTAATCTAACTTAGTAACACGTTTTTATGCTTGTTTTTTTGACGCGAGCGACAGCTGATGAATATGCATTGTTAAGTATGCCACTTCAGCTTCATAGACGCGAACATCAATTTGTGATTGAATCATTTTAACTATTTTAACAGCTATATTGTAACATAACGGGTATTGTGCCTTCAATAGATTTTCAAAATTCAATTCAATGGTTGTGCCTTCACCTTTTTTCAACCGTTGCAACAAGAAATGGATATGTCTTACAAAACGTTGATATGGAATAGATGCTTCTGGAATTTCAATCCCCATATCATGTTCAATCATTCGAATAGCATTATTAATTAATTTCGGCACGGTTTGCATTTCTCCAAACTCAACATCATTGATCTGCGAAGCGATATGAAGTGCAATAAAACCAACTTCATCTTCCGGAAAATCAATATTCAGTTGCAAGTTGATTCGCGTCACCACTTTTTTCGCAATTTGATAGGCTTCAGGATAACTATATTTTGTCTCGCTTAAAAATGGATTAGTAATTAATTGCCCATTTTCCATGCGCTTTAATGCAAAAATCAAATGATCTGTTAATGAAACGACAAAAGATTCTTCATGATTCAAATCAAAATGCGTCATAATCATTTGAACAGAGTCAATGACAACACGCAACACTCGTTCATCAGTGTTGGCAATTAACATTTTATAATGATCTTGTTCAGATTTACTTTCTAATTTGAAAACTTTCTCAATCGTTTCTTGATCCTGAATCGTCATGCCTGGCTTTTTATTAAACCCCAATCCTTTTCCGATGATAATCACTTCAGATTGTTGATGTTGGCAAATGAGTACATTATTATTGAGGACTTTTTTAATTGTATATTGATTCACTGTCTTCACCTCTTACATCCAATTCAAATCATACCGCTTATTACCGAAGATGGAAAGCACAAAATTATGGCTTATTCACAAAAAGATACGTTTAAATGATTAATACGATACCATTTTAAAATAGCGTCTTCGCTTTTATCTACACCACACTAAAAATTTTGATAATAAAGGGCTGTAGACATTCATGCCTCAGCCCTTATTGAAACTAATCGTGTTTTTTATTTTTATGAATTTCGTTACCCCAACATTCAATACCAAATAAATTAATTTCTAATTCTTCTGGTCTGAAAATCGGGCGTTTCCCTGCTTTTCGTTGCTTCTGATAATCTTTCATCACTGCAAAAGCAATATTAGAAAGCCCAATGATCGCCACGATATTAACGATTGCCATTAATCCCATAAAGACGTCTGCAGTATTCCAAACCGTCTCAGTTTTAACGACTGCACCAACAAATACAAGTAAAACAACAAAACAACGAAATACAAAAAGTACCATTTTATTTGTCGATAAAAATTCGATATTGGATTGACCATAATAGTAGTTACCAATTACAGATGAAAAAGCAAATAATGTAATCGCTACTGTAAGGAAAATTCCACCGGCACTACCTAAATGCTCGTTCAATGCTGATTGTGTCACAGCCACACCTTGTGGTTGACCTTCACCGAACCTCAAACCTGTATATAACAAAATCATAATCGCTGTTGCAGTACAAACTAAAATCGTATCAAAAAATACACCGAGCGATTGAATTAATCCTTGCTTAACCGGATGTGAGACTGCGGCTGTTGCTGCAGCATTTGGTGCTGAACCCATACCTGCCTCATTTGAAAACAGGCCACGTTTAACACCCTGTAATACTGCAAATCCGACAGCACCACCTGCTGCTTGATCAATACCAAAAGCACTTTTAATAATCGTTGAAATCATTGGCAAGATTTGATCAAAGTTTAATAATAAAATAATTAATACCATGAAAATATAAATAATTGCCATAATCGGAACGATAAATGATGATAATGTTGCAATACTACGCACACCACCAAAAATAACAATCGCAGTAATGACTGCTAAAATTATCCCTGTAATCACAGGACTTACGTTGTATTGCGTATTTAACGATTCAGCAATTGTATTGGATTGCACTGTATTAAAAACAAATGCAAATGTAATTGTAATTAATATCGCAAACAAAACACCTAACCAACGTTGATTGAGTCCTTTAGTAATATAATATGCAGGGCCTCCACGGAAACCGCCTTCTTTATCTGGCACTTTATATACTTGTGCTAAAGTGGCTTCAATAAATGCACTCGCTGCACCTATGATTGCTATAATCCACATCCAAAAAACTGCACCAGGGCCACCTAATACGATTGCAGTTGCAACACCAGCGATATTACCCGTTCCCACTCGAGAACCCGCACTGATTGCAAAAGCCTGGAATGGTGAAATACCTTTTTCACCACTGTCTAAAGTTTCCGATTTTTCAGTTAAAGCTCTAAACATTTCTGGAATCCATCTGATTTGAACAAACTTAGAACTAATTGAGAAAAATAAACCTGCTGTTAAAAGTAAACCAATTAAATACTGAGACCAAATCAAATCATTCCCGACATGAATAAAAGCCTTAAACCACCCCGGAATTAAACTATCAAAATCTCTCACACAAATCCCTCTTTACTTTTTAATTTCAAAATGTAAACAATCAAGTTAAAACAACTAGTCCCATTTTATCATCAAAGTATAACAGTGACTATAAATTTTTTAGTGCTTATTCAACAAATAGATTCTCTATCTCGCCAAATACTGTGGTATCGACAACGAAGCTACCGTTTGTATATTGCTCTGATAAATGAATATCTTTAATTTCGCCTTCAAAAGTATCATTTTGAGAAATAAGTTTGTAGCGACTTTGATCAGGTTGGCACACGCGCGCTGACACAATACGATGTGGCTGTTTTTTTAATTCTTTCAACAGTGTAATCCCACGTTGTGCACGTTTCGCTTGTTGTAAGACTTTGAAAGCGATACGCTTGAGTGAACCGCGCTGAGTTGCAATTAAAATTGTGTCTTGTGGTGAAACGGTATTAACCATCACAACATGGTCATCATTTTTTAAATTAATTCCCTTAACACCTGCAGCACGTAAGCCCGTATCAGGTAATTCTTCAAGTGCATATGTGAGTGACATCCCTTTGAAAGTTAAAAATGTCAACAATTGCGAAGGTATCTTCGTTGACACATGCATGACTGAAATCAATTCATCGCCATCTTTAATTTTAGCTGCTACGAGTGGTTTATTCGTGCGTGTTGATTTAAAACCAGAGAGCAAGCTTTTTTTAATCATACCTTGACGTGTCGCTGTAATGATGGCACTTTGATCATCGAACTCAGAAACAACATAGCAGTCAATAACTCGCTCATCCTCATCAATCGGCACAATCTGAGAAACATGTTGTCCTAAATCTTTCCATTTGATATCTGCAATTTTATGAACAGGAATGAACAAGTAACGCCCTTTATTTGTAAAAACAAGCGCATTGTCTTGCGTATTGACTTCTAAAATTTTAAGTACACCATCTTGCTCTTTCAATCCGATTTCATCTTTACCACTTGCATTGAAACTACGTAATGATGTTCTTTTAATGTAGCCTTCTTGCGTCATACTCAACATGACAGTTTCACTCGGTACAATGACTTCTTTGTCGATTTTGATTTCTGCTATTTTTTCTTCAATCACTGAGAGACGTGGTGATTTAAATTGCTTTTTAATCGCTGTAAGTTCTTCTTTAATGACATTTAACAATGCATCATGGTGATCCAGAATGTGGCGTAACGCATCAATTTTTTCTTTTAACTCTGCATGTTCTTCTTGAAGTGCCACAATGTCCGTATTTGTAAGGCGATATAATTGCAACATCACAATCGCTTCAGCTTGAGCTTCTGTAAAATCGTATTTTTCAACTAAATTATCTTTAGCATCACGCTTATTTTTTGAATTTCTAATTAACGCAATCACTTCATCTAAAATCGATAAAGCTTTCATTAGTCCTTCTACAATATGCATTCTCTCTTCCGTATGTTTCAAATCATAACGTGTACGTCGACTCACGACTTCGATTTGATGGTTTAAATAACTATCGATAATCGATTTAATACCCATTAATTGTGGACGCCCTTCGCGTATGGCAACCATATTGAAATTATATGCAACCTGTAAGTCCGTATTTTTAAATAAAAAGTTTAACACTGAAGTCGCATTGACATCTTTTTTAAGTTCGATTGCAATTCGAAGACCGCTTCGATCCGTTTCGTCACGTACTTCAACGATGCCGTCGACTTTTTTATCAGCACGAAGCTCATCTATTTTTTTAACGAGACTGCTTTTATTCACTTCATAAGGAATTTCGGTAACAACAATTTGGTGACGTCCATTTCTCAACGTTTCAGTTTCAGTCTTCGCACGGACAACAACCTTGCCTTTACCTGTCTCATAAGCTTTTTTAATACCGTCAATCCCTTGTACTATACCACCAGTAGGAAAATCAGGGCCTTTAATATGTTTCATTAACTGATTCACTGTAATATTAGGATGATCGATATACTTTAACGTCGCTGTAATCACTTCTGCTAAATTATGTGGTGGAATATCCGTGGCATAACCTGCAGAAATACCTGTTGAGCCGTTGACCAATAGATTTGGAAAACGTGCCGGTAATACCATAGGCTCCATTTCAGTATCATCATAGTTCGGAACAAAATCCACTGTATCTTTATGAATATCACGCAAGATTTGTTCAGAAAGCTGACTCAATTTCGCTTCAGTATAACGCATCGCTGCAGGCGGGTCATTATCAATACTACCGTTATTCCCATGCATCTCAACTAATACATGGCGTAATTTCCAGTCTTGGCTCAAACGTACCATAGCATCATACACAGAGCTATCGCCGTGTGGATGTAATTGACCTATCACATCACCGACTGTTTTAGCACTTTTTCGAAAATGTTTGTCATACGTATTGCCGTTAGAATACATCGAATAAAGGATACGTCGCTGTACTGGTTTTAATCCGTCACGTACATCAGGTAAAGCACGCTCTTGAATAATGTATTTACTATAACGACCGAATCGATCTCCAATAACATCCTCTAAAGGTAAATTTTGGATGATTTCACTCATTATGCATCCTCCTCTTCAACTGTCTGGTCTGACAAAACTTGAATCTCATCATTTTCTAAAATGCTTTGATCTTCCTGCATTCCAAATTGAACATGACGTTCAATCCAATCTCTACGTGGCGCAACTTTATCACCCATTAATGTTGAAACACGTTTAGATGAACGCACCTCATCATCAATTTGAACACGAATCAACGTTCTTGTCTCTGGATTCATCGTTGTTTCCCACAACTGGTCTGGATTCATCTCACCTAAACCTTTATAACGCTGTAAAATAAAACCTTTACCCATCTCTTGTTGTAATTTTTCTAGCTCTTCATCTGTCCATGCATATGAGACCTGTTTATTTTTACCTTTACCTTTTTCCAACTTATAAAGCGGTGGTAACGCAATATACACACGTCCTGCTGCTACAAGCGGTCGCATATACTTAAAGAAAAATGTCAGGAGCAGTACTTGTATGTGGGCACCATCCGTATCCGCATCAGTCATAATAATGACGCGGTTATAATTACTATCTTCTAAACTAAAATCATTACCGACGCCAGCACCAATTGTATGGATGATCGTATTGATTTCTTCGTTTTTGAAGATGTCTTCTAACTTGGCTTTTTCTGTATTAATAACTTTACCTCGCAAAGGTAAAATAGCTTGAAATTTACGATCACGTCCAAGTTTAGCAGAGCCCCCTGCAGAATCTCCTTCGACAAGATAAAGTTCATTTTTCTCAGTGTTTTTACTCTGTGCTGGCGTTAACTTACCAGACAATAATGTATCTTTACGTTTATTCTTTTTACCTGTTCTCGCTTCTTCTCTCGCTTTACGTGCTGCTTCTCTTGCTTGTTGTGCCTTAATCGCTTTTTTAACTAACGATTTTGACAATTGTCCTTTTTCTTCTAAGTAATATGGTAACTTTTCAGAAACGACAGCATCAACCGCACTTCTTGCTTCGGGCGTACCTAACTTTGATTTTGTCTGTCCTTCAAATTGCAATAAATGCTCAGGTATTCGTACAGAAATAATCGCAGTTAAGCCTTCACGAATATCATTACCTTCCAAATTTTTATCTTTTGCTTTTAAATCACCAATACGTCGCGCATAATCATTAAACACACGTGTCATAGCTGTTTTAAAGCCCACCTCGTGTGTACCACCATCTTTCGTACGGACGTTGTTAACAAAGCTCATAATACTTTCAGAATATTGATCGTTGTATTGAAAAGAGACATCCACTTCAATTTCATTCGCTGTTCCTTGAAATAAAGCCACATCATGTAAGACTTCTTTGCCTTCATTCACATAGCTTACAAAAGCTTTAATCCCTTCTTCATAATGGTAAATTTCGCTGCGTTCTTTTCCTTTACGTTGATCATCCAATGTAATCTTTAATCCTTGTAATAAAAAGGCAGATTCTTGCAAACGTTCACTTAACGTATCAAAATTAAAGCTCGTAGCATTTTTAAAGATTTCAGAATCCGGTTTGAATGTCACTTTTGTTCCTGTCTTTTTCGTTGTGCCTTTTTGAACTAATTTTGTCTGCGGCACACCTCCATGGGCGAAGTGTTGCTCAAAAATTTTTCCGTCACGATGAATTTCAACGCTGAGCGATTCACTTAACGCATTCACAACTGACGCCCCTACACCATGCAAGCCACCAGATGTTTTATAACCACCTTGTCCAAATTTCCCGCCGGCATGTAGCACTGTGAATATCACTTCGACAGTAGGCTTGCCAGAACGATGTGTTCCTGTTGGCATGCCACGTCCATTATCGGCTACAGTAATACTTTCATCTGCATTGATTGTGACGTTAATTTCGTCACCATAACCATTTAAAATTTCATCAACAGAGTTATCAACGACTTCATATACTAAATGGTGTAAACCACGCTTATCTGTAGATCCTATATACATCCCCGGTCTTTTTCTTACAGCTTCAAGTCCTTCAAGTACTTGAATTGCATCATCCGAGTAATTATTAACTTTCTTTGCAGACACTCAATTCCCCTCCTACAAACATACGTTCGTTCATCAAACTATACAATAGCTATTCTTATATAAAATCATTGAAAATGCAAGCGCGAATCTATATCATGACTAAAATAAATATTATTTTTATCAATCCTGTCATCTATTTAGAAATTAGGGAATATGTCAAAAAAACAAGGATTTATTGCCATTTTTTTAGTCCGACTTTTGATTAAATGTGCAGAAACGACTATAAAAATACATGACTCTTTGTGAAATTATGTTAAAATAAGAGCAGGTACTAAAAGGATGTGAATACTTATGGTGATAGCCCTACTATTCATTGCAAGTTATTTAATTGGTTCTATTCCAAGTGGTTATTTAATTGGGAAGATTTTCTTTAAAAAAGATATTAGGGAATATGGGAGCGGCAATACAGGTGCAACAAACAGTTTCCGTGTACTAGGTAAACCAGCTGGGTTTGCTGTCACATTTTTTGATATATTTAAAGGGTTCATCGTTGTATTCCTTCCAGCATTATTCAATGTGGAAATACACGGTTTACTCGTAGGAATTTTTGCAATTATCGGTCATGTTTACCCTATCTACTTGAAATTCAGAGGGGGAAAAGCAGTAGCGACAAGTGCCGGTGTCCTACTCGCTGTTAATCCGATTTTACTATTAATACTTGCTTTGATTTTCTTTATCATTTTAAAATTAACAAAATATGTTTCATTATCAAGTATCATTGCAGCAATTTGCTGTGTGATCGGCTCATTTTTCATTAGTGATTATGTATTATTAATAACGAGCATCGCTGTTTCAGTTTTACTCATTTATCGACATAGTAGTAATATTAAACGCATTATTAAAGGCACTGAACCTAAAATCAAATGGATGTAATACTTAATATTTGAATTTAGTTTAAAACCCATTAAAATAAGGTAAACAAATCATATCCTTATACTGGGAGGAGAATTCAATATGAAAATAGAATTTACGAATGATGCCATTACTTGGTTTAAAGATGAACTTGACTTACCAGAAGACGGAAAAGTGTTACGGTTCTTTGTTCGCTATGGTGGGGAGTTCCAATTAAAACAAGGATTTAGCCCAGCTTTTAATGTAGATTACACACGTGATATAGATGAAATTGGATACGAAGAAAAGTTTGATGGCATACATGTCATCGTAGCAGAAAAAGATGTTTGGTATTTTGAAGATCATCATATAAAAGTAGATATTAAAAATGATGATGTACTCTATGAAGCTGAACTTATTGAATCATAATTGAATTAACAACAAAAATCGAGGTGGAATCGTAATTTCCTAACCTCGATTTTTTTGATGATTACGTTGAAACAATTTCTATGACGAAATAATTAAGACAACAATAATCATTACTATAAATTTTAACAACCTCATTTGACACATAATATGCTAATGCACAAACGAGATGATAAAAACAAATTGATGTTTTTAAATAGTTGAATCTTGTGTGACTTCTAACTCTTCACCTGCTTCATTTCTTTGCTGAACTTCATGATAAACTTCATACCAATTTGGAAAAGCTCTATCTAAACGAACAGGTTTGCCTTCATTTTTAGTGATAATGACATTATCTGTGTAACCCGTAGTCGCAAGTTCACCGTTTTCATTATAAACTTCATATTGATAACGAGAGCGTAATTTTGAAAATTTAGATACCCATGTTTTAATTGTTACTTTTTCTGGATAACCAATACTCTTTTTATAATTAATATTGAGTTCTGTTACAGGAGAAACAATCCCCGCCTCTTCCATTTCCACATAGTCTAAGCCGAGTTTACGTATGTAGTCTGTACGTGCAACTTCAAACCATGTCGCATAGTTACCATGGTAAATCACACCCATTTGGTCTGTCTCTTGATAGCGTGCTTCGATTTCAGTTAATGCGTAGATCATTATTTTACCTTCTTTCTCTTAGCGCTCATGCCACTCATTTTACCATAAAAAAACAACCCAGAAACTTATAATGAATTCTGCAATAGATGTAAAAAGGATATTAACCTCTTCATTTCAAAAAAAGAAAGCCCGGTACATCAAAATGACCGGACTTGATATAATATTTTCTTAGCTATTCATTAAAGCAAAATAAAATTATCACATTTTCTAAAATTGCTTAAATCACCTTATGAAGAAGCTAATTTTTTACGTAAAACAAGTTGTAAAATACCGCCATGACGATAGTAATCAATTTCTACATTAGAATCGAAACGTGCAATGGCTTCGAACTCAACTGTAGAACCATCTTCTTTCGTTGCAGTCACTTTCACTGTATCTCGAGGTTGAACAGATTCGCTAACTTCAACTGAAATCGTTTCTTTACCATCTAAACCTAACGTATCCGCTGATTCACCTTGCTTAAATTGTAATGGTAAAACACCCATCATGACTAAGTTAGAACGATGAATACGCTCATAACTTTGTGCAATAACTGTTTTTACACCTAATAAGTTTGTACCTTTCGCAGCCCAGTCACGAGATGAGCCCATACCATAGTCGTTACCTGCTAATACAACAAGGCCAGTGCCATCTTCTTTATATTTCATAGCTGCATCAAATATTGGCATTACTTCTCCAGTTGGCCAATATGTTGTGAAGCCACCTTCTGTTCCTGGTGCTAATTGGTTTTTAATACGAATGTTGGCAAATGTACCACGAACCATGACTTCGTGGTTACCACGACGAGAACCATAAGAGTTAAAGTCACGTGGAGAAACACCATTTTCTGTTAAGTAATGTCCTGCTGGCGTATCTTTACCAATTGCCCCTGCCGGAGAGATATGGTCAGTTGTAACCGAATCGCCAAATTTACCCATGACACGTAAATCTTTTAATGGTTCAATGTGACCTGGTTCTTTAGATAATCCTTGGAAGAATGTTGGATTTTGAATGTACGTTGATTCAGGATCAAAATCATACAATGGTTGATCTGTCGTATCGATTTGGTTCCATAATTCGTTGTTATCATAAACACTCTTATATTCTTCTTTAAACAATTCTGGTGTAACAACGCTTTCTACAGCATCTGCTACTTCTTGAATAGAAGGCCAAATATCTTTCAAGAATACATCATTTCCTTGTGCATCTTGACCTAAAGCTTCTTTGTGTAAATCAATATCAACAGTTCCCGCTAAAGCATATGCCACAACTAATGGTGGCGAAGCTAAATAGTTCGCTTTAACAAGTGGATGGATACGTCCTTCAAAGTTACGGTTACCTGATAATACAGAAGTCACTAATAAATCTTCTTTAGCAACAGCTTTTTCAATTTCTTCTAATAGTGGACCTGAGTTACCAATACATGTTGTACAGCCATAACCGACTAAGTTGAAACCAAGCTTGTCTAAATAGCTTTGTAAACCTGAGTCCCGCAAATAACCTGTTACAACTTTAGAACCCGGTGCTAAAGAAGTTTTAACATAGGCTGGAACTTCTAGTCCTTTTTCAACTGCTTTTTTAGCTAATAACCCAGCACCTAACATCACATAAGGGTTAGAGGTATTTGTACAAGAAGTGATCGCTGCAATCGCAATGTCGCCCGTCGTCATTTCAGTTGTTGAACCATCTTTAAATTCGATTGTTGCCTTTTTATCGAATTCTGATGCATCTAAACCATGACCTTGGTTACCTGCAGGTGCAGTCACTGATTTTTCGAACTCTTTTTTCATATCGCTTAAGAAAATTAAATCTTGTGGACGTTTTGGACCCGACAATGAAGCCTCAACTGTAGATAAATCAAGTTCCACTACGTCTGTATAATTTGGCTCTTCATTTACATCAAAGAACAGATGATTTTGTTTTAAATACTTTTCAACTGTTTCAATATGTTCATCAGAGCGACCTGTTAAACGTAAATATTTTAACGTTTCGTCATCAACAGGGAAGAAACCACAAGTTGCTCCGTATTCTGGAGCCATGTTGGCAATTGTTGCACGGTCAGCTAAAGGTAATTTATCTACACCTGGACCGAAAAATTCAACAAATTTACCTACTACCCCTTTTTTACGTAATAACTCTGTTACGCGTAATGCTAAGTCTGTCGCATTTGCACCTTGAGGCAGTTCATTGGATAAACGTACACCAATAACTTCAGGAATTGGGAAGTATGATGGCTGACCGAGCATGCCCGCTTCTGCTTCGATTCCACCGACACCCCAACCTAAAACGCCAAGGCCGTTAATCATTGTAGTATGTGAGTCAGTTCCCACTAATGTATCTGGAAATGCAACGTCTTCCCCATTTTCTTCACGTACATGAACAACATTAGCTAAATATTCCAAGTTAACTTGATGTACAATCCCTGTTGCTGGAGGTACAGCATTATAATTTTTAAACGCTTTAGTAGCCCAGTTCAAAAATTGATAACGCTCATAGTTACGTTCGAATTCTAATTTCATGTTGCGCTCTAAAGCTTCTGGATTTGCGTAACTATCAACTTGTACAGAGTGGTCAATCACTAGGTCTACTGGAACTTCTGGGTTGATTTTAGACAAGTCTCCACCGACATCGTCCATTGCTTTACGTAAAGAAGCTAAGTCTACAACCGCTGGTACACCTGTAAAGTCTTGTAAAATAACACGTGAAGGTTTGAATGGCACTTCACCTTTACTATTTTCTTTACCAAATGTTGAAAGCGCTTTAATATGTTCGTCTGTAATAACAAAACCATCTTCTTGACGCAATACTGATTCAAGTAATACACGAATAGAATATGGTAAGCGACTTACTTGAGTAAGTCCTTGTTCTTCTAACGTTTTCAAATCATAGTACGTTAAGTTTTTTCCGTTTAATTGAAATGACTTTTTAGCTTGTTCTTTTAATTTTGAAGCCATCGAATATCCCCCCTGATATTTTTATATGCCGTTGATTTAATTGTATAATTAACGCTTTATGAAAACAACTAAATGATGATTAAAACTGGGGTTTTGAAGTTTTGACTTTCTAATCGGTTATTATAACTAAAACTTATGACTTTCATCAGGTGTAATAAGTATATATTATTAATTGAGAATGATTTTCAATCAAGTATTGGTCAATAAAAAAAGACAGGTCAATTCACTGTATTTTCATTTCAGTGAATTGAAACCTGTCTTTTAATTAAATAAATTTATTTTTCTTGATCTCGCAACGCTTTACGTTTTGAAATTAATTCTTCTTCATAATCTTGTTGTGAACTTGCGACATATTCTTTCAAACGATGCTTATTAGGTGTTAATGTTAATCCCAAGAACTTACGCTCTTTATTCGCATCTTTATAGAAACTAATCATCATCAGGATGACAATCAATGAGAACGGCAAAGCACTAATAATCGCTGCACTTTGCAACGCATTTAATCCTGCCGCACCATCGCCTCCGCCAGATAATAATAACACAAATGCGATAAGTGATTGTGCAACACCCCAAGTCACTTTAACAACAGCACTTGGATTGAGTGAACCGTATGTCGTCTGCATACCTAGCACAAATGTTGCTGAGTCAGCTGATGTAATAAAGAATGACGCAATTAAAAGTAGTGCGATGATTGAAAGCACCATGCCTAATGGCACATGATGAAAGACACCGAAAAGCTGTGTTTCAGGTGACATTTTGAAAATTTCTGTATGTTTTTTAGCCGTTTCAATACCTAAAACGCCAAACACACTAAACCAAACGAAACTTACAATAACAGGCACTAACAGTACCCCTGAAATAAATTCTCGAATTGAACGCCCTTTTGAAACACGTGCAATAAATACACCTACGAACGGGCTCCAGCTTAGCCACCAGCCCCAATAGTAAAGTGTCCAATTTGTCATCCATTCACGTTTTTGAGGATTTGTTGGTGCTGCATCAAAACTGTTAAATAAGAAAGAATTTAATAAGCTTCCTGTTGAACTTGTAAACATGTTTAAGATTAAGATTGTCGGTCCTACAATTAATCCGGCAATCAATAATAAAGTCCCTAAACCGATATTCAAGTTACTTAAGTATTGAATTCCTTTACTTAAACCGGACCAAGCACTCATAATAAATAAAATCGTTACGACAACAATGATAATAGATTGCGTAACAATATTGTTAGGCGTGCCGAATAGGTAATGTAAACCACCTGAGATTTGAAGTGCACCCATACCTAGAGAAACGGCTACCCCAATAACTGTCGCAAATACGGCTAGAACATCAATGATCGTACCAACGAGACCATCTACATGATCCCCTAAAATGGGACGTAATGTTTTAGATAATAAGCCCGGTTCACCTTTTCTAAATTGCGCATAAGCTAATGCAAGTGCGACAACACCATATACTGCCCATGCATGGAATCCCCAATGAAAGAACGTCGCGCGTAATGATTCAGTAAATGCTTCCGTTGATTTCGGATCAGCGTTAGGTGGTGCCGCAAAATGAGAAATTGGCTCTGCTGCACCATAAAAGACTAATCCAATCCCCATTCCCGCGCTGAATAACATCGCAAACCAAGAAATTGTGTTGAATTCCGGTTTATCGTGTGGTCGACCTAACTTCAATTTCCCTATAGGGCTGAAGATTAAGAAGATACAGAAGAATACGATAATCGTCGTTAAAATAAGATAGTACCAACCCAGTTTATCTGTAATCCAAAGTTTTATCGTATTCGTAAATTCACCAAACTGCGTTGGGATGAATACACCGACTAATACAATGGCAAAAACAATAATTGCACTAATCAGGAATACCGGAGAAAACTTCTTACCATTTGGTTCTGGAGTTGAAGAACTCATAAAATAACATACTCCCTTTCATATATTAAATTTTAAATAATCACGCACTTTATATTAACAATGTACAAATATTTTAAAGCGCAATCAACATATATACAATAACAAAACATTATCGTATAATCAACGAACTAAGAATCATATCAATTTCTTTATTAATTAAATGTTGCAATATTTTATGAGTAATGTATAATCAGTGTGCCATTAAATTTGTTTATTTGGAGGGGAAAACGTCATGTTAAAAGAATTTAAAGCGTTTGCATTAAAAGGTAATGTTCTTGATTTAGCCGTTGCGGTTGTAATGGGCGCTGCTTTCAACAAAATCGTGTCATCATTAGTCGAAAACATCATTATGCCTTTAATTGGATTACTATTTGGCGAAGTTGATTTCGCTAAAAATTGGGCAGCGTTCGGTATCAAGTATGGTATATTTATTCAATCTATTATTGACTTTATTATCATCGCTTTTGCATTATTTATCTTTGTTAAAATTGCAAATACGCTTGTAAAACCGAAAGTAGAAGAAGAGGAAGAAGCTATCGAAGAAAACACTGTACTCTTAACTGAAATCCGTGATTTATTACGTCAAAATCAAAAATAAGCGCGCATTAAAAACGACAGGCGATAAGGTGGAAAAGAATCTCTATCTTACCGTCTGTCGTTTATATTTTAAACCAATTTCATAATATAAGTCGTATAATTATTCATTGTAACGTAATAAAGTTGTACTTTGATAATTTTTAGAAACTACATCTAAAATAACAGGAATTCGATTTTTTAATTCTGTGACATGAGAAATAATACCCACTAATCGTCCACTCGATTGAAGTTGAATTAATGTATCTAATGCTGTCTCTAAAGTTTCTTGGTCTAGTGTACCGAAACCTTCGTCAATAAACATTGCATCAAGCGCAATGCCCCCTTGCTCATTTTGTACCACTTCACAAAGGCCCAAAGCTAGCGCCAATGACGCTTGAAATGTTTCTCCTCCAGATAATGAGGTGATATGACGTGATTGGTTTGAATAATAGTCAAAGACTTCAATTTCTAAGCCACTAAAACCTCTCCCTTTTTTCTCATTTCTAATCAATTCATACCGCTGTCCTGTCATACTTAACAATCTTTGATTCGCTTTAACGAGAATTTGTTCTAGAAAATGCATCAGTACATAATTTTCTAAAGTTAAATTATGCTCATTTTTTCCATTTAAAATTTCGGCAAGTTGAAAGAGCTCAATTTGTGCTGACACCGTCTGCTTTAAATGTGCTATCTCCCGTTCTATTCGTTGTATCGTCTTCTTATTTTGCTCTACTTGAAAAGCAAATTCATTCAACCGCTTTTGTACAGAATCATATTGTATTTGTATTTCTCGTTGCTCTTTTTTTAAAGTCTCTATATTATTTGGTTCAATATTTAAAATTTGAGTCGTAACATCTTGAAGTTTAAATTGAAGCGCTTGTATTTCATGGTGAAATTGTTCTACTTCAGACGTATAGTCTGATTTATTTTCACTTTCGTTTGAAATGGTCATTAATGCCGCTTCATCCGCAATATCTAATTGCTTCATTGCTATTTTCAACTCATCGTCGAGTCGATTGAGTTGAGTTGTAACATCATCGATTTGTTGTGCAATAAGGCGCAAATCATAATGATGATTTTTCACTTTATTTTGTGTATTTTCTAATTGTTGTGTTAACGCTAGTTTTTGCTCCTCAAAGGCTAGAACTTCAGAATCAATTCGCTCAAATGCGTTTTGAAACTTCACAATATCATCGTACCCTGTTATTTGTTGAAAATTTTCTAATTGTTCTTGAATATGTTGTTGTTCTTTTTCTAAAAGTTGCTTTTGACGCGTATTTTCATCTAATACCTTATTAATACGTTCAACTTGTTGTTGTAATGCTTCAATCCGTTTATTTTCATGATCAACCGCTTCTATATCATTTTTAACATTTAAAAGTTGTGCTTCATTTTCATTTAATAAATTTTTATTAAATTGAATTTCTCCAATTTCATTTAATCTTTCCTTTGTATTCGTGATATCCGCTCCGCAATGAATTCTTTGCTCAGTGAGTTCTCGAATTTGAGTTTCAATTTTCACATTTTCACTTTGCAATGATTTAATGGCATCAATTTCCGGACCATAATCGACATGTGAAACATTTTGTCCACAAACAGGACAAGGTTCATCAACTTGTAAAACTGTTCTTAAAGTAACGACCGCTTTTTCATGATCGAGTAAGTGTTGACCTTGACTTGAAATCGTATGCAACTGTGCACGCTGTGCTTCAATTTCATGCGTTAAATTTTCATATTGTTTGTTTAGCTGTTCAAGACTTTCTTCATGTTTTAGCTTGAGATGCATACGCTTTTCAGATTCTATAAGTGACGTATGCTGTTCAGTGAGCGTCATTTGCATATTTTGTAACTGTGATTTTTTCTCATAATCCGGTTTTTTCTCAATATCTTCTTCACTCATTTGTTGTAATTCATTGTTCGCTTTATCCATTTCTTCTACTACTTGCTGATGCTGTGCATTAATTTGTTGATCACGCTGTTCTTTTTGTTTGAGCTGATCGACTTGTTGAAAATAATGTCTTGTATTTTGGATGAATTGTGATTGTTGGTCTATCCGTTCTTGTTGAGCTAAATGTTTTTCAAGCAAAGTTGCATCTTGTACTTCTATCTCTTTCAATGCATCAAATTCTGATGTTAAAGTAGACTGTTTACTTTTTTGAGAATTGAGTGTTTTTTCGTATTCAAGCTTATTTTGATACGTTTTGATAGCGAATTGACTTTCAGTTATCAATTTTAATTTCTTTTCTAGCTCTGTAATTCGAGGTTGTTGTTCATTTAATTGATTTAATTTGTGTTCTAAGTCCGCTTTTTGTTGCTTTAATTGTTGACGTGATTCTTCACGTGCAACCGCTTCATTTATCTTTTTCAAAGCGCCTTCACGCTTACTTTTCTCCACTGCTGTTTCGTCAACCTGTTGTTGTCCTATACGTTGAAACACCGGCAATGCATTAAGAATCAATTCATATTGTTCACTTTTCAATTGTTTTTGCGCTACCAATTCAGCGTCATCTAATGTATACATTTCATCCCAACTGCTTTGGATTTTTGTATAGATTTGATCAATTTCATTCTTCATATTTTTAGTTTTACCTACCAACTCATTTTTAAGAACGTCATACAGTTGCGTATTAAAAAGCGTTCTCAAAATCGCTTGCTTATCTGTGCTATTTGAAACTAAAAAGGATTTAAATTCACCTTGTGGCAAGATAAACAGCTGTCTAAATTGATCTTGCTTAAGCTTTAAAAGATTTAAAATAAATTGGTCTCCTGCTTGAATTGTACTTTCAACCAGCTCAAAAACCTCACCATTTAAATGGTAAACTTCAAGTTTAGGTTTTGTCTCATTTTTATTTCCCGGCTTCAAAAATGAAGCTTCTCGAACGACCTTATAACGACCACCGTTGATTTCAAATTCAAAGGTAACCGTTAAAGGTTCTTTAGGTTGCGCAAAGTGACTTCTCAAATGTTTCACTTCTCTTTTTTCAGTAGACGCACGTCCATATAGCGCATAAACCATTCCATCAAATATCATCGTCTTACCTGAACCCGTTTTTCCGCTAATTAAGAAGAGTTGATTCGATTGTATATTTGAAAAATCAATGGTTTCATCTAAAAAAGGACCAAAATTTTTAAGATGAAGGCGTATCGGTTTCATCTTTTATTCCTCCCCTTTTATCTTTTCTAACAATGCCATTACATTTTCTTTTTGCAATTCCGATAACTTCTCAGTCGTCATTTCACTATAGAACTTCTCTACAATATCTATTGGATGCATTTTTTTTACATCTTTTAAAGCTTTAGATGTGTATTGGGAAGTCTGTACTTGTTGGGTTAATGATAAAGTGTTGGGATAAATTTGTTTTAACTTTTGCATTGGATCCTTTACATGACTGAGTTGTTCAACAATAAAGTGAAAATAACTTTCGTTACTTTTACGCTCAAATTCACCATTCATTAAATCATCAAATCTTGCTTCGACTACTTCTAATTCATGCTTAGGCTTCAATGGGACAAAAGACTGTTTTATTTCATGAGGCTGTACGTCAAAGATTCGAATCCCTTTTGCCTGGCCAGCTTCCGAAAAAGAATATTGCAAAATTGAACCACTATAGACGATATGCTTAAATGGCGTCGCAAACGGATGATGAATATGACCTAACATTACGGCATCAAAATCATTTAAAAATTGGGGCGATACCGCTTCAATAGTACCTACAGTTATTTCACGTTCTGAATCACTTTTGGGCGCACCATTTAAAGTGAAATGTCCCACTAAAATATTCGTCTTATTTTGGTCTAGATGTGGTTGAATACGTGCAATCAATTTCTTAACAGCTTGCTCATATGTTTCAATCGGTTCATTCAGAAATTCACGCGCTTCCGATACAGTAAAAAAAGGCATAGTGTAAAGTGCAACATCATCAAATATGTAGGGCGTTAAGCACTGCTCTAATTCTGTAGCAATGTAGAGTTGATTGTGCTGAAACCATGAGGCGCCATAACGTAGACGCTCTTTACCATCATGGTTGCCATTAATCATGACAATAGGAATTCGTAAATCTAGATTTATCTTTGCGATAGTATTTTCCATTAGTCTAATCACATACTTATTAGGGTATGTTGTATCATAGATATCACCAGCTATAACAAGTAAATCTGGTTTTTCTTTTATAAGCACTTCTATCAATTGATCTACAATATACTGTTGATCTTCCAAAAATGAATGGCCATTTAATACTTTTCCTAAATGCCAATCCGCGGTATGTATTATTTTCATATTCATCACCTCAGAACAAACGTTCGTTATTATTGTATAGGTGTTTTTATTGGATTTCAAGCGTCCAATTCTAATTTATCATTTCATCATTTAACGATGATATCAATGTACTCGCTTTAACTCAATAAACCTAAAAAAAGAATGAGATCGATATCAATAGATTTCATTATCCCACTCCAGCATATTGATTATGATTAAAAAATGGATTGAGGCTGAAACATTCAACTCAATCCACGACGGTTAGTTTATAAATAATAGCGATTCAACGATGCATGAATATATCGCTAAACTGCAAGCATTTTTTATTAAAACAAACGAAACTTACTATACATAAATGAAACTTTTCATTTTAATGACATGCTCTTTATTGTACAAGTTGGTGCTTAATTTTGCGATAGCGACGTAACATCGCAAGGCGCCATGGCAATAACATACTAAAAGCTAATAAAAAGAACATACCTGCTAACTCACCCGGATCAATATTACTGCCTATAAACACTTTTAATACTGTTCTCACTAATAGAAGCGTGATGAGCACAAGCGGGAAAGCTTTAGATTTTTTTAAATAGATTTGACTCCCTTTTGTTTCAAAGTGTGATGTCATAATGAGTACACTCGAAAAAATCACACCTAATACAACTGACTCTAATATTTCAAAATTAGAAAGTCTAAAATAGGGAACGACGTACATTAATGCACCTGTTGCCATAAAAAAAGGAGGTAAAAGAATTTTCTTTTCATTCACTGGATATTTTTGCGCTTTCATTCTAATTACAATGACCGCTGCCCCCATGACAAATGCAATAAGAATCGATAATACTAAATACGTCAATGTTGATCCTCCTCATTTCTCATTCGATACTCAATAGTATAGCACATGACATTTAAATTCGTTAATTTTCTTACTTCGACGCATTATTTAAGGTTTCACTTCTAAACATGTGCTTTTTCATAACTCATCTTATACACACGTCTATCAATGCCTTTTATTGAAACTACTGACTTATCTTATAATAATATATGTAAAAAGAGACCATCAATAATAAACTTATCACGAACAAAATAAGACTAATAAAAAGATGTGTTTCGATTAAAGCAATTGTCAATATAAGACTTAAACTAGTCAACCATAACATTACTATAAACAAATAAATCAATTTAGTTTTTAAATGCGCAGGCACCTTTTGCGCATCAACTGAAGCGATAATATTCACATCTTTTGTTATCCCCAAATAAATGGTCACGATCGCTGATATAACAATAATGAGTATGATACCTATCATATATGTCACACCTCCTCTTATCCATTAAAATAAACTAAACCACAGTTTGATCACATTTATTTTAAAATCTTTCTATATGAATAAACTGGACGTACACCATTACTCAATTTGGTATAACATAGACCCTACCTCTTTCAGTTAATAGAGTGGAAGCCACTTGTCTTAAAATAAAACCAAATGTCTGGTATGGCCATGCGCTTAAAGTCCTTCTTTATTTTAACTTAAAAAAATAGCAAAGTTTAGTACGATTTTTATTACCGTACTAAACTTTGCTATTATCAACATCATGGACATTACATTTTTTTGTCCATGTTTTTATTCATCATTGTCATCATTTGATTAATTTTCTTTTGAGATGGTTTTTGACCCATTTGCATCATCATCATGCGCAACATTTCTTCATTAATAGGTGGGTTCTTTTTTAAATAGTCCATCATATATTTACGTGCTAAGAAAAAGCCCCCCACTAATCCACCGATAAGTGCAATAACAATTAATAAAATTGCTAACCATGTAGCCATAGTTTCACCCACTTTCTGTATCCTTTTGCATTTTACTAAAATTATGTATTCTTTTCAAGATATGAAAGCAAACTTATATGAATAACTAAAAGAAAAGCCGAGCTCAATTTTGAACAATTCAAGCTCGACTTTTAAATGCGATCATCAATTATAACTTTTCAATTTCAGATAATATGTTTTCTTTTGTAAAACCATATTTTTCGACAACTAAGTCGCCAGGTGCACTTGCGCCGTAACGATCAATACCTACAACAAGACCATGCATACCTACATATTTATGCCAACCGAGTGATGATGCCATTTCAACAGCAACACGTTTTTCTACTTGTGGTAATAAAATTTCGTCTTGGTACGCTTTTGATTGCGCTTCAAATGCATTCCAGTTTGGCATTGAAACAACACGAACACCTTTACCTTGTTCTTCAAGTGCTTTTGCAACTTCAACTGTTAAACTTACTTCAGAACCAGAAGCTAATAAAACATACTCAGGCGCTTTTTCACTTTCATAAACGACATATGCACCTTTTCTAACGCCTTCTTCTACTACAGATTCTTCTACATCTAACACTGGTAAACCTTGACGTGTTAATACTAAAGCAGTTGGGATACCGTTTGATTCAACAGCAACTTTCCAAGCAACACGTGTTTCATTACCATCAGCTGGACGAATCACGTTAAGATTTGGAATTGCTCTTAAGCCTGCCAATTGTTCGATTGGTTCATGTGTAGGACCATCTTCACCAACAGCGATTGAATCGTGTGTAAACACAAACGTAGAACGAAGTCCCATTATTGCTGCTAAACGTAAAGCAGGTTTTAAATAATCACTAAATACAAAGAATGTTGCACCGTATGGATGTAAACCACCATGTGCAGCCATACCATTAACGGCAGCAGCCATCGCAAATTCACGCACACCGAACCATACGTTTTTACCTTCGCCATTTTCAGCTGAGAAGTCTGTTTCTTCTTTTACATTTGATTTATTTGAAGAAGCTAAGTCAGCAGAACCACCAAATAATGTTGGAACAGCTTTACTTAATGCTTGAATTACATCTCCAGAATCTGCACGTGAAGCGCCTTTATGACCTAATTCGAATTTTGGAAGTTCAGCTTCATAACCTTCAGGTAAACGGCCTTCTAAAGCGTCTTTAAACTCTTTGTATAATTCAGGATATTGTTGACTGTAGGCTTCAACTTTTTTATTCCATTCATCTTCATTTTCATTGGCACGTTTAATCATTGTTGAATTGAAAATTTCATAAACTTCTTCGTCAACATGGAAATATTTAGAACTGTCTAATTGATAGTTTTCAAATGTAAGCTTACGTTCTTCTTCGCCTAAAGGTGCACCATGAACAGAATTGCTATTTGATTTATTTGGTGAACCTTCACCAATAATTGTTTTAACTTCAATGATTGTCGGACCATTTTGTTGTTTAGCTTCAGAAATGGCTTTGTCGATAGCCTCTACGTCATTACCATCTTTAACAAGTATATGGTTCCAACCATATGCCTCAAAACGTTTTTTAATATCTTCAGAAAATGATTTATTTGTCTCACCATCTAAAGAAATGTTATTAGAATCATAAAGCGTAATGAGTTTATCTAGTTTTAAATGTCCTGCTAATGATGCCGCTTCATGAGAAATACCTTCCATCAAATCTCCGTCAGAAGCTAAAACATACGTGTAGTGGTTGACTACTTCGATATCTTTATTAAATTTAGCCGCCAAATGTTTCTCAGCCATTGCCATACCTACAGACATTGCAAAACCTTGCCCTAGGGGACCAGTCGTAATTTCTACACCTTTAGTATGGTGATATTCTGGATGTCCCGGTGTTTTAGAACCCCATTGTCTGAATTGTTTAAGCTCTTCTAATTCTAAGCTTCCTGAAACATGTAGCAAACTGTACAATAATGCTGAACCATGACCCGCTGATAAAATGAAACGGTCTCTGTTGAAATATTCATTTGAATTAGGGTTGAAATTCAAATGACGTGTCCATAAAGTATAAGCCATTGGTGCTGCGCCCATTGGTAATCCAGGGTGTCCTGAATTCGCTTTTTCGATGGCGTCAATACTTAAACCACGTAATGTATTAATCGCAAGTTGATCTTTTGTTTCTGTCATATTATTACTTCCTTCCTTTCGAATGCTCATCATATTTTCATTATAACCGAAATGGTAGTATAAAGCCTAATAAATCAGCACGCCAATCACCAAATATAAGCCTAATTTTAAATTAGTGACGTAAATGATTTTTCTTTTGGATTTCTTTAAGTTTTTCAGGTGTAACATCATTACCCTCTGGATCAATGACCTTAGTGTTCTCTATTTGGCTTTTGAAGCTACTTCTAAACATCTCTAAGTACTCACTTCTTAATTGTGATTGCTCTTTTGCTTCACTTTCTGTTAAGCCCTCTTGCTTTTTCTTATTAGCTAATTCATTGATTCGATTCAATTTTTCTTGAGTAAACATCATCAATTCCCTCCGTCATTTTCTTTACAAAAATATAACAGATATAATGGATAAAACCAAACGCTTAAACTTGTATTACAATTAAAGCGGAATAGCGTCCGTTTTTTTTAGCCGAAACTTTCTTATCTTGTGGAAAATAGGCATATAGAAAGAAACAATTTATTAAAAAATTAAAATGCCTAATTCAAAAAGAGGTTGTCTTTTACATTTATTGAACTTATCAAGAGTTCGTCTACAAGTCTAATTGACCTCGAGCATATTTTGACTCGAGGTTCAAATGAGACTGAAAACTTCGAAGTGTCATAATATATGGGATATCTAATTGGAAAAAATTGGAAGTAAAAATGGAGATTGAAAGTATTTCGTACGCAGAAAAAGTTGATTTTGATTAACGGCCAAGTGTTGTCGCAATCGCTGGCTGATTCGTATCGATGTGTTCGTGTTTTTGAACTTTTTCTGTTTGGTTTGTTTTCAAATAGTGATCTGTCATTTCGTACGTTTGTTCTGTATGACTGCTATCGCTTGCTAATACAAAGAATGTAAAGAAAAGTAGTATAGATATGATAAATACCGCTAAAAACAGGTATATTTCTGAAATTTTAACATGAATCATTACTATCACTCCTAGAACGTTTGTTTGTATTAACACTCTAACAGAACGAATGTTCTATGTCAACACCAAAACGAACAAACGTTTGTGATTATTTCATCAATATGTTATACTAACCTCAAACCAAACGAAGAAGGAGTGTGCGAAATGAGAGAACTCACAAAGAGACAAAGCGAAATATTTGAATTTATAAAGCATGTCGTGCAAACAAAAGGGTATCCACCGAGTGTTCGAGAAATCGGTGAAGCAGTTGGTTTAGCTTCTAGCTCAACTGTGCACGGTCATTTATCTAGATTAGAAGAAAAAGGGTATATTCGACGAGATCCAACTAAGCCTCGTGCCATAGAAATTGTGAATGAACTCATGGGAGAACCTGTCAATATGGAAGAAACTATCTATGTGCCTGTCATTGGTAAGGTCACAGCGGGGACACCTATATCTGCTATTGAGAACGTTGAAGAATACTATCCATTACCAGAACATTTCACTTCAACACATAATGGCCAAATATTCATCCTAAATGTTATCGGAGAGAGTATGATTGAAGCTGGTATTTTAGACGGAGATAAAGTTATTGTTAGAAGCCAATCAATCGCTGAAAATGGCGACATCATTGTAGCTATGACTGATGAAGATGAGGCTACAGTAAAAAGATTTTATAAAGAAAAAAATAGATACCGTCTTCAACCAGAAAACAGTAGTTTAGAACCTATTTATTTAGATAATGTCACTGTGCTCGGAAAAGTTATTGGCTTATTCAGAGAAATGTAAAAATGGCATTTGATCACTCCTTCTAAAAAAAGCAAGCGACTTAATGAAGCACATTCACTAGTCGCTTGCTTTATTTTTTTATTTTTTATTGAGTAATTTTTTAATACGATCTAAAATATCTTCCGATTGATTTAAAGGGGGGTATTTTGTTGATTAATTTCATTTTTCCAAATCATATTCACTGTTAATCACTTCCAAAGAAGCTATTCCCCTTTATCTCAGCATCAAACATTACCCGATATAATTTTCGGTGAAAAACGGTTGGCGCTCTGAATTAAAATCAACACCAATACCTATTGTTTTCACACTTCTATTTAATATATTTTTCCGATGTCCTTTAGAATTCATTAATCCATGATGGGCATATATAGGACTCGTTTGACCATATGCTAAGTTTTCCGCAGCAACTTGATATTGATGACCATCAGCTTTAATACGATCAAATGGTGTTTTACCGCTTAAATCATTATGATCAAAGTAATGATTTTTTGCCATATCAGTACTATGTTTTCTAGCTGTTTGCGCAAGAGAATCAGAATAAGCTAATGGCTTTAAGCCTTTTTGAACTCTTGTAGCATTTAACAAGTTATAATCACCTTTTTCAAAACTATCACTCAAAAATTTTGAAGGGGCAGCGTACTGCGCATTTAATTTATATTCCATCGTATGACTGATTTGCATCAACCCCATGAGTTGATGGTTGTCATATTTATCATAGAAAACAGTCGTGTAGATACCATCTTTATCAAAAATATCATAATCTTGTTGTTCTTTTTTATAAATGGTATGACCTTTTTTAATTTCATCTACAGGTGTTCCTAGTTTTTCACGGACAAAATCTTTAGGGCTTCCATATTTAATCCCATTTTTAGAAGTAATCATATTTTGATTCGTATACAACCCGTGTACTTTATCATTGATAAAACTGACCATGACAAACTCATTAAAATCATGATGATAAACATACCAGCGCGTACCGTATTCGTTGCCTATTTTGGAAACTGGTTGCCCGAGTTTTGCATCAACTTGCTTTTTGGTCATATTCATTTGAATATTTCTCATCGCAAAAACTTGCTGTTCTGGTGTTTTTAACGTGGTTTCATTTGTTTTGCCATCGACGAGTTGATCAATTTTTTCATTAGCTGGCTTTACAAAATCAGATATTACTGTACTCGGTTGAATTGGGACAAAAAGAATAATTAGCAATCCTAAAAGAAAAAACAAAAGGAATTTACGGATAATCAACAGCTCCTTTAATCTCTGTCACCATTAAAAATAGAATTGCGAACGATGACGTAGTCTACCTTTCTAAGCGCATCAATGTCTTTTCCACCTGCATATGAAATTGAACTTTGTAAGTCTTCTTTCATTTCAGTGAGGGTATCTTTTAATGCACCTTTATGTTCGACAAACATTTTTTTACCCTCAACATTTTTACGTTCACCTTTTTGAAATTCTGATGCACTACCAAAGTATTCCTTGTATGTTTTACCGTCTATTTCAACCGTTTCCCCTGGTGATTCTTCATGGGCAGCAAATAATGACCCTATCATTACCATTGAAGCACCAAAACGGATTGATTTGGCGATATCACCATGTGTACGAATACCACCATCT
Source organism: Staphylococcus sp. 191 (assembly GCF_011174885.1). Classification (NCBI taxonomy): domain Bacteria; kingdom Bacillati; phylum Bacillota; class Bacilli; order Caryophanales; family Staphylococcaceae; genus Staphylococcus; species Staphylococcus sp. 191. The sequence continues at coordinate 75,142 of NZ_PNRJ01000001.1, read as the reverse complement.
GCAATAATCGGTTTACGCGCTGCTTTACTACAGTGATTCACTGCTGCAAGTTGCCATCCACCCGTACCAAAACCAGTTTTAATTTTAGTAATACACACGCGACCTGGACCGATACCTACTTTTGTAGCATCTGCACCTGCATTTTCAAGTTCTCTTACACCTTCAGGGGTACCCACATTCCCTGCGATAACAAATACATTCGGCAATTGTTTTTTAATATGCTGAATCATTTCAATAACTTGATCTGAATGACCGTGTGCAATATCGATTGTAATATACTCAGGAGAAAGACCTTCTGCTTTTAATTGATTGATAAAATCAAATTCACCTTGTTTTACACCTACTGAGATTGATGCAAAGTATCCTTTTTCATGCATAGATTTAACGAATGGCAGGCGTGCTGCTTCATCAAATCTATGCATGATATAAAAGTAATCATTTTGAGCAAACCACTCTGCCAATGATTCATTCATCACGGTTTGCATATTTGCTGGGACAACAGGTAATTTAAAACGCTTCGGTCCAAATTGAATGGAAGTATCGATTTCTGAACGACTTTTAACTACACTTTTGTTAGGGATGAGTTGTATATCTTCATAATCAAAAATTTTCATAAAAAAAGCCCCTTTATATATTTATTCCTATGATAATATACTATCTTTAGGAAACAAAGTAAATAAAGGGAGATCGGTTTTACCAGCTTGATTTTTTAACACCAGGGATTTGTCCTTTGTGTGCATGTTCTCTAAATGCGATACGAGACATTTCAAATTTACGCATAACACCTCGAGGACGACCTGTAACTTTACATCTACGAGTTAAACGTGTAGGTGATGCGTCTCTAGGTAATTTTTTAAGACCTTCATAGTCACCTTTTGCTTTTAATTCTCTTCTAATTTCAGCATATTTAGCGACCATTTCTTCTCTTTTTTTCTCTTTAGCTATTTTAGACTTCTTAGCCATTTATATGAACAACTCCTTTGAATCGTAATTATTACGTTTTACATCATAGCACATTCTTTTCCCTATTCGCAAGCCTTTAAAATATAAAAAAGTAAAAAAGAGTTGGCAAAAATGGAGTGACATGCTAAAATATTAAATCGTAATAGTTTCAATTTGAAAAGGAGGTCCTACCCATGCGCGTAAACGTTACTTTAGCATGTACTGAATGTGGTGATCGTAACTATATCACAACTAAAAACAAACGAACTAATCCTGAGCGTATTGAAATGATGAAATACTGCCCAAGATTAAACAAACATACTTTACACAGAGAAACTAAATAATCGTAGTGCTTATATCATAACACTACGATTATAAAGTATAAAAGAAAATGAATCTATCATTTCTTTAACTTAAATCACAAGTGTCATTGCCTTGTCATATTTTCGAGGCAATTAGACATTCATTGAGAATTCTATATTTAAACGATTTGATTATTAATTTTGAGTTGAATTATTTATGTCCTAGGCTCGTTTGATAGTAGAGCAGGATACCTATCTTTTATTTAAAATACGACACCAGTCAAATTACGTTACACACGCGAATACGTAATTTGACTTTTTTTATGCGCTTTAAAGGCTTACTTAAGTCAATTGAGTCACTTCAAATTATCTTCATAATGCATTTATTTTGTAATACATACCATTTTAAATTTTGAGGCTCCTCATATTTTATTTAAACCATTGAATGAAATGTTCATTTACTATTTTAATTTTGTAAAAGTAAAACTGAATCATAACTTTAACGCCATCCATGCTATTTGTCATATGCCACTCTGAACGTATATCTCTAAAAACCTTAATTTTATCACTTTAAAGTCTTAAATTCCTATTGAAACTATACTATTTTAGAAGTAAAATAAATGAAAATCTAAATTATGAGGAGAAATTGTTTATGGAAGAAAAGAATTTGAGTAGAACCCTCCAATCAAGGCATATCACAATGATTGCCATTGGGGGCGCTATCGGAACAGGATTGTTTGTAGCAACCGGTGGCGTTATCGCACAAGCTGGCCCAGGAGGTGCCATTCTCGCGTACATAATTATAGGTATTATGTTGTACTTTTTAATGTCATCAATCGGGGAAATGGCAACATTTTATCCAGTGTCAGGTGCTTTTAGTAGTTATGCAACACGTTTTGTTGATCCGTCACTTGGTTTCACGATGGGATGGCTTTATTGGACTATCTGGTCGTTGGTTACAAGCGTAGATGTCATCGTCGCATCTAATGTAATTAGTTATTGGGATACCTTTCATTTCTTCTCACCTCTTGTTTGGAGTTTGCTTTTTCTAACATTACTATTCTTAGTTAATGTATTCACTGTAAAAGCTTTTGGAGAAGCTGAGTTTTGGCTCTCATTAATCAAAGTCATTACAATTATTATTTTCATAATACTCGGTATTTTAATGATTTTTGGTATTCTAGGTGGGCATTACTATGGTCTTAAAAACTTTACGGTTGGAGAAGCACCGTTCGTAGGAGGCATTTCAGGATTTTTAAGCGTGCTGTTAATTGCTGGATTTTCAGTTGGTGGTACTGAAGTTGTTGCGGTAACTGCAGGGGAATCTGACAATCCGAGAGAATCTATGCCTAAAGCGATTAAACAAGTGTTCTGGCGAATTTTACTGTTTTATGTGTTATCCATCGCTGTCATTTCATCCATTTTAGCTTATACTGATCCTACATTACTCAACGAAAATGGGTCAATTGCACAAAGTCCATTTACTATTGTATTCGACAAAGTAGGTATTGCTTTTGCTGCTTCTGTCATTAATGCGGTCATTTTAACTTCATTACTTTCAGCAGCTAACTCTGGTGTTTTTACTACAAGTCGTATGCTTTATTCATTAAGTCAACATGGGCAAGCACCTCAATTTTTAGGCAAAATTCATCATCGCTCAAAATTACCTTTAAATGCTTTATTTACAACTTTTGTTTTTATTGCGATTGTTACTCTCTATGCCAACTACAATCCAAAAAGCGTCATTGGGTTGCTAAATATTATTGGTGCACTTGTCACATTTGTATGGGGCTCAAGTTTAATTGCACAAATCCGAATGAGACGTGCAATTAAGAAACAAAATAAAAATATTGATCAACTACTTGCATATAAAGCACCATTCTTCCCTGTGGGACCTATTATCGTTATTGCAATCTTGTTGTTCTTAATATTTGGTAGCTCAGCAGAAGCTATTGTTCATTTTGAAGTTTCTAAATTACTTCAAAGCTTTTTACCTATTATTGTGCTAATTGTTGTTTATTTCGTACACAAAGCAATCAATAAAACAAAAGTGATTCCTCTTGAAGAAATAGATTTAAGTGAGCATGAGTCCTATCGTGAATCGTAAATATCACTTTAATCACTTTTTTGTATTACAACCTATACACGATGACTATTTTCAGTAGTCATCATACACTATCATGGAGTGAGACTTAAAAAGTCACGCTCCATGTTTCTTTTTATCCCACTATCTCTTTTAACTGCCCTATATTGATGTGAAAACCTATTTATCTCCCATTTACTATAAATCGGTAAATAATGTATAATTAAGTTAATAAATTGTAAAGGTGGTTATTGTATGGTCGGTCAAACAAACCTTTTCGATGATGTTTTAAAGCCGGATGAACGTTTTGTCATCGTCGTTCAAGCTTTAGAAAATAAAAATGGGCAGTTAGCAAAACGCACATTAAGAGAATATAGTAGCTTAACCCATGATCAGATGAACAATTTATTTCAACATTTAAAAGAATTATATTTAGACTCTGAGTTTGAAGCGAATCAATCTGCATTCACAATTACGGTCTATACGAACTTAGACTATACAGCGGATCAAGTGTATGCCCATATTAAACGTCATCGTGGCAAACACGAGTGGACACATACTGCAAAATAGCATCATCAATTTGTTCCATAAAAAAACAACACAAGTTACAACGATAACAGTTGAATTTCACTTTATCTTCAATGTGTTTTATCGTTATCTAAAGACTTGTGTTGCTTTTTAAATTTTTATATGAAAACAACAAACGATTTTAATCTATTAAATCTCACGAGTCCGAGTATTGGTTATTTGTTTATAAGTTGCTCTAACGCGTATGGAATTCCATCCTCATCATTACTTTTGGTTACCATATCTGCTTGTTCCTTTACTTCATCAGATGCGTTATCCATTGCAACTGCAGTACCGGCAGTTTTAAACATTTCTATATCATTGGCACTATCACCAAAAGCAACAATATGGTTCACATCAATATCCAACCGCTCCGCTAAAGCTTCAATGGCTGCACCTTTTGAAACGCTTTTTCTCATGAATTCTAGGAAAAATGGTTTGCTTGTCGTCATGTCAATAGCTTTATTAAATTCATTTCCAAATTGTTTAATTATTTTTTCAATATTTTCTTCAAAGTCAACACCCATTACTTTCGGAACTGATTTTTGAATGTAACTTTTCAAATCATCTACTTTTTCCATTTCTAAACCAGTCAGTTCAGATTCTCGATTCATATATTCATGTTCACCATCATAGATAATCTTTCCGTGATCATACGTAAGAACAAATAAATGACGTTCTCGACAAAAATCTACAATTTTATCAAATTCTTCCTTCTCAATATCTTTTTTCGATACAATTTCATCAGAGGCTAAGTCTGTTGTTTGAGCACCGTTATAGCTCATTATATAACTGCCATATTGATCCATTTTAAGTTCTTTCGCTGTCGGTAACATGCCTTCAGTCGGACGACCTGAAGCTAAAGCAAGTTTATAACCTTCATTTTGTAGATTAAGCAAATAAGATTTTGTGTTTTCTGAAAGATGGTTTTCAGAAGTCATTAACGTATCATCCATATCCATTACAATTAATTCAATTTTCATCTAACAATCTCCTTTCAACTTGTTTATATCTTACAATAGTCTTCTGAACATATACAATAAAACCGTTTGAGTAACAACAAATAAAGCCCTTTTATAGTGTACAAATGAATCAATGAAGATAATAAAGAAGAGTGAGACAGAAATCGATTTGGATTCGTCTCACCCTTCCCTAGCTAAGATAACTAAGTATGTACAAACTTTCATACAAAAGCGCTCTTAAACAGTACATTTATGCACCTTATATTTAAAGTTCTCTTTTAGACTAAATGTATTATATTTCAATCTCAACTTTCCATCTTATTTGATACGTAAATCAAACGCGACACGATACATGTTTAATAATGATGAATGACGTCACTCACCACACCTGTTGTATTAACAGTTGCTAATTCTGAATGACAACTTTTAACTTCTTTGCGTAATGCACGCACAAGTGGACCGCTGTTTTCTTTTTTTACCATTGTTAAAATAGTTGGTCCCGCCCCGGATAAAACAGTGGCATAAGCATGATAGCGATGGGCAATTGTTTTAATTTGATCAAAATCTTGAATGAGATGTTGACGAAACGGTTCGTGCAGGCCATCTTGTTCCATCATTTGACCCGCGAGAACATAATTATGCTGAATTAACGCACTTATCATTGTATTGCTAATAGCGCTATATTTCACCGCTTCTTTATGCGTCAATGTCTCTGGCAACACTTTTCGTGCTGTTGTTGTCGCTAACTCATAACTTGGTATTGTGACAATAAAATCAACATCTGGTACATCAATATGTGCAACACTTGTGATATGTGTTTCTACATTATGATAGCCCACTACTAATCCGCCATAAATCGTCGGTGCGACATTATCAGGATGGCCTTCAATATTAGTGGCAAGTTGTAAAAGCTCATACTTAGATAACTCTATGTCTCCAAAATAATTGGCGATGTATAAAGCAGCAACAAGTGCAGATGCCGAAGAGCCAAGACCTCGTGCTAAAGGGATATCACTAAACATTTTTATTTCTAAAGCAGGTAAGGTCACTCGATACTTATCCGCCACTTTTTGAGCAATCTGATACATATAGTGCGCCTCATCTTCAGGTAAACCAACCAAATGCGGTCCTTCATGAACAAAACGCCATTTTTCGCCTGAAATGATTTGCGCCTCAATATATAAAAACTTGTTTAATGCCATACCAATTGAATCAAAACCACAACCTAGATTCGCAGTCGATGCGGGAACTTTCAAGCTCAATTTATTTTTTGTCATTGTAACGCATCCTTAATATATTGAATAATACTTTCCTTATTATTTGGTAATGCTTGAATTGGGTTCTCCAATAAACCAATCGCAGTGTCTGGGTCTTTTAAACCATTTCCGGTTAATACCGCAACAACACGTTGACCTTGTTTGAGTCGACCTTGACGATGTAATTTAATCAGACCTGCAATGGATGCATTACTTGCTGGCTCACTAAAAATACCTTCTTTAGACGTCATCAATTGATAAGCTTCTAAAATTTCTTCGTCTGTGATAGCATCAATAAGTCCTTGTGACTCATCAATAGCTTGTACCGCTTTGTCCCAACTTGCAGGATTACCAATACGAATCGCCGTTGCGATAGTCTCTGGATTTTTCACTACTTTATTTTGCACAATAGGTGAAGCGCCTTCTGCTTGAAAGCCAAACATCTGTGGTAATCCAGATTGATTTGCATCATGATAAGTTTTAAATCCTTTCCAATATGCGGTAATATTGCCTGCATTACCAACAGGAATCGCTAAAACATCAGGTGCTTGTCCTTCAAGTTGGTCGACAATTTCAAATGCTCCTGTTTTTTGACCTTCAATACGGTATGGATTGACAGAGTTTACTAATTCAATTTCACCGTCCTGCGCTACTTCTTTTACGATTTCTAAAGCTTCGTCAAAGTTTCCTTCAATAGAAACAATTTCTGCACCATACATCACAGCTTGTGATAATTTACCTAATGCAATTTTGCCTTCTGGAATAACTACAATTGCTTTTAAACCTGCTCTTGCTGCATAAGCGGCTGCCGAAGCGGATGTATTCCCCGTTGATGCGCAAATTACAATTTTACGCCCTTGTTCCTTGGCTTTAGTGACTGCCATCACCATACCTCTATCTTTAAATGAACCTGTAGGATTGGCACCTTCATATTTGACATAGAGTTCGACACCTAACATTTCTGAAATTGTATCGCAATAAATTAAAGGCGTATGCCCTTCATTTAATGTCACTTTAGGTGTATCATCTGTGACTGGTAAAAATGATTGATATTCTTCAACAAGACCTTTCCATAATTTCATTCTTATCAAACTCCTTCAACTGGATATACTTTTTGTACGTGATAGCCTTCTTCTGATTCGACGTAAGTTGTTGGATGTTGATCAACACCAACAACAACCACTGCTACACTATTAGACGATAACGTTTCAATCTGAAGAGACTTATGAAAAGGTAGCTTGCTTTTCAATGTCGCTTCGACTTGCTTTTGTGAAACTTCAGGTGTATTAATCACTAAATAATAACTTTCCTTTTCTTTTATCGTTACTGTTTCGCCATCGTCCATCATTTCTTTTGTTTTATCAGTTTTTAATTCAAAATGCGGTGGCAATGTATGAAGATCAGACTCAAATTGAAGTGCAACATTTAATAAGTCACTCACGACTGCTGAGCCTGTAGCTAAACTGCCGGCACCTTTTCCATAAAACATTGTTTCTCCTACAGCGTCTCCGATAACATATATCGCATTGTATTCATTTTCAACCGCTGCAAGTTGGTGTGAATGTGCAATTAAAGTTGGTTTCACGGATGCTTCCACTTTACCGTTGACATAAGCCCCTTTCCCAATAAGTTTAATCTTGTAGCCTAAAGCTTTTGCAGCATCTATATCTTGGGTCGTTACACCACTAATCCCTTCTGTTTCAACATCTTTTAAATTAATTACTTGGTTAAATGATAAATAAGAAGTAATAACGACTTTACGCGCTGCATCGATACCTTCAACATCATCTGTTGGATCTACTTCTGCAAATCCTAAATCTTGCGCTTCTTTTAAAGCATCTTCATAAGGTGTGCCTTCTTCTGTCATTTTAGTTAAAATAAAATTCGAAGTACCATTAAAGACACCCATGAATTTACTGATATTATTTGCATTCAATCCATTATTTATTGCATTGACAATCGGTATACCCCCAGCTACACTCGCTTCATATTTAAGCGCCACTGCATTTTGTTGTGCTAGGTCTTCTAAAACGCGCAAGTGAACAGCCAATAAATCTTTATTTGCCGTAATGACATGTTTCTTTTGAGTCAATGCTGCTTTTAACCAATCCACAGTCGGCTCAATCCCACCCATTACTTCAATAATAATATCAACATCATTGTCATTTAAAATGTCATTGATATCCTCGGTTAAGTGATATCGAGAAATGTTCAATGGACGTTTTTTTGATGTGTCTCGGACCAAAATATGTTTAATGTGGATATCTTTTTGGATTGTATCTTTAATTTGTTGATGGTTCTCTTCAATGATTTTTACGACACCTGAACCGACAGTACCTAATCCTAATAACGCAACATTGAGTTGTTTCATCTAAATCCCTCCGCTTAAATTCTCTCAAAAATTATTCAAGTACAGTTGAAATATATGTAAATATGGTTTAGTATAAATTCATTCACAAAGTTTGTAAAGTTCTAAAAATTTAGAAATATACCTTTATATTACCATTAGTCTTTATCAAACTAAATAGGCAAAGCATCATTAAAGAAAGGTTGTCAAAATTTATGAAAGTATCAAAATTTGGGGGAAGTTCAGTAGCGTCTGCTGAACAAATCAAAAAAGTTTTAAACATTGTAAACAGTGACAATGATAGACGCATCATTGTTGTTTCTGCACCTGGTAAACGGAATGATGATGATATCAAGACAACCGATCTTCTCATTAGGTTGTACGAAAAAGTAGTTAACGGGTTAGATTATATACATAAAAAAGAAGAAATATTAACACGTTTTCAAGATATTATTGATGGACTGTCACTCAAAACAGACGTCCTAAACGAAATCGATCAAACATTAGAACACCATATTTCTACATTAAAAGATCAGCCTGCACGTTTATTAGATGCGCTGAAATCTTCAGGAGAAAATTTCAATGCACAAATTATCGCTGCATATAATAATGAACAAGGGATTCCAACGACGTATTTGTCACCAAAAGAAGCGGGTATTATTGTGACAGATGATCCGGGTAATGCTCAAATTCTTGAATCAAGTTACGATCAAATCAACCAACTTAAAAACTATGATAAAAAAATCATTATTCCTGGCTTTTTTGGCTATTCTGAAACAAATCATATTGTGACATTCCCTCGCGGTGGCTCAGATATTACTGGTGCCATTGTTGCTCGAGGTGTTAAAGCTGATTTGTATGAAAACTTTACGGATGTTTCCGGAATTTACCGTGCAAATCCAAAAGTGATTTCAAAACCAGAAATCATTAACGAAATCACCTATCGTGAAATGCGAGAATTATCTTACGCAGGATTTAGCGTCTTTCATGATGAAGCATTACAACCTCTTTATCATTACCGCATACCTGTCGTTATTAAAAATACAAATCGCCCCGATGATCCAGGGACTTATATTGTGCATGATCGAGAAATTGATCGAAAAAATGTCGTAACCGGTATCAGTTGTGATAAAAACTTTACAAGCATTAACATAAAAAAATATTTAATGAACAGACAAGTGGGCTTCACAGTTAATATTCTTGATATTTTGGCTAAACATTATATTTCATTTGACCACATGCCATCTGGAATCGATAATATTAGTATTATCATGCGTTCAGCACAACTCGTTGGAAAAGAACAAAAAGTATTAGAAGAAATCCGTCAACGTTGTGAAATCGACGAGTTAAGTGTTGAAAATGATTTGGCCATTTTAATGGTTGTCGGTGAAGGGATGAGTGCAGCGGTAGGCACAGCAAATAAAATTACTGACGCACTCGCACAGGCCAATATTAATTTAAAAATGATTAACCAAGGTTCATCTGAAATCTCAATGATGTTTGGTATATCTACTAAAGATGCCGATGACGCAGTCAAAGCGTGCTATCAACATTGTTATCAAAAATAAGTAAAGAAGAAGTACTTATCCCCCCTCTCTAATGAGGTGTTAACGATAAGTACTTCTTTCTGTAAGTACCTTTCTTAATAAATCTTCACCTACTGCCACTTTTAACGTAATAAATTGATAATAACTCATGCGATCTATTAAGTGACGATAGTATTGAACTTGTTTTTGATTTAAAGGTTCATGTAATAAATACATTAAAACTATTTCAGGTTTTATATAATCCACATTCCATTTTAATGAATGATAATATATTTGTTTTTCAGGAATTCTAATATTATTATTTAATCGAAACATCCACTCTTCATTATATACATCATAAACAATTATATTGAGTAATAATATTTCATTTTCATAAACTTCTACAGATGCGATTTGATGTAGACGATGTTTCTCACAATTCAGCATTTTCCCATGTTTATCCAAACCCTTAATTCGATAATTTTGAGGAATTACACTTAAAACAGTCAACAAATCCATTCTGTTGACACAAATTTCTATCCCATCTTCCAAACATAATTGATCATTTAAAAATAAATTAGTCGCTGCTTCTCCGTGAAATTTAAAATCATTCGGAACGCGTTCAATTAATGTGTACATCAGTCGGTTGACATGACATTTCTGATTTTCTTCCATTAATTCACACCTCCATGGAAAACGCTTACACATGACAGTAATTATACAAGATAAGCTTATACTTATCAATCAACACACCTTTAAAAAAACATTTGTTGCTACTTTTGTCACAATTATTTTGATATTTTTTTATTAAGTATAATAATTATAATCTTTAGGCAATGCAAATCCATTATTAAATTATAATACTAGTAATAGTTGTTTAGTTTCAGAAAATTTAATAACAAAAATCTTTAATATTCATACTTTTACGTTGAATTATATATTATTTCATTGTAAGCTATTAAATATATCACTCCTACATTTGAACAATAACTATTTCGCTTTAAAAATAATTGAATTCCTATTTAATAACAGTTAAAATTTTACATGTATGGATTGGATATTTTGTGTACTTTTAAATGACATAAACAGTTTTTTTGAATTTCCTTAAGAATATTCTTTTAAAACTATAAAAATTTTAATATAATATGACTTAGGGTATTAAGAATTTAGAAAAGGAGTGAAATTATGAACAACCATTTTAAAATGGAAACTGAAGCTATCTTCTTTTATGAATCAAATAGAAAGAAAATTATCAGTGAATTAAAAAAGCAACATGGTCTCAAGTTAAACGACATCTTGTTTTTATATCACTTAAAAACGACAAATAGCCGCCGTATTTCTTTGCACAAAGTCAAACAATCGATTGACTTCAGTTTAATGGAGATACATAAATCATTAACGGCGCTGACTGAAAAAGACATCATTGGTAAAGAACGTTCTACAGAAGATGAAAGAAAAGTATTTATTACTATTGATGACAAACAAGCTAAGAAGATGGATCAATTATTAGATGATTTTAATCAAATCCAAAAAGAAGTGCTTCAATAGGCCTTCTACCCCAAAAAAATGACCGTACGATATAACAGATATCATTCTCCGTGGTATCTGTCTTTTTATTATTCAAAAATATTTTCACTTTACACATGCATGAAATTAGACATTCATTTAAAATTAACATAAGATAAATATTAACTTATATCTCATTACAACAAGGTTATGAAAGGAGGATAAATGCCATGTCAATTATGATTTGGGTTATCATATCTGCCTTATTTATTATTGTCTTGCTCAGTTTATTGCGTGTTAAATTTTATCAAAATAAATTAGAAGTTGAGCTTTATACAAAGAGTCAGCTATTAAATAAAATTTCTAAAATGAAGCAAGAAAAATATCAATTCCAAACTAAAGAAAAAGATTCAAGTGAATACCATCTCGACTTGCGCCGCGCCAAACAGACGTTAACTCAAGATTTGGATGCACTTGTTGATGATGAGAAAATCCGCCATTATCGTATATTTACTACAAGTCAAATTGCACCTAAGAATACGATATATCCTTTTATTTCGCAGTTTGATATCCTTGTAGTCACAAATATTGGTTTAATTCTGTTGAACCTTAAAGCTTTAAAAGCAAAAACATTTTATCACTTTGAGGGACGCTTACCTTTAAAAGATGAAAGTGACATTCATCAAATTGTTGGTCATTACATTGCCCACCAATACCACAACCAATTTCAATCAGAATTAAGAACACACTATACATTTAGTGAAAACATTCATGAGAATGAAGTGACGTATCAATTTAACAAATATGATCCATATGAAATGGCTGAAAAAGCAACACAAAACCTGCAAACGCATTTTGAATCCTTAGTAGATTTACCAGTTTCTACAATTGGGGTTATTTACTGTGCGAAACAAAATGGAGAGCGTATCGATGGCGATGCGACACCATATAGTCAAGTTTATACTTGTGAAAACAACCAAGATTTCAAAAATGCTTTACAACAATTTATTGCCACAACACATAGTAACCTTTCAAATACATCATATGAACAAGTAATTAACAATATTGAACATAATAATTAAATTCTGAATTTTAGTGTATTCATTCTACAAGTACTTTAAAAATAAAAGCTCATTGATGTATATAGCAGATTCACATCAATGAGCTTATACTTTTATAGACAAAGCTACCGTATTGTTTATGTCACAACGTTTGCCAGTAGCAAGAATACTTGTCAATTGATTTTAGTATTATTGTATTTTTCATATATTGAATTATATGAGTCTTGAACAATTTTAAAATTTGTTCTAATTTGTTTACTAAACTTACAGTACTACATATAAAGATACAAGTTTTATAATCATTTACATAGTTATAATCATAATTAAGATTCTTGTCTCTTTTTAATATCAAATGTTAAAAACATTCACAAATTTTTCTCTGCCTTTTTGTGCTATACAATCAATAAAAAGCACGAGGTATCTTAGAAAACATCTCTGTCTTTATTATAAACAAATTTTATAACAATCCGTGATTAGTATTCATTTAAAATTGCAGAGTACTAAAACTCGCAAGAATAGAAACAAACATTAAACTGGGTTTCATTTATACCTAAAATTACAGAGTACTAAAACACGTACTGAGGTACTACCGTCCTTATGCTGTTTCATTTATACCTAAAATTACAGAGTACTAAAACATAATCCTATAGCTCTAGCAGCATCGATTAGTTTCATTTATACCTAAAATTACAGAGTACTAAAACTAACACGATAAGTAACTGGTTTACCTTGTGGTTTCATTTATACCTAAAATTACAGAGTACTAAAACACGTTGGTTCTTTTTTCTTTATAGATTGAGTTTCATTTATACCTAAAATTACAGAGTACTAAAACGACGATTATAGTCTGCATTAACTAAACCGTGTTTCATTTATACCTAAAATTACAGAGTACTAAAACCTCTAGCTATAATTATAGCTTATTTTTATGATTATTATAAGCAAGTTTATGCTAGACATTTTTAAATTTTCGTTTAATTTTGTTTAAAATAATCTAGAAGCGCTTGATTAATCGATTGATTTACAAGTCAATTGACCAAGCGCTAGAACCTTTCCCTTTAATAGGCGTTTAGATTTATTTATTAAACTTCAAATCATACATTTTGATATATTTCGCTACAGCAATCGGTAAATTATCATAATGGATATCCAATTCAAAATCTTGTTTTGCATGTTTAAGGTATCTTACGACAACATAGATATCTATTGGCTCAAACACAATGATATCAGCTAAATTATAATTTGAAATCTTCGGAGTTAATTCAATGACCTCTTGATATAATTGAATAATTTTTTCTAAGCTACGTTTAATTTCATGCTTTTCAAAATTAAGTGGTGCATCCCACACCAAGTGATCAATAAACTCTGCTGTCAATAATTGCTTTTCATTTCTAATATAATTCATATGCGCTAAATCATGAGCTATAAAATGTTTAGACCCTGTTAATACAATTATTGGAACCCCTAATCCCTCTAAAATATTTCTAAATCGAATTTGTTCTTTCGGACTTAGATTAGATTCGGGATAGCAATAAATCAATAATGTTTTATTATTAGATTGATAATTTAACTCTTCAACAATTAAAGGTATTAGTGATTCTAATCTGACAATTAAGCGACTATATTCATGATCTAAATCATATGCAAACTCTATATTTTTAATAAAGGATTTTATATCAAATCGCTTTGTTTTTAAGGGTAAATCACTTTTAACAAGGTTTAACAAATCTTCTAATAAAACGTTAATAGAGTTCAAATAGCTCTCTCGTTCATATTGTTCTGATAAAAGCCGATTGATTTTTTTAGTTATTAAAGCATTGGCAGACAAAGTATGTTCCTTATTAATTTCTTCATGACTTAACATGTAACATTGATAAAGAGTGTAAGGCAATTGTTCTTGGTTGATTCTTTCATAAATGCTTACTTCATCCTTATTTGAATGGCGCTTTTGAAAATAATCACATATGATATTTAATATGTCTTCTTCCTTAGTCTCAAATTCATTGTATATTGATGTGTACATCCCAATGTTCATTTCAGTCTTTGGGATAAGCGTACTTTTTATCTCCCAAATCATATTGTTCATTATAATTATCCTTTAAAATATTATTGTTCGATTATCACCGAGTAAAGCTATGTTTTGATCTTCCTTACCTAACAAAATTTGCATTTTTTCGTATTGTTTCTCGGTTATAATTAAAGATCTTACATGGCCGTCTTGAGGTAAAAATTGTTTTACTTGTAAAACTGAAAAATCTGCAGCATCTTTATTGGCAACACTTTTAATATAAACTGAATATTGCATCATCAAAAAACCATTTTCAAGTAACCTTTTTCTAAATTTACTATAAATTCGCCTCTGCTTTTTCGTCTCAACTGGTAAGTCAAACATAATCATGACTCTCATAAACCTATAGCTCATAGAAAGTAAATTGCTTAATATCTGGAAATTTAAGCAATTGTTTTTGACCTTCTCTAAAATAATCAATGATAGATTGTATCATGATTTCAATAGCGCGTATAACTGTTTGCATCTTACCATCTATAAGCACTCTAGCATGTAACAAATTCACAAGCTTTAATCGATATGCTTTTGTCAAAAAATCTTCAGGCGGATGTTTGAATAAGAATAAATCTACTAAAGGTCTAAAGGGTTCAATAAAGTCTGATGCGAGATTAAAATGATTTCTTCCACCTATATGGTGAATACCTAACGCGGGAATGAGCCCTTTTGCTACGATAGTTCTTGCAATAGCTGCATTCAAAATCGTGTATCCATAATTAAGAACTGCATTCTCTAATGAATTGTCATCGTCACGTCTGAATTCTTCAAAAAAGCTATTAAAATAATATTTTGCAGCTTGTCCTTCAATATTGTGTTCATCTTTTAATTGAACAACATCTCTCAATTCATGCATTTTACGAATCCTAGCTTCGTCTATATTATTATGTTCCATGCACGTAATTTGATTCAATATTTTTTGCTTCACTATTTGCTTCCATAGTTCTTCTTTACTTAATTCATCCCACGACAATTGCGCTTTCATTTGTGCATACTGACTGAAATGACCAGAAATAGGTTGTAATACACATTCTGGCAAATGCTTTTGATTGCAAAAAATTACTAAAATATTATAATCAGATAATTCAACTAATAATCTAGCTGTTACCGTAACAGTCAAATCTTCAATGACAACCGCAAAAATATCACTCAGAGGTACTTTAATCTCCTGGTCTCCCTTAGCAATTTTCAAGCTATTCAATGATAAAGATAACTTAGTGACATCACTCGCATAAACGATACGCCAAGACATTATAAGACACCTCTTTTAAAGATAAGTTGTGGACTTTTTGAAGGTTTAACTTTAAATTGATTACCTAAAATGTCAGTTGAATATTTTTCAATCTTTTCAGTTTTTTTAGTTATTGTTTTAAAAATACGTGGTGTTTTTTTAATTCCCATCAGGTCACAATAGTCTTTATAATTAATATCAACCATATTTAATTCCACTACATTTCTTGTAGAATTGTTTACTCCAATTACTCTGAACAGTTCATCGTTAATAGAAATCAAGTCATTATAATAAAAACTACCAATAAATTGAGCATCACTTGGTACTTTATATCTTTCTTTCAATGCTTGATATTCATTTTTTAATATTTGATAATGCTTCTCTTTTTTCTTTATATCCATATAAGTTAAAGTAAGCATATGATAACCTGCTTTTGAGTGAAAAACATCGAAGCGAAAAGGCTTAATAGAGAGCTGTACGACCTTTCTTTTTGCGCCCGAAAAATTTGTGCTTATATCTAGATGAGTCCCTACTTTTTTTCCAATATACTTTAATCTTTTAATAGTGGGTCCTTTTTCATTTTTGGCATATTTAGTAAGGTATTCACCATTTTCTTCATAATACTTAGCAAATGGATTTTTCTCTTCTCCATATTGTTTAATCACTAGCATTAATTTTTCAAAAGTTTGAGGATCATGTTTATACATAAGTAACTTCTCAGGCGTTTTTAAAAATAAATCTTTAATTTTAGTATTATCTTTGGCATATATATCTTTAACAGTTTGAACAATATAATGGTTTTCATTCACTTCTCGTGTAGAATACAAACTATCATTAATCAATTGTCTATTTGGTTTCTTATCTACTCGATGTGAATATTTAAAATCTTTATAATCTTTAATATCTTGGACTTGCTTAGGAATTTCAAACATTTTGCGATAGTCTTGTTCAGTTAGTAAATTCTTAGAACCTTTATTTTTATTTAAACTTAAATTATTATTTTCTAAGATAGCATTAGCTTCTTTAAGTTCTTTAGACTGTTTGAATAAATAACTTACATTGGCAATAATTAACGCATCTTCCGCATGATGTTTAAAACCTTTATTTCGAGATTTATCAAACTTCCAAGCTTTTCGCAAATAGTTTGTAAAACTTCCATTAATCGTTTTAACTTTAACGTCTAAATCATTAGCACTAAAGTAAGATTTCAATAATTGTACTAACTCTCTTGTTGCATAGCGTGTATCTACCAAATTACGATTAATAAACTCTTTTTGAACTTCAAATTTATTAATATCACGTTCTTCTAACAAATACTCTCTCTTTTTCTTAGATATTCTCTCCTTAGATTTACTTAGGTTGAGTATGTGTTGCTTAAATTGCACGTATGATAAAGCGCTTTCATTAGAATTCAAATACTGATAAGGTGTACGGTTTCCTTTCTTACTATTTTCTTCTTGCTTTACTAGAACTTTATTATTAAAAGAGTTATCAAACGAAACTGATCTCGGAATAATATGATCGATTTCATAATGTGATGGATTTCTAAGTAAATCATCTAATGGAATATTTTGTAAAGAATATAAACATTTTCCTTCTTGCATTTGATGCAATTTTATTTTTTCAACTAAGCCTTTCGCATTGCGATTTCCGTATTCTCGAATTACTTCTTCTACTTGTTTTCTTGTATTCTCATTTTCTTTTTGTATACGGTTAAGAAACTTTCTTCGATCTTCACTATTTTTTTCTCGAGCTAATTCAATAATAATCTCTTCTGGCAATCCGTACTTTTTAATTATTGTATTTACGATTTCAATTGATTGAATAAAAGACCGTTTTACGACAGGTGACAAAATGAACTCTTCAACCATGTTCTTAGGAATTTGCTTCTGTTTAGAAAGCTGATATTTTTGAGGCTTAAGATTTAGAGCAGTAAATACTTCCATTTGATTTCGAGATGTCTGCCACATTTCATCGATTAATAGATGTAAACACTTTAACGATAAACGATGTGTCCCCGTATAACCATTCAAATGAGCAATTGCTTCTTTCTCAGACTCTGTTAATAAATCCTGCAGTTGATCCAAGGCTTCTTTAATACTTAAAGGATCTTGATAAAGCGTTAAAATAAATGCAATTTCATCTAATAATTCAATATTTTCTAAGTTTTTCTTATCCAAAAATATTTTATTTAAATCATGATACAACTTAAATGATGTAAATTGCGGCTTTCCATTTTTGGTGATTCTGTATCCTTTAATATCAGATTCTTTAACATCTATTTCTTTAGCAATTTGTTTTAATGTTGGTGTTTTCTTTTGTTTGAAAACATTTTCAATAATATGATACTTTTCGAAATATTCTAACTTTTCATTTTCATCTCTTGCGATTACTAAATTATTCAAATCATTTAGTGCGTTAAATAAATCTGCTGTATATGCGTACTTAACACTTCTTAATTCCTCTGGAAAGTAAGTACATCTTCCCATTAACATTTCATACCATTGTTTCAAATCGCCCTCCCAACCGTATTGACTACCTTTGCCCGGGCCTTCATAGTATTCTCTTCTCGTTTCTAATAAATGTGTGTACTGTTCTATAAAATGTTCATCAATGTCATGGTATTTTTGTTGGGTTGTTAATATTTGTCTTGCTTCTCTTACAAAATCCTCAGTTTTAAATCTGTTACGTTCGCCTCTTACTTTATACTGTTCGTTTAACCTATCTAATTGAAGTTCACAAACATATCGATTTTCTAATTGCTTTGCATTTTCTTTTAATTGCTCTTTTGTCGATAGTTCATTAGTGCTTTCATTCTCGTCCATCACAACATTTACATTATGTATCCCTCTTCTTTTAGCCAAATGTAATAATGCAATAACTAGTTCACTTTTAGATAATGGTGATGATAATCCCTTGACCCTGATTGCGTATGGGTTTGTACTCTTAGGAATCTTGTCATCAATGATTAAATGGTATTGTGCTAGTAAATTTTTAACTCGATCTAATCTATGAATTCTTCTTCGTTTTAAACGTCTTGAACCCCTTTTAGCTCTTCTACCCTCATTATTTTCAACATTTGCTTCAGGAAATAATCTCACACCCGCATCAATCACTGATTTTGAATCACTATGAATTAAACCGTATCCAACTGATGCGATACCAACATCTAAACCGAGAATATAACTATTTTTCAAATTTTTATCCTCCTTTTATTTTATTTATTACATTATAATACACTTTAAAACGAAAAAAAATCCCACTAATAAATTAGTGGGATAAACACGACATTTTGTCTTGTTTTAGTAGATTCTGTAATTTTAGGTATAAATACAATATATATTGTGACTTTATATTACACGATTACAATAACTTATGTCAACTCTTTTTGTTACTTAAAATCATATAGAATAAGTTGATCTTCATATCTTTTGATGATACGGCTAGATGAAACAAAATAAATAAACAAATAAAATTTATCAGCTTATCAAAATGCTTTATTTAATTTATTATCTATCAGTGATTTTACTTTGGATATGTGCACTCTTAAAAATTTCTATTGGATCTTAACTAATTACCTATTTAAAGCAGCTTAATTAGATAAAAATTTATTCAAAAAACAAATGTAAGTATCATGCTTTTGGGTTAGACTATGACAGCCCTTCTTCCTTATTAAAAACTTGCTCCCTAACGTTTGGAGAGAACAAGTTTTATAATTGATTATCAGTTTTAATTAAATCGTTTCAATAGAATTTTCATTCTTTTATGTCACTTTGTTGATATCTCATTTTGTTAAGTATAAATAAAATAGCTGGTAACACAATATAACCAATGAACATAGCTGTAATTGCGAAATAGTTCAAAGTGGTATGCTGGCCTTCAACGATTGAAAACTGTCCTTTCCAATTGAATTTAACTAATAATATGATTGTAAATAAAAATGAAATGGTAGGAAGTATCACATCTGTAAAGACATTTTTCTTAACGTTTTCTAATACTGTCCCTTTATTTTTATTGTAATAAAATACAATCACCCCTATTGGAACGACTAAAAATTGAATAAAACGTGAGATTGAACTTAACACAATAATACTTGTCATATTATATTGAAACGCCATAGGAATAATAATAGCAATTAAAAAAGTAACGATAAAGGCATTAAACGGAAAATCATATTTTGTACGTTTTTTAAACCATGGGGAAATTTGTTGTTGATTCGCAATGGCTTCAATGATTCTTGGTGTAGAAAATGAAGCAGCTACGTTAATTCCAAACATGGATATAAGTGCACCATATAAGATGATATTTTGGATGATTGGTGAGTGAAAAACAGCTACTAAGGAAACAACTTGCTTTGTTTCAATTAACGCTTGTGGGTTCAATGCCATTGTAACTAAAATAATCCCTAAATAAACAGCAGCAATCGAAAGAATAGCTAATGGGATAGCGCGTGGTAAATTTTTCTCTGGATTTTTCATATCTTCAGATCCACTCGCTACACTTTCGAAGCCCGTAAAAGCATAAAATGCAGCAACAATCGCCAAAACAAAAGTTGTGGTATCGATTTTAGAAGTGTCGACGATATGCGTAACTTCCGAAAAACGAACTTCACCGGTTGTTACAATTACAACAATACCAGCTACAATTGTTGTAACGAGAGCGAGTAATTTACCAATCGTTGATAAATTATTAATAATCTCAAAGAGTTTATTCCCTGTAATATTAATTAATAGTAGTGTTACCATTAATATTAAAAAACCAATTGTAATTAGTGTGGTGTTTGTATTGTCACCCCCGAATATTGTGATGACTGTTTTCACAACTGCTGTAGACATAACTCCCCATGCGATACATGCCGCTATGAAGCGTGTAATACCTACATAGAAACCAATATTGTCGCCAAAAGCCGCAGTTGCATAAGCATACGCCGCACCACTTTTATTTACATATTTTGAAGCAGCGGCAAATGTTACTGCCAATATAGAAGCAAATATAGCTGCTAATATATAGACATAAGGCGTGTATGACCCGGCAATGGATATGACTGCACCTGGAGATAAGAAGATCCCTGATCCGATAATTGAGTTAATTGCTAATAAGACGATTGACCAAAATCCTAATTTCTTCATTTTTAACGACTTTCTTTCGCATTTTTAATAAAATCTATAAATAACTTATCCATTGCTTCTTCTCGCCATAACATTTCAGGATGCCACTGCACCCCCACTAAATAAGGGTAGTTCTGAGCTTCGATACATTCAATCACACCGTCACTTGAACTAGCAGTACCTTTGAAGTCCGGTGCAATATCTTTAATTAATTGATGGTGAAATGAATTCACAAAAATCTCTCGTTCTTCAAACACCCGAGCTAAATGACATTGCTCTAATATTTGGATACGATGTGTTTTTTCAGTCGGATTCACACCTTGCCAATGTCTTAAAGTTTCGCTTTCACGATAAGAAACATCTTGGTACAATGTACCACCATGGTATACATTGATCAGTTGAGCCCCTCTACAAATACCTAAAATAGGAATGCCACGTTTTTTCGCTTGTTCTAATACCGTATATTCAAATAAATCGCGCTTTAATAACGTTTCTCCTATTAAGTTTCTCGGATCTTCTCCATACAAATGAGGACTGACATCATAACCACCACTCAAAATCAGACCATCTAATTGTTCGACCTGTTTTACGATTGCATTTTTATCTGAATGTATAGGAAGTACAACTGGCACCCCTGCATGCTTAGTAACAGAATAAACATAATCTTGGTTGATATAGCAACGTTCGTACCCAGGAAACATACCATCTTTATCACGTAAAATATTGGCGGTAATTCCTATTATAGCTACCATATACATCCCTCCATTACAATTGAGTTATTTTAATTATAATGTGGGTGTCGATTTTGTCAATAAAACTTTCTGATTTTTCTGACTTTTTAAGTCAGATATTTCATTTTTTATCAATAACCGTTCAATGTGTAAGTGTTTATAAAACAAAAAGCTGAAGTTATCACAGTATAAACTCAATCTGTAGATAACTCAGCTTATTTGTCAATTTGCACATGAAAAATTAAAATATTCCGCTCGTCTTGTGATTTAAAAATCGGCCTCACATGAGCAATTTATCCAATTACGCTTCACTCCAAATGTTGAGCTTTTTCTTTTGTGCTTCTTTTTGTGCTTGTTCGATTTGAGGACGATATTTATAGTTTGGTGAATAGAATTTTGCTCGTGCTAATCCTTCTTTTGCAAGTCTGACATTAAACATTTTATCGCCTACCCAAATATAAGCAAGTGTACGTCCATATCTGTCTTTCGGCGCGCGATCATATTCTAAAGTGACACGTTTACCTGTAAGATGCTTCTTCGTAAAATCAGATGCTTCTTTACCATAAGGTTGAACTGGCGTATTAGGTTTAACCGTTTCAGGGGTATCAACACCAATCATACGCACACGTTCTTCTTTTCCATCTTTATTGACTATAATGGTATCGCCGTCGATGACACGTGTAACTATGTAAGAGTCACCTTTTGTACTGCCTTCCGTCGTTTTAAACGGTCCTTGTCCATTTACATATTGTAATGTTAAGACAAAGATTGCTACTACAACAATTAATAAACCAGATGTAAATTTCTTCATCATTTCCTCCTTATTATTTATAAATTAATACTTTTATATTATTATATTTATATATAATTTTCCATAAGTTTTCTTGCCCTAATTGTGACTTTTTATCTACAAATGCTATAATGTTGACATTAGGAGTGAAAAAAATATGAAAACATTTAAAAATAATTATCTATCTTTAGTGATTATCATTGTAGCCATTTTAATCGGCTTCTTTTTACAACATAAATTCAACCTTCCACTATTTGCTGGTGCATTCATCGGTGTCTTCCTTGGCATGCTAGGTGGTTTTATCACACAAATTTTAATGCCTAAAGATCAAAATCATGACGCTGACCAAAAACATCGTCAGTAAATACAATGATAATCCATAAAAAGTTCACTTAAACTATAACTGAACACACATATGTATAAATCATAAGAAAAGACTACACTTTTAAACGCACAAATGATACAACTCAATCTTTAACAGATTCTCCACTCACAGCCAGTCTGTGCAGTGGATTTTTTTTGAAATCGTACAATAATTTTGGAAATACGTTTTTAATTTATAAACCCTTGATAGCAAATCATTATCTGTCACAAATCATTCTATATTACAATTGTAATATAAAATTCTTTTATTAATGAAATAATGGTCTAGAAATACTTGTTGAAAAAGTGTTTCTTTATCGAATAATAGAGGTGTCATTGACCCATGCCCATAGTCTTGTTTATGCTCAGTTTTTTGGCCTCCAATGCGTTATTAATTTTATTTATTTCCATATCACTTAATAACCAAATTGACTTTCAATTTATGATTGATATTAAAAAAAATAAGCATTTAGAAAAATATAACCGCCTATTTTTTATTACGGGTATTGTTTTACTAATCTTTTCTATGTATATGTTGTTACAATTTTTACAACAGTTATAGCAAAATCCAATTGAATCAGTAGCCTTTGTTGTCATAGAGAAATTCCAAATTCGAACCTTTACGTTCAATGTGAGTTTCTCTATTTTGTTTATTTAATCCAATAGATTTTTAGTGACGATATAATGAATTTAACACAAAATTTAATCAAACTCTAAAATATCTTAAATACATCTTATCATTTTTATATTTAATGGTAAAATTATATACAAAGATTTCTAAAAAAATAGGAGGTAATTATGAAATTAAAACCATACACGCTTATACTGTTTTCAGCTTTATGTTTACAAGGCTTGAGCACTGATGAGTCATACGCATCTGAAGATAAAAGAGAGTTAGTGACTGATATATTTAATACAAGTAAAAGTCTTGAAACTGCTAAATATGAAGGGGCAGATACACATCATTGTACAGCTATTATGATTTCACCAAAAGTAGGATTAACAGCTGCACATTGTAAAGATGGTGGTTTTGAGCAAAATAAATCACTAGGTACTATCTATCCAGGTTCATCAGGCTTGTCTACGAACGCCGGAAACATGACCATTTCAACATTTAATCCATACGACGGTGCAGATATCGCCCTAATAAAAGGAGAAAATCCTTCAACAGCCTACACACATTATATGAGAAATGTCGATATTGATGTAAAAGGTTTTAACCTTAGTGATTTAGAAGGTAAAAAAGTTTATTCCATAGGTTACCCTATTGATAAAGGAGGACGTAAACAATATAAAACTGAAGGTGTAATAACTAGTACATACAATAATCAATCTATGATGACGACTCTACAATCGACAGGAGGCCAGTCAGGATCAGGTGTATTTTTAAAAGAAAATGATCAACTCATTGGAATTATTTCTCAAGGTAATTTAAATGGAACTATTGTACAACCAATAAACAGAAGAATATCTGATTGGATATCGATTAAAAAATAAGATATATTAATTTTAAAAATTTTTATAATATAATTTTATTTATGTACATTTATAAATCTGTTTAATGCTCTACGTCATTAATAAAAGAAATACGGCCAAAATAAAGCTATCTATGTAAAGAAATCTATTACAACTAATTGCTGTGATTAAAATGCTAAGTGATGATATATCAAATCAAGAAAATAAATACTGTTTTTGAGATTTAATAAAGATTTGATAATAAATGTATTTTTTGGTATATTACGACTTATAAACAAGTGGATAATTTTACACTCTGAAACTTGTTTACCTCATATTTTTGTTTCTAAAATAAACTAAAGTTGTGCTTTATTTTTTGATAGTTTCTCATTCTCAACTTACCTTTTGACACTTCGTTCGTAACAGCAATTCAGTTTTGAGCTTCGTATCATTAAGAATTATTTCAACTAGGAGAGAAAAAATGGGAGAGTTAAACAAAAATGAATTAGAACAATTAGAAAAAAGAATTAATCATAGATTTGATGATTTAGAAAGACACTTACATGCGTTACCGATGCACTTAGAAGATAAGATGAAACTCATTTTTCAAATAGAGAAAGAAATTCTTAGAGGTGAAAGAATAAAAGATCGAGACAAAATTATTAACCGAATCGCTGTTACTTTAACAGTGATTGGTACGATTTTAACGACAATCATCGCTTTATTCACTTTTTTCTGGCGGTAAAAGCAAAGCAAACAGGATAAAGTGATGATATCACTTACAAGAGCTTGGTATCTGCTTCTTTTTGCTCATCTTATTCATTAAAGGAAATACGATGAAATCGAATTAAGATTAATCGTATTTCCCTTTTTATGTTTACGATTTTCTTTTCAGGTGTGAACGTAAAATAAGTCCTGTCGATATTATATTCACTTCGATGTTAATGATTGTTAATGTATTTGATTTTTTCTTCATATTGTCATCCCCTTTATACAAATTAATGGCTTACTTCAATTTATTATAACTTTAAATTAACTTTATTTTAAAATTTAATTTTATAACACATAATTGTTTTATAACTACATAATGGCTTAAACTGCTTTTGTACACTTGATATCGTGTCATTCTTCGTAAGCTATTGAATCAAAATCTTAATTTAGGCTTATTTTTATATTAAAGCTTTATACAAATTTTACGCATATATGTGCATATCTTTATACTAAAACAGCTTAAAATTCCACTCATTTATTCCTTATTTGAGCAAAATCTTTTAAATCACATAAATGTTTTCGACATATTTATATTTAAATCTTTAATTATATTTATCACTATTGATTTTAATGCTATAATTGTGCTGTTCATTAGTATCTAAAAATAATAATTCGTGATGATTTCAGTTCATATTTATAAAATTTGATTTGTAACTGTATGACATCGGCTTACATTTATCATCTTTTGAATAGTTTTCTAACCTTAGATTAACCGGTTGATAGATGAATTAAAGTGATGTTTACTCCTTTTTAATGACACATCATAAGAAGGTTTAACCCAGCATGAATTCAAAATTTAGATACTAGAATAAGATTATAGTAGAAGGAGTCAACCAGATGAAACAACGTCAGTGGTATCAAACGCAATGGTTTACAATTTTAATGCTTATTTTTGTTTTTCCAGTAGGTCTTTTTTTAATGTGGAAATATCAGTCTTGGGGTAAGTGGATTAAAATTATCATTACAGTCGTAGTCTTAATCATATTTATGATTAATTTTCAAAATAATAAACAACCACAAGATTCCCATTCAACAAAGCAAGAAACAACTCAAGAACATGCGAATAAGGAAGAACACAAAAAACAAACTTCTAAACACAAAGATGAAAAAAATGAAGCAAAAAAAGAAAAAGAAGATAAGGAATCATACGAGCCAGGAACTACAGACCGCATACCTGTTAAGTTAAGTGCAGCGGTAGATGGTGATACCGCGAAATTCGTTTACAATAATAAAACTGAAACATTTAGATTCCTACTTATTGATACACCTGAAACGAAGCACCCTCGTTTAGGCAAACAGCCATTTGGTCAAGAAGCTTCTGATCGGACAGCTGAACTACTTAGAAATGCCAAAAAGATTGAAGTAGAATTTGATGTAGGTCAAAAACAAGATAAGTACCAAAGATATTTGGCATATATTTATGTTGATGGAAAAATGTTAAACGATATTTTAGTTAAAGAAGGCTTAGCGAGAGTCGCTTATGTCTATCCGCCGAATACAAGATATTTATCTGAGTTAGAAGCTTCTCAAGAAAAAGCAAGAGAAGATAAGTTAGGCATATGGAGTTTGACTTCTGCTTTTGAGGAAGAAAGTCATGAGCAACCTACTACAACACCAGCACCTGCTAAAAATGACAACACAGCACAACCTGCACCTCAACAATCACAAACAGAACCAGCTCAAAGCACTCAATCATTTGCCAATTGTAAACAGTTACGTGCGGTTTATCCAAACGGCGTTCCTCAAGGACATCCTGCATATCAACCAAAATTAGACAGGGATAACGATAATTTTGCTTGTGAACGCTAACTTAGTATCCTAATTTTTAGCTTATCAAAAAGTTATATAAAATTATTATCACGTCAAAAAATAACTAGCTTTAGTTTATTTATTTATACATTAAAAGCAGTTGTGAAAGATTTAATATCTAACACAACTGCTTTTATTTTCAATCTATTATTTTAAATTCTCGCCACTTCTCTTCTGTCATCATTAAAATCTATGCAGGAGATTTGCGGTTTAAAAAGAGTAACAGTAAAGTACATAAACTGCCTAAAAATGAGACGATAATGCCAATTTCAAATATCATACGATATGCTGTAACAACATTATCTTGATGCGCATCAAGGAGCTTACCATTCATCGTATAAACCCAGAAAATAGGCGCATATGCTGCGAACGAACCTACACTCATTGCTGATCCAGCATATTTTTTAGGAATATCAAACTCAGCAATAGGCGCTAATATTACACTTTTAGCTAAAAACGTTGACACTGAAAATACAATTAAAAGTGCCATGCTGATAAAGAGATTTCCTTCGATAAATACAACACCTAGTAAAACGAATGATGATAAAATAAGCGCTGAGAAAATCATTTTCGAAGATGACTTAAATACATAGTCTGATATTAAACCAGCAGAAACACCCATAATGACGCCCATAAGTCCTGTATTAAAGATTCCGAAAAGTGCAGTTTGTGTTGTTGAAAGTTCATAAGTTTTTTGTAAATACGGCACGCTATAAATTAAAATGATATAACCCCAATAAATCGACATCGCACTCATTGATGCCAACCATACTTTAGGCTGTAACAGTACATAGAATAAACCTTTAAGTGCTTCAGCTGATTTATTAAGATGCATCTCTTCTGTTTTTTCTTCATCAATTGCAGCAATTCCATTTTTTGGCACGTATTTGATAATTAATAGAATTAAAGGAATAATCAATAAATTATATGCGAGCATGCCTCCTTTAAATACAACAATCCCACTGATTAAAGACATGATTCCAACAATAATTAAATTCATAATCATTTCTTCAGCACGTCGAATCGATTCTAATAATCCAAAACCCATACCTCGATTACTTTGGTTCGTGAATAACATAACACCGTTAAGTACAGCTGGCCAAAAAAATGAGTCCACAATACCCCAAATAATCGCAATTACTTTTAACATTTGAAAAGTAGGGCTGAAGAAAATGATCACTGAAATGGTTATAAAGCGAATTACCAATCCAACAATTAAAATAGATTTCACCGAAAAACGGTTATTAATCCAACCCGCAGGAATGTAAAAGAATATAGAAATACCAATGAGACCAAATATCGCTCCTAGCTCTGCATTACTTACTTGTAAGACATCGAGTAATAAATTATAAAATGTCCCTTTGAATGCTTCGAAACTTGAGTAAATCAACTGCCCTGCTGTCACAACAGTTAAAAATCCAATAAGCGTCTGTCTATCTTTAAAGTTCAATTTGTCCATAATACGTTTCATATGACGTACCCCTTCCACTTTGTTGTAAAATCTATTGTTGCTGTAAATGAATAAGATCATCAGCATAATCTGTAAATATGCCGTCTACACCCCAATTGATCAGTGTATTTGCACGATCTTTATCATTTACTGTCCATACATTCAATGTATAACCAGAATTTTTAATTTCTGAAACGAGTTCTCGTGTTAAGTTAATATCTTCTAAATGGACAATAGACGAGCCACAATAATCTACTAGTGTACGCCAATCATTATAAAACGCACATTTTTCAAATAAAACCGCACGCTTATATTGTGGTATATATTGTTCTGCTAATTTGAGCAAACTAAAGTTAAAACTAGAAATTAATACTTCTAGCGCGTCATCTAATTTCTCAATTTGTGTCTTCATTAATTGCAACATGCGTTCACTTAAATAGGTACCGTTTGGACCTGTAACCCCTTTAAGCTCGATATTAAGATTTATTTTATAACGATTTGCAAATGCTATAAGCTGCTCAAATGTTAAAATACGTTCATTTGCAAACTCTGGATGAAACCAAGCCCCAGCTGATGCATTCTGAATTGCTTCATAACGCGTTTCACTCACTTCTCCATATGTATTCGTTGTTCGATCTAAGTCATCATCATGAAATATAATTAAAACTTCATCCTTAGTGATAGCGACATCGAGTTCAAGCCATTTCACCCCTTCAACTTTACAAGCTAAATCAAATGCTGCAAAAGTATTTTCAGGTGCTTTACTCGACAATCCTCTATGTGCGAAAATATTCGTCATAATTATCCCCTTTACTAAATTTGAAAATTAAATCTACAAAACTTTGGTATCACTTGCATTATTATTGTACAAAATCATAGCAATTAATAAATTGCGTATTAGATTCGATAATACACCCTATCAATCGTAATTCGACATTATCCACACTTATAAAAATTAAATTAAAAACAATGATTAATCGCTGCCAATAATAATGATACAATGGTTTTATACAATAATTTTTGTAGACCTGTTCATTATTATAAAGCGTTTACATTATACTGACAATATGATATTAATAATTTTTTAATTCATTTTAATGTCTACTACCACCTTATAGATAGAAAGACGTATTAATCACCTTTACTATTTACTCACCTTCAAAACGTATTCTGAAAAAGAGTATATTGGCATTATTGCATAAGTAAAAACGCCTCATTCGTTTTAATGCCAGACAACAAGTTAAGTTTTATAAATTTATTATTTATGATATTTTTTAATACTTACAAATGTTTTGTTAGAATATAAATAGTTACAATGCTAAAAATGAATACCTAACTTAACCCGCTTTGAGGGCACACTATATTGAAAAATCTTAATCATGATCACGCTAAAATTCAGAGCGTCGAAATTTATTACGTTCTACTTTAACAATTGAGTAACGTTATTACGTTTGAATTAAAAAAAGAGTTATTAAAATAATTGGAATATCACGATTAATGGCAAAGGTATATATGAAGCTGTTACGAATGAGGATACTTTATTGATATTACTAAAATTACTGTTCGTAGAAAGGCGCAACTTCTACTTTGGATTAATATTTACTTTCGGTGTCACTTTAACTATTTTGGCATCTATCTATTCTTTAGCTGATAAAATAGCAAAAATATCACCTAGTGTAGGCAGTATCGTGTCACTTTTTATAATTTCTTTTTTGTGCTTACATTTTTATTTTCTGTTGTATATTTAATATTCAATACATTCGTAATGAATAAAAAAGAAGGCAGAAGTCCAACAGCTATACAGTCTATGTTATTAAGAATAAACATCTTTTTTATCTCACCCCTTCCAATTGGGATAGATATATTAAATGGGACACAAAAAGAACAACAGCAAAGAAAAGACATTGCAAAGAAAACATACAAAGTTGGTGATTCTATTAAAGGAGATGGAGTAACTTATACTTTGGAAAGTGTAGAATACGCAGATACTTCAAGCGAATATGCTTCAGAACCTGACAACGGTGTTGCTTTAAAAGTAAACTTGAGTTTTAAAAATGAGAACGATGAGCAAGTATTAGTTGATAGCAGTGACTTTTCAATTAAAGTCAATGGAGAAAATTTTAAAGAGTGGTATGGTACAGATGATACTAATGCTGATTTTTCTCATCAACTGAACAAAGATAATACAGCTAATGGATATATTTATTATGATGTACCTGATTCGGAAATTTATACCTTAGAACTTAATGCTATGCCTGATTTAAATCATGTAAAAGGCAAATGGAATATAAAAAAATCAGATATCAAATAAGAGTAATTTACGAGTCAGTATCTATTATTTGGCATCAGCGTTGTGGAAATTAATATAAAAAAGGAAGGAATATTTAAAATACAAAGTAATCCTAATTCATGTAACATAATATTAGAAGTTTTCAAAAGAGAACAAATTTTGATAATTTTTACCACGCTTTGAGTTAACTAACTTCTAACACGAAAAAAACAAATTGCTTAAAATTTCTATATGAAAAAGTAAATGCAAATTTCAACCCAAATTGCTCAAAACAATCAAGTTATTAAATTACTTATGGATCATGACCAAAAATAATAGGGTAGCTTATCTACCCTATTATTTTTTACTTTTTATACGTTAAAGAATGATTCTATGCCAGCACCACTCTATTAATACTGCTTCATATATTGCTCGACTTCCCATTCAGACACTTGCGTGCGATAGTAGTCCCATTCAATAGATTTAGAGTTAATAAATTGATTATAAATGTGATCTCCTAATGCGTCTTTTACAATTGGATTTTCACGCATTGCTTTTAATGCCGTGTATAAAGTTGAAGGTAAGTCTTCGATACCGACAGCTTCGCGCTCTTCACGATTCATTTCATAAATGTTTTGATTTACAGGCTCTGGAACTGTTAATTTGTTTTTAATACCGTCTAAGCCAGCTTGTAAAATTGTTGCTAATGCCATATATGGGTTTGCGGATGGATCTACTGATCGAATTTCAATACGTGTAGATAATCCACGAGAGCTTGGGACACGGATTAACGGTGAACGGTTTTTACCACTCCATGCAATGTAACTCGGCGCTTCGTAACCCGGTACTAAACGTTTGTAAGAGTTAACCAATGGGTTACACACTGCAGTAAATCCGCGTGCGTTTTTCAAAACACCTGCAATAAAATGACAAGCGTCTTCAGTTAATTGCATATCTCTGCTTTCATCATAAAAAGCATTTTCTTTTCCTTTAAATAATGAAACGTTAAAGTGCATACCACTTCCGTTCACACCAAATAATGGTTTTGGCATAAATGTTGCATGTAAATTATGTTTACGTGCAATTGTTTTAACAACTAATTTAAATGTTTGGATATTATCACAAGCTGTTACTGCATCTGCATATTTAAAGTCAATTTCATGTTGTCCTGGTGCAACTTCATGGTGCGAAGCTTCAATATCAAAGCCCATGTCTTCTAATTCAAGTACGATATCACGACGACAGTTTTCACCAAGGTCTGTTGGTGCTAAGTCAAAGTAACCCCCATGGTCATTTAATTCCATTGTTGGCTCACCTTTTTCATCTAACTTGAATAAGAAAAATTCTGGTTCAGGCCCTAGGTTGAAATCTGTAAATCCAAGTTTTTCCATTTCTTTTAATACACGTTTTAAATTATTACGAGGATCCCCTGCAAATGGTTGATGATCAGTTGTATAAACATCACAGATTAAACGTGCAACTTTTCCTTGTCCTGCTGTCCATGGAAAAATCACCCAAGTGTTTAAATCAGGATATAAATACATATCTGACTCTTCAATTCGAACAAACCCCTCGATTGAAGATCCGTCAAACATCATTTCATTATCTAAAACTTTCTCTAATTGACTCACGGGTACTTCAACATTTTTAATGGTCCCTAAAATATCAGTAAATTGTAAACGTAAGTAACGTACGTTTTCTTCTTCTGCAAAGCGTCGGATGTCATCTTTAGTGAAATTTTGTTTCGGCATGGATAATTGTCCTCCAATTTTAATTATTTAAAAAATCGTGATAAGTCTCCACGGTTAAGTGGTATCGACTCGCGCTGTGGCTTTTGTGTCGTATCCACTAGCATTTGCTTTCTTAACCGTTCTTCCTCTTCGTTTAGCGCGTATGTACTTTCTGACAACATGATTTGTTTAATTCCTTTCATATTAAAGCCTTTTTCTAAAAGATGCTTAATTGAAAGTAAAGTTTCCAAATCATTCAATGAAAACAAACGCTTATTGCCTTCAGTTCGTGAAGGTTTTACAAGTTCATGTGTTTCATAATAACGAATTTGTCGTGCAGTTAATTCGGTTAGACGGCTGACAACACTCATCGGAAATACAGGCATGTTACGTCGAATTCTATCGTTGTCCATATCCAGCATCTCCTTAACTTTGAACTTGTATTAACAATAGCACATCATTTCAGGCATTTCAAAAATATGTAAGAAAACCTGACATGAAAGCACAAAGCCTTGTCATATCAGGTAATCAGAAAAGTCAGACAATCAGTTAAATTTTCATATTTCACTTAAATTGTAAAACTTTGCATTTTAAATGGCAATTAATCCTTTTTGCATTAATGTTTTAACAGCACGAATGACTGCGATTTTGACGTGTTCGTATGTGAGGCCACCTTGAACATAAGCTTCGTATGGTGGACGAATTGGTCCATCTGCTGACAATTCAATAGATGAGCCTTGTACAAAAGTGCCAGCAGCCATTATCACGTCGTCTTCATACCCCGGCATATAACTAGGTTCCGGACTAAAATGGGCATTAATAGGTGAAGCATGTTGAATACTTTGACAAAATTGAATCATCTGTTCAGGTGTATCAAATGACACAGTCTGAATTAAATCCGTACGCTGCACATCATATCGAGGCGTCGTACGCATATTGAGACGTTCTAATAACAAACTTGTAAATAGCGCACCTTTAAGACTTTGACTGACAACATGGGGACTCATAAAAAAGCCTTGATACATTTCTTGTAATGCATATAATGAAGCACCCGCTTCCTTCCCAATTCCAGGGGCAGTTAATCTATAACCACAGCGTTCTACTAAGTCTCGTCGTCCAGCAATATAGCCGCCAATTTTCGCGAGGCCTCCTCCTGGATTTTTAATTAAAGAGCCTGCGATTAAATCTGCACCCACTTCGATAGGCTCTTTGGTTTCTATAAATTCTCCGTAACAATTATCGACAAAAACGATAATATGAGGGTGTTCTTTTTTTATACTTTGAATCGCACGACCTATTTCATCAACGCTTATAGAGGGTCTTTGACTATATCCTTTAGAACGTTGAATCGCAATCACTTTTGTTGTTTCGTTAATTGCTTGTAAAACACGATCAACATCAATTTGATCTTCTTTTAAATCAACCTCTTGGTAATGGATACCATATTCTTTTAAACTCTCAACGCCATTTCCGTTTTCACCGATGACTTCGAGCAATGTGTCATACGGTTTGCCTGTTATATACATTAAACTGTCTCCAGGCTTTAACATACTTTGTAAAGCAACAGTAATCGCATGGGTCCCTGAAATTAACTGTGGGCGCACGAGTGCATCTTCAGCCTTGAAAGTATGCGCATAAACCGCTTCTAAATGATCACGACCAAAATCATCATAGCCGTATCCCGTAGACCCTAATAAATCTGATTCAGTGATTTTTACATGATGAAATGCATCAAGGACACGTGCTTGATTTTCAAGTGCACGTGCTTCAATTTCTTTAAAATATGGGGTTAATATTGTTTCTACTTCATTAATCAATAGTTCTAATTGCTTCATTTTTCTGCTTCTTTCTATTATTTTTTATAACCTTCTATAAGATACTCGTTTGTTGTTTCGTCAAATTCTAATTTCGTAACTAATGTGTGTTGTTTTAAGTAATATAACGTATCAGCTTCATGACTCTCTATGCGTCTTTCATAAAAATGAAGTTGATTCTGAATTGCTTCTATTAATAAGTCTTTCACTACTTGAATGTCATCGTGATTTTTAGCGGATACAAAAACAGAGGGCTGTTCCACAATCGGCTCTATGCCTTCATGCAAGTCCTTTTTGTTAAAAATAACCACTTGCGGAATTTCAGCCATATCTAACTCTTTAATAATTTCATTGACAGTATCATATTGAATTTTATATTCTTTATGGCTCGCATCCACCACATGGATTAACAAATCTGCACCGCTTGCTTCTTCTAGTGTAGATTTAAAAGCTTCAATTAACGTTGTGGGTAATTTTTGAATAAAACCAACTGTGTCTGAAATGACCAACTCGAAGCCATCATTAATTTTAAGACGTCGTGATTTCGGATCTAGCGTTGCAAATAGTAAATCGCGCTCATAAGTTTCTGCATGGGTCAACGTGTTAAACCACGAAGATTTTCCTGCGTTCGTATAACCAATGAGTGCAACTTGGAAAGATTGGTTCTCTTCTCTTTGATGACGATAACGTGCACGATGTGCTTCGACTTCTTTTAATTTACGTTTAATTTCATTCATACGTGTACGTATATGACGACGATCAGTTTCTAGTTTTGTCTCACCCGGTCCCCGTGTACCTATACCGCCACCTAAGCGAGATAAACTTTTTCCATGTCCCATTAAGCGAGGCAAAAGATAATTAAGTTGTGCATATTCTACTTGTAATTTACCTTCTTTACTTTTCGCTCTCAAAGCGAAAATTTCAAGAATCAATTGTGTACGGTCAATAATCTTAATGCCTAAATATTCATTTAAATGTTTAGATTGTGCTGTCGTTAATTCGTCATTAGCCACAAGGACATCTATTTCTTGGGATTCGACAAAAGCTTGTATCTCATCTAATTTTCCTTTACCAACATAATATTTATGATCCACTTGATTTTTATTTTGTGTGACTTCACCTTTCACCTCAAGATCACATGTATACGCCAGTGCATGTAATTCTCTCATCGTACTGTCAAAATCATAATCTGATTGGTAAACATCTACACCAATTAAAAGTGCTTTTTCTTTAACTTTTTTGGTAGAATGGAGTTCATTTTTTTGCATTACATCACCATTTTCTTTAAACATATCATCACGTATTCTAACATAGTGTTTCAATTAAGACTATATTGAATAATTATGTTATATTTTTATTAGAGGTGAGGACAATGCATTTATATGATATAGAAGTCACAAAAATCGATGGAACAAATTACCCTTTATCTGAGTATAAAGGCGATGTTTTATTGATTGTAAATACTGCAAGTGAGTGTGGTCTAACACCACAATTTGAAGGTTTACAAAAGTTGTATGATACTTATCATGAAAAAGGATTTACGATTCTTGGTTTCCCATGTAATCAATTTGGAAAACAAGAACCGGGTAGCGGGGAAGAAGCAGCGACAAACTGCCAACTAAACTATGGCGTTACTTTTCCAATGCATGAAAAAATTGAAGTTAACGGCGAAAATGCCCATCCACTTTTCAACTATCTCAAATCACAACAAAAAGGTGTATTTGGAGATAAAATTAAGTGGAATTTCACGAAGTTCTTAGTTGATCGCGAAGGAAATGTGGTTAAGCGCTTTTCACCACAAAAGACACCAGAAAGTATTACAAAAGAAATTGAAAATGTTTTATAAATTAAACATCACCCTTTCATATTACTAGTGAAAGCGGTGATGTTTTTATATTTAATGATTTAAAATTGAAGTACACCCTAAAAATGAACAGATCAATCAAGGATGGTAGTAGAGATGTATGCTAAATACACCCATCTATTCAATATGATTGCGTATTGAAAAGATGGTCATCATATGGTCAACCTTTCAGATTGCACATTTAACATGCATCCCCACTCCGCCATTGTGGATTAATAAATTAGTTTGTGCCTTCTAAGAAAGTACTAATCGCATGTTTGTAAATTAAATGGTGACGTCCTTGAGAGAGTATATCAATTACATATTGGTCAAAATCAACAATTGTACCACGTAATTGGAAACCATTCGTTAAAAATACTGTGAGTTCCTTACCCTCGTTTTTAAAAGTTTCTAGGTACTCATCTTGAATGTTGCGTTTCTCAATCATGTTCATTTCTCCTTTTATTTATTAGGGTTTTGAGCTCAGATAACATTGAAGTAAGTGACATCTTCTCTCTATCTAACCAATGAACATTAAGTTTGTTTTTAAACCAAGTCATTTGCCTTTTTGCGTAATTACGTGAATGCTGTTTAAGTTGATCCACGGCTTCATTAAGTTCTATTTCATTATGAACTACCGGTATGATTTCTTTGTAGCCGATAGCTTGCATACTTTGACACGATTCATAACCTAATTCAATAAGTTCTTGCACTTCATCCAATAAACCATGAGACAACATTATGTCTACGCGTTTATTTATTCTTACATATAATGTATCACGCGACATTTCTATCCCTATTAATAATGTATCATAATTTTCAGTCAATTGGGTACTTTTCTTTCGATTACTTAAAACTTTTTTTGTAGTTAAATAATAAGAAATCGCACGTTCTACTCTTTGACGATTGTTCGGATGGATATCAGCAAAAGATTGAGGATCAAATGTTCCTAAGTATTCATGGAGCGCTTCATTTGAATATGATTTGAGTTCTTCCATTTTTTGCTGAACTTTCTCAGCAACCTCTGGAGAAACTTCTTCTTTATCAAATTGATAATCGTATATTACAGATTGAATATATAGACCTGTGCCTCCAACAATGATAGGTGTTTTCCCTCGCGCTGTGATATCCGTAATGAGTGCACGTGCCTGCTGCTGAAAATCATATGCAGAATATGTTTGGTCTGGATTTAAAATATTAATTAAGTGATGCGGGATGCCTTGCATTTCAGACTCTGTCACTTTTGCGGTACCAATGTCCATACCACGATAAACTTGCATTGAGTCACCACTAATGACTTCCCCATCAATTTCTTTCGCAAGTTCCACACCTAATTCAGTTTTACCACTCGCAGTTGGACCTACGATTACTACAATGAAAGGTTTCTTACCTATCACTGAGTTCACCTACTTTTCGTTTTTTAATAATTTGACGACTCACCCATTCTAACATATGCTTCCAAACTGTCTCATTATCATTTTCAAACAACACTTCATGGCGTTTGTTTTTATATAGTTGAACAGTGATATGTTCAATACCGCCTTTTTTTAATAACTTTCCTAAGTTTCTAATCGCATTTCCAAAATTACCAAACGGATCATCTTTTCCTGAAACTAACAAAATTGGTAATTGTGGATTCATCTTTTCAATGTTTTTAATACGTGCTGTTTGCATCATTGTATTAACAACACTATAAATCAATTGATTAGATACGAGAAAGCCTGAATATGGATCTGCGATATAAGCATCCACTTCACTTTCATTTGAACTAATCCAATCGCTTTCAGTACGCAGTGGCTTAAATGTTTTATTAAAGCTATTCGTCATCACATTGTTGAGCCACTTCATACGGCGTCTTTTACCACAAATTAATGTAATACATTTTAATAATGGTACAATAGTGAATCTATAAAATGATGGAAACAAGCCTGTACCACTTAATATGAGTCCTTGACAGTCATTAGGGTAGATTTGCACATACTGACGTGCAATAATTGAACCCATTGAATGACCAAGTACAATCAAAGGTAACGTATCATCAAATTGTGCTTTCAATGTCGTTTGTACTTCATGTGCATCTTTAACCACTTGTATCATTGAATCATAATGGCCTCTTTCACTATCAATATCAATACCATGACCTCTATGGTTATGTCGAATCACATGATAGCCTTGCTGGTTTAATTTTTCAACAAGCGCATTGTACCTTTCTAAATGTTCTGCCATTCCGTGGAAAATATGCACAACACCAACGGCCTCACAATCCGTTCGATCTACTTTTACTTCTAATATTGTGCCGTCTGTAACTGCTATTTTCATAGCTTCTGATTTAACCATTGTTATCCACCTTTCCGCATCTCTTCACTTAATTCAACTTTACCACAACATCGGAATAAACACACACGAATTAAAATTAAACTGCATACTATAAATTGAGGATACCTTTCACTTGTCACAAAAAACTATCAAGTGAAAATTTTAACTTCTTCAAAATCATCGTCTACAAAATGTATAAAATAGGTGCTTGTTTGGATAAGGTGAAATACGCGGATAAAGTGGAAATCACTGATTTATTTGATGATAAAAATAAAAAGTAACACAAGCTAAAAACAACTTGTGTTACTTCATATCTCATAAATTGCTTACTAATGTCTTATTTTTCAGCAGGTTGGTGTTGACCATGTCTTGCTTCTTGGATCGCTTTATCTAATTCAGCATGGTAAGTTGCTTTAGTATTTGCATCGTAACCTAATAAGTCAGCTAACACATCGACAACAATATCTTTATATTCTAATACACGATTAATATCAAAGTATAATGCACCCGTACGACGTACAAGGAAGTCTGTTGGTTTTACAACTAATTCATTTTGAACGCTGTATACAAGTTCTACATATAATTCTAATGGTAAACCTGTTGTTTGATGTTGTGCAGCTTGCGCAATCGCAAATAAATCATCAACGTTAGAACCATATTTTGAAGCTAAGTGACGTGCTAATTTTTCATCTAAATTGAATGCTTTCGCAGCTTGTACTTTTTCTTCAACGAATTTATGGAAGTTTGCACTACCACCAACATCCCCACCAGAAATTGGAATGTATTTTGTATCAACTTTATTGAATTTCAATTTATATTCTTGTTTTAATCGTTTTTCAACTAAGTTTACAATTTCTAATGCCATATGACGGTAACCTGTTAATTTACCACCAGCGATTGTTAATAATCCTGATTTACCTTCCCAAACTTCGTCTTTTCGTGAAATTTCAGAAGGGTCTTTACCTTCTTCTAAAATTAACGGACGAATACCTGCCCATGTAGACTCGATATCTTCATCTTTAATTTGAACAGTCGGGAACATATAATTAATGGCATCAATTAAATAATCTCTATCTTCTTGGTTAACAAGTGGTGTTGATTTTTCATTATCATAGAATGTATCAGTTGTACCAACATAAGCTTTGCCTTCACGAGGAATAGCAAAAATCATACGACCGTCTTTTTCTGTATCAAAATAAACGGCTTGACGTAATGGGAATTTTGATTGATCGATAACAACGTGCACACCTTTTGTTAAACGCAATTGTTTGTTGTTTTTAGAGTAGTCTGCGCTACGTACTTCATCTACCCATGGACCTGTTGCATTAACGACTTTTTTACCTTTAATTTTAAAAGTATCATTCGCTAAGCGATCGATCACTGTTACACCATTTACTTTTTCATTGTTATCATATAAGAAGTTGTTTACTTTCGCATAGTTTAAAATATCTGCACCTTGCTCAGCTGCCTTTTTCATCACTTCGATTGTTAAACGGGCGTCATCTGTACGGTATTCAACGTAGTAACCGCCACCTTTAAGGCCGTCTTGTTTAACTAATGGTTCTTTGTCAGTAGTTTCTTGTACAGTTAACATTTTTTTTCGTTCTGATTTTTTAACACCAGCAAGGCGATCATACATACCTAAACCGATTGAAGTTGAAAACTTACCAAATGTACCACCTTTATGCATTGGTAATAACATCCACTCAGGTGTAGTGACATGTGGACCATTTTCGTAAACGATTGCACGTTCTTTACCAGTTTCAGCAACAACGCCGACTTGGAATTGTTTCAAGTAACGTAAACCACCATGAACCAATTTAGTAGAACGAGAGCTTGTACCTTGTGCAAAGTCTTGCATTTCAACTAAAGCGACTTTCATACCTCTTGCACTTGCATCTAATGCGATACCTGCGCCAGTGATACCCCCACCGACAACAACTAAATCATATTCCTCATTTTTCATTTTGTTCTTTACTGAATCACGTTTAAAAGTTGATAAACTCATATATTCCGCCTCCTAATATCATAAAAAAAGAGAGACTTCTCCCACAGCTTAAATAAAGTTGTACGAACGACGTCTCTCACAATCTCGTATGATGCTATTAACTTAACTACAGTATATCACACCACTTATTCTTCGTCTAATTTGAAAACTTGAGTGGCTTCAACTGCTTTTTTCCAGCCTTTATATAAACGACTGCTTTCTTTTTCATCCATCGCTGGTTCAAAGGATTTTTCGAGTTTCCATTGACGACTAATTTCTGATTTATCTTTCCAGAATCCTGTAGCAATACCAGCTAAGTATGCTGCACCTAGTGCAGTTGTTTCATTTATTTCTGGTCGTTCAACATTGATATTTACTAAATCTGCTTGGAACTGCATTAAGAAGTTATTTTTAACTGCGCCACCATCAACACGTAAATTGTTAACATCAATGCCGGAGTCTTGTGCCATCGCTTCTATTACGTCACGTGTTTGGTAACATAAAGACTCTAAAGTAGCTCTAATGAAATGCTCTTTTTCTGTACCTCTCGTAATTCCAAAAATGGCACCACGTGCTTCAGAATCCCAATAAGGTGTACCTAAACCTACAAATGCAGGTACAACATAGACACCTTCTGTAGAATCAACACGTTTAGCATAATCTTCTGATTGAGGAGCAGAGTTAATCATTCGGAGACCATCTCTTAACCATTGAATGGCTGAACCTGATACGAAAATTGAACCTTCTAATGCGTAATTAACTTTACCATCAATTCCATAAGCAATCGTTGTTAACAATCCATTATCAGATACAACTGCTTCCTCACCTGTATTCATAAGCATGAAACCACCTGTGCCGTAAGTGTTTTTCACATCACCGCGTTCGAAACATGCTTGTCCGAATAGAGCAGCCTGTTGGTCACCCGCAATACCAGCAATCGGTACTTTTTGACCAAAAAAGTGATAATCAATTGTTTCGCAATACACTTCACTTGATGGTTTTACTTCAGGTAACATTGCTTTTGGTACATCTAAAATTTCAAGCAATTCGTCATCCCATTGTAAATCATGGATGTTATACATTAATGTACGACTTGCATTGGAATAGTCTGTTACATGCGTTCTACCACCAGAAAGTTTCCAAACTAACCATGAATCAATTGTTCCGAACAAAACATCGCCTTTTTCAGCTTTTTCACGTGCACCTTCAACTTTATCAAGTATCCATTTGACTTTAGTTCCTGAAAAATAAGGGTCTAATAATAAACCAGTTTTGTTTCTAAACGTTTCTTCATGACCAGCGTTCTTTAATTCATCACAAATATGTTGTGTTTGACGTGACTGCCAAACAATCGCATTGTAGATTGGACGGCCTGTGTTTTTATCCCAAACGACAGTTGTTTCACGTTGGTTTGTGATACCAATCCCTTTAATTTGT
This sequence comes from Staphylococcus sp. 191, assembly GCF_011174885.1. Classification (NCBI taxonomy): domain Bacteria; kingdom Bacillati; phylum Bacillota; class Bacilli; order Caryophanales; family Staphylococcaceae; genus Staphylococcus; species Staphylococcus sp. 191. The sequence continues at coordinate 33,424 of NZ_PNRJ01000001.1, read as the reverse complement.
GATGCCGATACATTATTTTCGTTTAAAACAGATGCCATCACTGATAAAACTGATGTCCAAATTTCGTTGGCATCATGCTCTACCCATCCGCCTTTAGGAAAATGTTGTTTAAACTCACGCTGTGCTACGCCTGCGATTTCCCCATTTTCGTTAAATAAGATTGCTCTAGAACTTGTTGTCCCCTGATCAATCGATAAGATATAGTTTCCCATAACATAGTCTCCTCTCAACTCTTCACTGATATTAACTTGTAAAGTATTACGATAAGGTTATTATAACCTAAAATGCTGTTATAAGATGTCAAATACAGCTCATAGGCACTAAAAAACAACAATACGTCATCACCATGTTATTAATGCCTCTATGATCACAACGTATTGTAAAGTTTTGCATGCCTTACTTTAACATTCATACTTATGACAAAAACAGTAATATGAATTATATTTTAGCAATCTCATCCTGTGGCAATTTTTTATTTAATGCCACACCAAGTAATAATGTTAAAACTAATACGATAATCGTTACAATTGTCCAAACATCAAATGCGCCTTTAAAAATCAAGCGATATACAACCGTACCTAACATACCACCAACCATTGGTCCTAATACAGGTACAATCGCATAACCCCAACCACTGCCACCTTTGCCATGGATTGGTAAAATAGCATGCGCGATACGTGGCCCTAAGTCACGAGCAGGATTAATTGCATATCCTGTTGTACCACCTAAGCTGACACCAATCGCTACAATCAAAGCACCAACGATTAATGGATTTAATCCTTCAGAGAACTTATTTGCCCCGATGAATAAAAGACCTGAAGTTAAAACTGCAGTACCTATAATCTCTGAAATAAAGTTTGCAGTATAGTTTTTAAGCGCTGGCGCAGTTGAAAAGACGCCTAATTTTGTTGCTTTATCTTCAGTTGCACGCCAATGTGGTAAATACATTAACCATGTCAATACACCACCTAAAATACCCCCTAGCATTTGCGCAATGATGTATCCAGGCACTTGTGACCATGGGAAATCACCATTCATTGCAAATGCAAGTGTCACTGCTGGGTTAAGATGTGCATTTGAAAATTGACCAACGGCATAGACACCTAGCGTCACACCAAGTCCCCATCCAATAGCAATGACAATCCAGTCGGCACCATTACCGTTCGTTTTTTTCAAATTGACGTTGGCACATACACCACCACCCATGAGTAGAAGTAATGCAGTACCGAAAAATTCAGCTAAATAAACATTCATGCTTTTTCCTCCCTTTATTGAAAAAGAGACTTCCTTTCGCATAATAAAAATACGCCAACAGAAGTCTCTCAGTCTCTCATAATTTATCAACTTGACTTAATATTACAGTTTGATGTAAGCGTTGTCAACCCTTATTTTAAACGCTTTCATAAATAAATGAAAATTTAATTTTAGTGAAAATGAATTAACTATCTATTTAATTGTTTTTTTTAAATCTAAATAACCATCACTTTAAAGATAAAATGTTTTAAAAACTGCTATCAAACGAATATTGAGCGCCTGATCATTATTACTCTTTTTGACGTTTCTTACGTGCCTCTTTTTCACTTACAGCCGCTTCATCAATACTAAATGTTAAAGGAGATGTACTTATTGATGCTTTTACACCATATGGAATCGTACATTTAGGTTCATTGTGACCAAAACTAGCGTTACCGATGACCGGTAAATCCTCTTGCTTAAACTCTTTTAAAATGCTTTGAATAATTTGGTGATATTCATTTTGATATATTCCATTTTGAGGACGTCCCAATATAATCCCTTTAATACGATCAAAAATGCCTATATATCCAAATGAACGAAAAGTATCTTCAAAAGCCCACGGTTCAATATTAACTTCAGAGTTTTCTAAAAACAAAATTTTGCCGTCAAACTGTTCAAGTTTTGGAAAATACTGTGAACCTCTGAGGTGGTCTAATGATTCAAAACAACCGCCGATAAGTTCTCCAGAAACGTTACCCTCGCCGTTTACTAATATGTAACTTTCATTTTTCTTTGTTTCACGCGCGATATTTTTATTTTCTTCATCCCATCTCAAACCAAAAATCCGCACATAATCCGATGTGATCAACTTTCCAAATGGCTCCGCTTTAGAAACGACATCAAACATATGATCAAGTGTAAAGTCATCAAGCGCTACATTTTCTGCAAAGTCCGTGAGCAGCGCTGGACCATAAAAGCTAACGATTCCTAATTGGTTTAAATGCAAATGAAGTGGTGTGATATCTGAGTAACCTATAAAAATCTTAGGATGCGCTTGAATGATTTCATCATCTAAGTATGGGATAATTCTTGCTGATTCTTTACCCCCAATTGTACAAAGTATAGCTTTTACTTCTGGATCTTTAAACGCCAATGTCAGTGTCTCTGCACGTTCTTTTGGATGATTATAGTTCCATTCAATCGTGTTAAGCGCTTGTTCCATAACTTTAACGTGATAACCTAAATTTTTGATATTCTCTATACCTTGTTGTGTACGCCATTGAATATTCGGCTCACCAGCAAGGCCAGAAGACGGGGAAACAATCGCAATTGTATCCCCTTTTTGTAACTTCTCTGGTTTTTTCATCATTTAAATCCCCTTTATTTTTTACTTACCATAATGATGCGTCACTTGTTGTCACATAGGCAGCACCACTATTAATGGCGTTTTCAACTTCTTCCTCTGTGTTAATCAAACCTCCCGCTATTACCGTTGTACCTGTTTTCTCGTGTATTTCTTGTATCACTTTATCTGCGATACCGGGTAAGACTTCAACATAATCTGGCTCGATACGTTGAATGAGATCGATACTTCTCTGTAAAGCGTGACTATCAATAACAAATACTCTAAAAATCGTAACGACACCAAGCGCTTTTGCCTTTTTAATCACTTTAGTTTTAGTTGATACAATCCCTTTAGGTTTATAAGTTTGAATAATATATTCACAAGCAAACTCATCATGACTCATCCCTTTAATGAGATCGATGTGCATAAAAGGTTGTAGTTCATGCTCTTTAATTAATTGCGTCATGCCTTTCAAATGACCAATATGCGTATCAAGTATGACACATTTTTTATAATCTGTTTTAAACAATCTTTCTAAATCTCTCATCGAACGAATTGCTGGTAAAATATGTTTTTTCATAACATTCTCCCTCTTCATCGTATTATTGAATTCTCTTAAACAGACGCTCTAATTCATAATTACTAAAGTTGATAATCACAGGTCTTCCATGCGGGCATGTAAATGGATCTTCCATTTCCCCTAATTGTTGGATTAAATCTGCCATCTCATTTATTTTTAAATAATGATTGGCTTTAATCGATTTTTTACAACTCATCATTATCGCAGCTTCTTCTCTAAACTTTGCAATATCAATCTTCTTGTGTTGAATCACATATTCGATAATATCTTTAATGATTTCTTCAACTTGCTCACTTGGGAACCAAACCGGATAACTATTCACAATATAATCATATCCACCAAAAGGTTCTAAAAAGATGCCTGCCTCTTTTAATGTATCACGATATTGCTCAATAATTAACTGTTCATCTTTTGAAAAGTTAAATGTAATTGGAATGAGCAGGTTTTGGTTTTCATTTTCCACTTCTCCAATTTTATCTCTAAAATACTCGTATTTTATACGTTCTTGAGCAGCATGTTGATCAATTAAATACATGCCTTGATCATTTTGGGCAATAATATATGTGCCATGTACTTGTCCTACAACTTCCATATAAGGCACACGTCTTTTAGGTTTTTGAGGTTTGTTATGAGGTCGTGCATCATCTTGACTTTGAGTTGATGGCTCAGTGAACAAGGGACGCGCCACATCTTGATGACGATCAAGTTCATTTAAAATCGCTTTTTGTTCCACTTCAAAATTGTCATCAGAATGTATTGAATGATTGGCTGATGACGGTTCGTTTGAAGTTGAAAAGTAATCCGCTTCCTCTTGAACCTCGAAATCTGGTTGCGACGGTTGTACGTCGTCTTTATCTGTTGTTGTTTCATGCTTCTCATGTTGGTGCGCTTGCTGATCAAAAGCTATTTTTTGTTGCTCAAATTGTTCAAGAACCTTTTTAGGTGCGTATTTTTGTTTCAAATCATTTTGAGGTATGAGTACCTTATCTTTAAAAGCCTCACGTATTTTATTCACAATGAGATCAAATAACTGATCCTCTTTAGATAATCGCACTTCCAATTTCGTAGGGTGAACATTCACGTCGACTAAAACGGGATCCATTTCAATATTAATATAAACAATTGGATATCGACCGATCATCATTAATGTATGATAACCTTCTTGAACAGCTTTATTTAATAGAAAGTTTTTAATATATCTACCGTTGATAAATATAGACATATAATGCCGATTACTTCTTGAGTGCTCAGGTTTTGCTACGTAACCTGAAATACGATAGTCACTTGTTTCACCTTCAATATGCACTAAATCACGTGCCACTTTCATTCCGTATATTTCTGCCATCACTTCGTTTGTACGTCCCGAGCCATTCGTTTGGAGAACGGTCTTACCATCATTTTTAAGCGAAAGACGGATATGTGGGTGGCTCATCGCCATTCGATTCACAATATCTGTAATTTTTCCTAATTCCGTGTAAAGACTTTTAATATATTTTAATCTTGCAGGCGTGTTATAAAATAGTAAATCTACACGAATGTCTGTACCTTTACGCGCTTTAGCTGGTTTTTCTTTCAGTATGGCTCCTTCTTCAGCATACACTTCGTAACCATCAATACCATCCGTAGACGTTTGTAATGTGACTTTTGCAACTGAAGCAATACTCGCGAGTGCTTCGCCACGGAAACCTAATGTTCTAATATGGAATAAATCATCATCTTCTTGTAATTTACTTGTTGCATGTCGATGAAATACAAGTCCCAAATCATCTGCTAATATACCCGAACCATTATCAACAACTCGAATAGAAGATACACCTGACTCTAAAACTTCAATATTAATTTCAGTTGCACCTGCATCGATACTGTTTTCTAATAATTCTTTCACAACAGAGCTCGGACGTTCCACTACTTCACCTGCAGCAATTTTATTCGCTAAAGACGTTTGTAGCGTTTTTATTCTTCCCATCAATTTCACCCTCTACTGTAATCTATTTTGAAGTTCACTTAGCTTAACTAATGCTTCAATTGGGGTCATTTGTGATAAATTCATCTGTTTAATTTCAAGTTCAACTTCACTATTTTGTGTTTCTGATTCAAATAAATCGAAAACAGGCTGTTCGAATTGGGGCTTTGTATCTGAATGTTGCGCTGATGTTGCTTGTTTAGGTGTTTCAAGACTGTGGTTTGTGAATTCAGCCATTTTTTCAGCATTTGCTTCTGAGTTATTCGCGGCTTGTTCTTTCGCTTCAAATGCATCTAAAATGACTTGCGCACGGTCAATCACCTGTTTAGGTAACTCGGCTAATTGTGCAACTTGAATGCCGTAACTATTAGCAACAGCCCCATCTTTAACTTTGTGCAAGAAGATAAGCTCACCTTGATATTCATCTGCAGCGACATGCACATTCTTTAAGCTTGGAAGTGCTTGTTCCAATTCTGTCAGTTCATGATAGTGCGTTGAAAATAAAGTTTTCGCTTGAGATGTTTCCGCAACATATTCAATCATAGCTTGAGCTAACGCAAGACCGTCATAAGTTGAAGTACCTCTACCGATTTCATCAAATATAATTAAGCTATCTGGTGTGGCATATTTGAGTGCTTTTTGTGCCTCTAACATTTCAACCATGAACGTGCTTTTCCCAGATACAAGATCATCTGCAGCACCAATTCTTGTGAAAATCTGATCGAAAATAGGGAGTACAGCAGATTCACAAGGTACAAAAGCCCCCATTTGTGCCATAATACTTATAATCGCCACTTGACGCATGTATGTTGATTTACCTGACATATTAGGTCCTGTAATTAAGTAGATAAATTGTGATTGATTTAATTCACAATCATTTGGTACATAATCATTATAATCCATCACACGCTCAACAACAGGATGACGTGAATCTTTTAATACTAATGTTTTGTCTGTGCTGAATTGTGGTCGGACATAATTATATTGTTGCGCTATCTCTGCAAAACTTTGCAAGCAATCAATTTCAGATATAATTTTAGCTTGTTGTTGCAAGCGTTCTGTATATGTTTTTACTTTTTCACGAAGCGCTACGAACAATTGATATTCGAGCTCTATTGCTTTATCTTGAGCACCCAAAATCACAGCTTCTTTTTCTTTTAATTCATCCGTAATAAATCTTTCAGCATTGGATAATGTTTGTTTTCGTTCATAGCCAAATTCAGCTGGATCAAATTGCGTCAAATTGGCACGTGTAATTTCAATATAGTAACCAAACACTTTATTAAAGCTTATTTTCAAAGATTTAATCCCCGTTCGCTCACGTTCTTTCGCTTGTAATTCAGCTAACCACTGTTTTCCATTTTTTGAAGCATCTAAATATTGATCTAATTCTTCGTTAAATCCTGATTTAAAAAGGCCACCTTCTTTGACAGATAGTGGAGGTTCATTCACTAAACTATCCTCTAACAATTGTAAAAGGTCATCTAAGGGTTCTAACGCATTAAAATGTGCGATTGCTTCATGTTCAATGGTTTGTAAGAGTGTTTTTATAGAAGGAATCTGTGCAATTGAATGCTTGAGTTGTATTAAATCTTTTGCGTTCACATTTCCAAAACTTACTCGACCGACTAATCGTTCGATATCGTAAACTTCTGTTAAATAGTTGCGCAAAGTGTCTCTCTCGATAAAATATTGTAAAAATTGATCGACGGCATCATGGCGCTTTGTTATTTCATTTCGTTGAATAAGGGGGCGATCAATCCATTGTTTCAACCGTCTTGCCCCCATAGGTGTTTTGGTCTTATCCATTAGCCAAAGCAATGTGCCTTTTTTTGATTTAAGTCGAATACTTTCAGTTAATTCGAGATTTCTTTTAGCATAAAAATCCATTTTCATATAATCTAACGCTTGGTATTCAATCACATTCTCAATATGCGACATATCTCTTTTTTGCGTATCAAATATATAATCTAATAACACCTGCACTGCCTGAAACATGCTTGGATCGGACAACTGATTAACGGCATAATGCGTATCCGAAATACGTTCAACAACTGTAACTGTTTCTGTAATCATGCTAAATTGACGTTTAAGTGTCTCTGATAACGGTTGTGTGACAACAATTTCGTTAGGTTGAATGGTCGTCACTTCATTTACAAGTGTGCTTTCATCTTCAAAGTGTGTCACTTTTAACTCACCAGTCGAAACATCACAATAACTGAGCCCATAGCCATCTTCATTATGGATAAAGCTTAAAATATAGTTGTTACGTGTATCCTCCACGCCACCTTTTTCCATCACTGTACCTGGTGTAATCACTCGTACAACTTCTCTTTTAACCATGCCTTTGACTTGTCTTGGATCTTCCATTTGTTCACATATGGCCACTTTAAAACCATTTTGTATTAAAGTTTCTATATAACTATCCGCAGAATGATATGGGACACCTGCCATAGGAATAGGATTTTCTTTTTTAGCATCACGTTTCGTTAACGTGATTTCAAGGACGCGAGAAGCAGTAATTGCATCATCATAAAACATCTCATAAAAATCACCAAGTCGAAAAAAGAGCAACGCATCTTGATGTTGCGCCTTAATATTTAAATATTGTTTCATCATTGGTGTAACATTTACCATATACTTTCACAATCCTTTTGTACAAAATTTTCTATATTTCATTTACTTTTTGAAGGTATTTTATGTATGCGATTTAAATATGTATCAAGGCTGAGAGTATAAACTTCTGTTTAAACCCCCAGCCCCTCAATGATTTAATAATTATTTTAATCTTCTTTTATTTTTATCTAACTTTAAGTATGCTAATAAACCTCGTCGCTTAAGTACAAGTAAAAGAATGTAACTAATACTTGCACCAATCAAACTCGATGTAATAAATGCAGCCATTAACGGTTTAATAAGAAAATGATCTAAGTGGAGTATCCACGCAATTGGAATACAGAACAAACTCCCAATAATGCCTGTACCAATCACTTCTCCTATCGCCGCAACAAATAAGTGCCGATTTACATAATAAAACAAGCTCGCTAGCAAAACGCCAATCATACTCCCAGGAAACGCAAACGGCGTACCTGTTCCAAACAATACACGAATGATTGAAGAAAGGAACGCTTGGGCCAGCCCATACCACGGTCCAACTAAAACAACGCTTAAAACATTGATAAAGTGCTGCACTGGCGCTGCTTTAATCGGACCAATGGGGATGACAATCACTGAACTCAACACTACATTAACGGCTATAAATAATGCAGTCAGTGTCAATTTACGTGTATTCACACATATCACTCTCCACCACGGTTGAAACAATTATGTGCTCTACCATATTTTTAGAATAGAAACTCAATTTTACTTTAAAAACCTATATCCTCACTCACAACTTCTCATTTAGTTACACAATGTTAAACGTCTAGAAATCTCAGTCATCAGTTGAACTTTCAATTCGCGTTGATATTGTGTCTACAACGAGATGGAGCAACTCATTTGCCTCTTGCTGTGCTGTTCTAAATTCATTGACAATAGGAATATCATCTATTGTCGTTCTGATTTGATCTATCTTTGCTTCAGAACGTGCATAGGCATTCGGCTTATTATAGTTCTGTAGATTTACAGATTGCTTTTGATTCTGTTTCAACTCTGACATGTGTTGTGCAATCTGTTCATTTTGATGAATTTGTGTTTCAATGCGTCTATAATCTTGAATCGTATCTAAAGATTGAAATGCCTGACCCAATGCTTTAGCAGCTTCCAAAATCGACTCTTTTGAATACATCTTATGGTGTCACCACAGCTGCTTCACTGACACCTACAAATTCACCATTAAGTGAGAATTGTTTTGCTTCAACAATCTTAACATCTACAATTTTACCGATAACTGATTTAGGTGCTCGGAAGTTAACGAGTTTATTTTTTTCTGTATAACCTGCTAATACTTCATCATCTTTTTTACTTGCGCCTTCACATAATACACGAACAGTTTGTCCCTCATAAGCCGCTAGTGTACGTGAAGAATAATCGCTTACTAAACGATTCAAACGTTGTAACCGTGCTTTTTTTACTTCATTAGGTACATTATCCTTCATTTTAGCAGCAGGTGTACCGTCACGTTGAGAATAAATATATGTGTAAGCATGCTCAAAACCAACCGCTTCATATAAGGATAAAGTTTCTTCAAATTGTGCTTCTGTTTCATTTGGATAACCTACGATAATATCTGTTGTAAGCGCAACATCTGGAATGGCAGCCTTAATTCTATCCACTAAATCTAAATAACTTTCTCTTGTATATTTACGCCCCATAATTTTCAATACGTCATTATTACCAGATTGAACAGGTAAGTGGATATGCGGCACGATATTTCCGCCTTCAGCAATGACTTCTATCATACGATCTGTAAAGTCCCAAGGATGACTTGTTGTAAAACGGACACGTGGGATATCTATTTTCGAAATATCAGCCATTAAATCACCTAAACCATAAGTGATACCTTCTAAATCTTTACCGTAAGCATTCACGTTTTGACCTAATAACGTAATTTCTTGATAACCTTGACGTGCTAAATCACGTACTTCTTCAATGATGTCTTCTGGACGTCGACTACGTTCTTTTCCTCGTGTAAATGGCACGATACAGTATGTACAGAACTTGTCACATCCATACATGATATTGACCCATGCTTTAATTTTGCCGTCTCTTACTTTAGGAAGGTTTTCGATAACGTCGCCTTCTTTTGACCATACTTCCACAACCATTGCTTTAGAAAGATAGGCTTCTTCCAAAATTTGAGGTAAACGATGAATGTTATGTGTTCCAAAAATCATATCCACATTTTGATATGATTTCAAAATTTTATTTACCACAGACTCTTCTTGTGACATACAGCCACACACACCGATTAAACAATCTGGGCGTTCTTGTTTAATGTGTTTTAGATTCCCAATTTCTCCAAACACTTTATTTTCAGCATTTTCTCTAATCGCACATGTGTTCAATAGAATGACGTCTGCCAAATTGATATCCTCAGTAGGTGTATAACCTAAGGCAGTAAAAATTCCCGCCATTACTTCTGTATCATGAGCATTCATTTGACAACCATATGTTTTAATTAGGAAAGTGCGTCCTTTCCCCATACCGCGATACTTTTCATCGATTTGAAAATCACGATTATATTGAACTGATTCTTTTCCACGCTTTTTGGCTTCTTTTAAGCTTGGCGGTTGATAAACATGCTCAAAATCAAAATATTTACTATAATCTTTTTCTTTATTATTACGTTGTGCTAAAACATCAATCGTCCCAGCTTTTCTTTGTTCTTCGTTCACATACAAAACCCTTTCTGCCCATATATCATTAGTTCATTATATTAAAATTCTAGACAAAGTGCAAAATGATATTTTTCGAAGTCAATATAAATCGTTACACTATTTTTCAGTATCGTCATATTTACCAGTTAGTGTTTCAATACTGATGCCTTCAGGAACGTGATAAAACTTTATTTGATGAATAACACTAGGTGCTTCTAATTCAACCATCCGATCATTCATTTTTTGGATCAAAATAAGCAAGGCATTCATATCGCCTTCGACATTTGTTTCTAATGCACCAACACGATATTTCAACCCCGATGCCTCAATCACTTTAATTGCTTCATCAACAAAAGGAATGACATCCTCTCCGTGAGGTGTCTGCGGAATGATTTGTATACTCATCAATGTATCAACCAATGACAAAACCTCCTCTTTTTTTATATTATACCTGATTACAATTAAAATAAAAAATATCCCTAAGTTTGTGGTGAAAATCAACCTGCACTCAAAATACATTTTATAATCTAATCTTGATTGTAGCCTTTTAATAAACATGCTCTTTCTTAACTATCAATTTTTCTGCAAACTTTTAGATTTATAAATATCAAAGCATTTTTTGTCATCTTGATAAGACTGTTCAACCTTTAATGATGAAATTGAATCTTTATACTTATACTTTAATTGAAAAAAACAAAAAAACAACGACACCTCAATGTGCCGTTGCTTATGCAGAATATATTTTATAATCAAATCAGCAAACTTTATAGATAAAGCTTTATACAAATTGTTTTGTAAAAGATTCGAACTGTGCTTCACTTAAACTTAAATCATGTTTTGCTAAAGGTGTATCGCCTAACGCTTCAATTTGAGATTCATATGATGGCGTTTCAGTATCTTGATAAACAATACCTTTAATTAATGAATCATGTTGTAGCACGGTTTGAATAGCGCCTTGTTTATCTGTCACATCATAGCCCTCTATATCCTCAATTGCTGTTAAATTCTCTTTGAACCAATCGTACGTATTCACTTTATTGTACGTCACACATGGAGAAAAAACATTTACAAATGAGAAGCCATCATGATTAATCGCATCTTCAATCATTTTTGTTAAAGCTTTAATATCGCTTGAAAAACCTTGCGCTACAAACGTTGCTCCTGATGATAAAGCTAATTCAAGAGGTGCAACATTTTGTTCGATATTCCCTTTTGGTGTCGTTTTTGTAACAAATCCTGGTGCTGAAGACGGAGAAGTTTGCCCTTTTGTTAAACCATAAATTTGATTATCCATAACAATATAAGTAATGTTCATGTTTCGGCGTAACGCATGAATGGTATGTCCCATACCAATAGCATAGCCATCTCCATCTCCACCTGATGCAATGACAGTTAAATCACGATTGGCCATTTTAACACCTTGTGCGAGAGGTAATGCACGACCGTGAATCGAATGCACACCGTATGAATTTACGTAACCAGAAAGTCGCCCTGAACAACCAATCCCAGTGATTAGAGCAACCTCATCAGGCTCAAGTCCCACATTTGCAGCTGCTTTTTGAATCGCCGCTTGTACAGAGAAATCACCACAACCTGGACACCAATTCGGTTTTACATTATTTCTAAAATCTTTAAAAGTAGCCAATTACACTCTCTCCTTTAATGCATTTACGATTTCTAAACCTTTTTCTTCAATCTCATAAGGTAAAAACGGTGTTCCGTCATATTTCGTTTGCTTAACAAGTTTATCGCCTAAGTTAACATTCATTTTGATAATGCTTGCAAGCTGGCCTTGATAGTTATGTTCAACAACAACAACTTTTTGCGCTTTATCAGCAGCTGCTTGGATCGCTTGAGTTGGAAATGGATGAAGTTGACGAATTTGGAGATGGTTTACTTTAGCTCCTTGCGCTTCAAGTCTAGCAACACCTTCTTGAATTGCGCCCTTCGTTGAAATGAAACCAAGGAATAAAATATCCGCATCTTCATATTTCAATTGACCTTCAACAGGTTTTTCAATCAATAAATGTTCCGTCTTACGCATACGTTTTTCCATTTGATCTTGACGGTTTTGAGCGGCTTCACTCGGTTTTCCTTCTTCGTTATGTTCAACGCCCGTAACATGGTGAATGCCACCTTTTACACCAGGAATAGGTCGTGGTGAGACACCTGATTCTGTTAATGCATAGCGTTTGAAGTACTCTTTATCTTCTGGATCGCGCTCGATATCCTCTGTAATCGTTGAACCACGTCGAATCTCAATTTTTGAATGATCTAAGTTTTTGACTGTTTGCTTACCTAAGGAAAGTTGTAAGTCACTTAGTAAAATAACCGGGCATTGATATTCTTCCGCTAAGTTAAATGCTTCTACTGTAAGGTAAAAAGCATCTTCTGCATCCGTTGGCGCAACGACAATTTTAGGAATATCTCCGTGTGTTCCATATATCATCTGCATTAAGTCAGATTGTTCTTGCTTTGTCGGTAAACCTGTAGAAGGGCCACCACGTTGCGTATTCATGATGACTAATGGTGTTTCAGTCATCCCAGACAAACCTATCGCCTCCATCATTAACGAGAGACCTGGACCAGCAGAAGCAGTAAAAGCACGAACACCACCATAGTTCGCACCAATTGCCATCGTTGCGGCTGCGATTTCATCTTCGGTTTGAATGACTGTTCCGCCCACTTTCGGTAAATTTTCAATCATATATTCCATAATTTCAGAAGCCGGCGTTATCGGATAAGCAGCCATAAATCTAGAGCCTCCTGAGATTGCTCCTAAGCCAATGGCATCATTCCCTATCATATAAAGGTGAGGCGTACCTGCGCTTTCTTCAAGCATAAAATCCCCATGAATACCAGCCAACTCATCTTGCATAATACGATAACCTTCATTCAATGCTTGAATATTAAGTTCAACGACTTTTTCTCCCTTTTTCTCAAACATATTTGTAATGAGCGCTTCAAATGTGTCAGTATTTAAATCCATTAACGCTGCTGTTGCACCAATGGCCACCATATTTTTCATTAATGTAGTCCCTAATGATTTTGCTGTTTCTGTAAAGGGCAGCACAATCAATTGCGCTTTACAGTTTTCTGGTTTTTCAGGCTTAGCCTTGCTATCTGCTAGGATGACACTGTCTTCTCGCATTTCATGATGATTTAAAACAATTGTTTCTTGATCAAATGCAACAAGAATATCTAAGTCATCACTAATTGCGTGAACAGGTGTTGTAGAGACACGGATTTTATTATTGGTATGGCCTCCTTTAATTCGGCTTGAAAAATGACGATACCCATACAAATAATAGCCTTTTCGATTCATTGCAGTGGCGAAAATTTCTCCCGTTGATTCAATTCCTTCGCCTTGCTGACCTCCTACTTTCCATGACAATTGAGCTTTCATAGATTTAGCCTCCTACACGATTAAATTCACTATTTATCATATCAAAATAACCCATTATTTGCTCTATTAAATAATGGGTTTTAAAAAAATTCATACTAATGGCGGATAAGGCTTATATCCTTTATTAGGTCTATTAACGTTAAATGAAATTACGCTTCGAACGGATGATCATCATTGATTAAAATGCGTTCAATATTTTTAGCTGTTCCATCTTCTTTTAAATCAACTATAACGCCCGACAACACACTTCGTCCTTCATCAGGAACAACATGACGTTGAGGTAAACTAGTAAGAAATCGCTTAATAATTTCATCGCGATTAATGCCAAGAATACCATCATAATAGCCTGTCATACCTACATCGGTAATAAAAGCAGTCCCTTGAGGTAAAATGCGATTATCTGATGTTTGAATATGAGTATGCGTTCCAACTACAGCACTCGCACGTCCATCTAAAAACCAAGCCATTGCATTTTTCTCAGAAGTGGTTTCAGCATGAAAATCAATAAAAATATAGTCCGTTTCTTTTTGAGCTTCTTCAATTAATTGATTGGCTTTTTTAAAAGGATCATCAATATCTGGCATAAAACTACGTCCTTGCAAATTGATAACTGCTAGCTTTTTATTATTTAAATTAATAATACGCATACCAATCCCTGGTGCTTCATCAGGAAAGTTTGCAGGTCTCACAAGGCGTGTTGCATCTTGTATAAAATCGTAAATTTCTCGTTGGCCATAAGTATGGTTTCCCATAGTCATAAAATCAACGCCATTACGTAATAGTTCTTTATATATTTTTTCAGTTAAGCCTTTACCGTGCGCCGCATTTTCTGCATTCACTATCGTCACGGTCGGATGATAACGTTGTTTCAATTTTGGCAACCATTCTGATATCGCTTGGCGTCCAACTTTTCCGACAATATCTCCTATAAATAAAATTCTCATTATGTTTCGTCCTCTCTAAAAATGGGCATTTATGTATATTTCAACTGTATCATTATTTAAAAATTCTATATAGAAAGCATACGCAACATATAAAAAAGACGAGCTATGAAAAGAACAACCTTCCATACAAACTCTTGGCATTGTTCATTCTCATCTCGTCTCATAATGATATATTAAAAGTATGCATTTCATTCATCAATGCTAGACATAACGATTGTGGTGCATTCGCGAAAAGTTATTTCTATTTGAAAAGATTGTATAGTATTTAACGATGTTGATTTATCTCTTATTGTATCTTTCTCAATAGAGATGTCAACCGTTCTACATGATTAGACTTCATCTTTCACATAGAGCAAACGAATCGCATTTAATGCCACAATCAAAGTTGCACCCATATCTGAAAAAATAGCAATCCATAACGTTAACCAACCAGGTATAACTAAGAGTAAGGCAATTAATTTAATACCAATCGCAAAGACAATATTGGCTTTGATCACATTCATCGTTTTTCGACTTAACCGGTAAGTAAATGGCAATTTAGACATATCATCGCCGAGTAAAGCAATGTCAGCAGTTTCCAGTGCTGTATCTGTGCTCGCACCACCCATTGCAATACCGATAGAAGCACGCGCTAGAGCAGGTGCATCATTCACACCATCACCAACCATTCCTACTGGACCATTTAAAGCTTCTAATTTTTCTATATGCTTTAATTTATCTTCTGGCATTAAATCTGCTTCAACATTTGTCAATTTCAATTTTCTATTGATGGCTTGTGCACTATTTAAATTATCGCCTGTCAACATGACTGTGTGTCGTATCCCTAATTTTTGAAGTGCTTCAATGGCTTTTTGAGACTGTTCACGTAATTGATCTCGAACAGTAATTAAAGTGGTTAAAGTATGGTTAATTGACATTAAAATAACAGTGTCGCCTTGCTTTTGCATATCATTGATTTGTTCAACAAGTTCCTCATTGGTATTGTTATGAAATAATTGGGGTTGACCGATTAAAATATCGTTTCCTTCAATAATGGCATGCACCCCTTGCCCTGTTTTAGATAGAAAATCTTTAACCTGATATTGTTGATAGTCAATATGCTTTTCTGTTGCGTATGCGATCACTGCTCTCGCGATAGGATGATTTGATAAGTTTTCAACAGCAGAAAGATAACCTAATGTATCTATTTTTTCTTTTTGGTTTTGATTTAAATGGATGACCTCTGTAACAACTGGATGCCCTACTGTTAGTGTGCCTGTTTTATCAAACGCGAGTGTTTGAACTTTGCTCAATTGCTCAAGGTAAATCCCGCCTTTAATAAGAACGCCATTTTTAGCAGCATTTCCTATACTTGAAACAATAGAAATCGGAGTCGCAATAACTAAAGCACAAGGACAGCCTACGACTAAAACAGAAAGCCCTTGATATATCCATGGTAAAAAAGCATCATTTAATAATAAGGGTGGAAGGGTGGCTACTAAGAAAGCAATCATCATAATACAAGGCGTATAATATTTTGCGAATTTCTCTACAAAGGCTTGGGCGGGTGCTTTTTCAACTTGAGCCGCTTCTACCAATTGAATCATTTTTGCTAATGCCGTATCTTTGGATGCTTTTGTTACTTTGATTTCAAGAACGCCATCTTCGTTTAAAGTCCCTGCATAGACTTCATCGCTTTCTCGTTTATCAACTGGCATTGATTCACCAGTAATGGCAGCTTGATTGACTGAAGCATGACCGGAAATAACAATACCATCTAAAGCGATTTTTTGACCCGGCTTAACATACAAAATATCATTAACTTCAACTTCTTCTGTAGCTAAGCGTAATAATTGACCCTGTCTAAGTATTGTCGCCTCATCAGGCGCAATTTCCATTAAAGAAGCCATAGATTGACGGGCTTTATCCATAGAAAATTGTTCTAATGCTTCACTGATTGCAAACAATATAACTACAACAGCAACTTCTCCCCATTGACCGATTAATACGCCCCCGATAATCGCAATCGTCATCAAAGTGCGCATATCAAATTCAAAATGGAGGAGATTTTTGACCCCTTGAATAATCAACTGGCTCCCACTTAAGACGATAGATAGCGTAAACAATATGAGCGTCATAGCATTGTTCGTACTGTTTAGCCATTGTGAAATATAACCGAGAATAACAAGAATCGCAGCAAAGATAATCGTTTCATGTTGATGATAAAATGTTTTGATTTTATCTAAAAAGTGCATCTCTTTGACAGGTGAATGCATCGTACGAGATTGAGCATTCACTTGCTGATCGTCAGGAATAATTTTTAGATTTTCAAATGAACCCGCATGTTCTAATTCATCTAAAGTAGGTTGTCCCGTTACATAAATTTTCGAAGCGCCAAAATTAACTTGTGCCTTTTCCACTGAAGTCAACTTGTTCACATTCTTTTCAAATTTACCCGCACAATTGGCACACGATAACCCTTCGATTCGATATGTTTTATGATTTTGTACCATCTTCATCCACTTCTTTCTTATGCTCAATAGATATTGTCATCATTTGACGGATATGTTCGTCATATAAGCGATAAAAAGCACGTTTACCTTCTTTCCGATAGGTCACGATACCATTTTTGTACAAAGATCTTAAATGGTGCGACGCATTTGCAACAGTAATATTGAGTATTTCTGCGATATCACAAACACACAGCTCTTCATGTTCACACAAAGCAAATGTAATTTTTGCACGATTGACATCAGCAATACTTTTAAACATTTGACTCACATGTTCAATATTAGAATTTTCAATTTCCTGCTTGGCTTCGCGTACGACTTCAGCATCTATACTAAATGTGTCACATGTTGGAATTTGTTGTTTTGTCATTTATCTCACACTTTCATTCAAGTATTCGTTTGAATAAATTATAACTCGGTTCATTTCTTTATTCAAGTATATATTTGAATGTAAAAACATATGATTAAATATAATCAGTTGGGGTATTGAAAAAATTAGGAATGCTTATTGTTTAATAATCAATAAGTATGGATTTTCATAAAAACATTAGGAGTTGTTTATTAACTTATGTCAATTAATATTGATCCTGAAAAATTTGCAGAACTTGTTTTGAGCGCGAATCCATCTAAAAAAGAAAACCCTGAAGATATTGCAAAAGAAAGTATCGAGTTATACATCAATGCGTATCGAATGGCAGAACGTTATGCAAATATTTCCTCAAGTAGTTATGACACATCTAGTGCTTTAGAAGAATTAAAAGAAACTGAACTTCATCTCTGTAAATAACTTTGATTGATGACTGAAAGTTCAAATGGAAAAATTAATCATTTAGGATATGAATATAAACAAAAAAACAGGTTTCGTAATGTCCATGACATTAGGAAACCTGTTTTTATTTCATACACTGTTACTTCGCATATTCAATTGCTCTCGTCTCACGAACAACTGTCACTTTGATATGACCCGGATATTGTAGTTCATCCTCAATCTGATTTTTAATATCTCTCGCTAAGCGATGAGATTTTAAATCATCTATTTCTTCTGGTGATACAATCACGCGTATTTCACGACCTGCTTGTATAGCAAAAGCTTTTTCCACGCCATCATAACTTTCAGAGATGTCCTCTAATCGTTCTAAACGTTTAATATAATTCTCTAACGTTTCTTTTCTAGCGCCAGGTCTTGCAGCTGATAAAGCATCTGCAGCAGCGACTAAAATAGATATAATCGATGTCGGTTCAACCTCTCCATGGTGTGAATGAATTGCATTGATGACCGTCTCAGGTTCGCCATATTTTTTAGCTAATTCGACACCAATTTCAACATGGCTTCCTTCAACTTCGTGATCAATCGCTTTACCAATATCGTGTAATAAACCAGCTCTTTTAGCCAGTGTTACATCTTCGTTCAATTCTGCAGCGAGCATTCCAGATAAATATGCTACTTCAATAGAATGTTTAAGCACATTTTGTCCATAACTTGTTCGATAATGCATACGCCCTAAAATTTTAACGAGATCAGGATGCATATTATGAATATTTAATTCAAATGTTGCATGTTCACCTGCATCACGAATAATTTCATCGACTTCTCGTCTTGCTTTTTCTACCATATCTTCAATACGCCCTGGATGAATACGACCGTCAGAAACAAGGTTGATTAACGCTGTTTTGGCGATTTCTCTTCGAATAGGATCAAAACCTGATAAAATTACCGCTTCAGGTGTATCATCAATGATTAAATCAATACCCGTTAATGTTTCTAATGTACGAATATTTCTACCTTCACGACCGATGATACGTCCTTTCATCTCGTCATTAGGTAAGTTAACAACTGACACTGTTGACTCTGAAGTATGATCAGCAGCAAAACGTTGCACTGTCGTAGCGAGTAATTCTTTTGCTTTTTGGTTTACTTTTTCTTTAGCTTCACGCTCTTTTTCTTTAACAAGTACTGCAATATCTTGTGACAACTCTTCTTCTACACGTTCCAATTGCTCTTTACGTGCTTCTTCTTGTGTGAGACCGGAGATGCGTTCTAATTCTTGTTCGTGCTTCATTATTATTGATTGAACACTACTCTCTTTTGCGTCTACTTGTTGTTGTCTTTCTTCAAGTTTAGATTCTTTTTGCTCTAAAATCTCATCCTTTTTATCGAGTAGATCAGATTTTCGCTCCAAGTTCTCCTCTTTTTGAAGAAGTCGGGATTCTTGCCTTTGAAGCTCTCCACGTCGTTCCCTTAGTTCGCTTTCGATGCGCTCTCTTAGAACTTGGTTTTCTTCTTTAGCTTCGATTAATTTCTCTTTTTTAAGATTCTCTGCTTCTTTGTTTGCTTGTTCAATAATATCTTTAGCAGTACGTTTGGCTTGTGACTGCTTTTGATATATTAAATTCTGGGCGATTAAATACCCTACAACAACTCCTAGAATTATACCCAGCAAAATGAGTAAGAGGCTTAATAAATTCACACAAACACCTCCTTTTTCTAGGATTTCGTTCTGTATGTTAACCAATCTATATGATTATATGACTAAAAATAAGAATCATACAAGTTCAATTGTACGTTTTGAACAATGAAAAATCAAGGTATCCAACACTATTGAATAAAAAAGATGATACATTTCAAAACGAAAAATCATCATGATATCATATTCTATTTGAAATTTTGTTGCAATTAGCCTTTCCAAAACAAAAAGTGAAACCGAATCTCATTTTGATTTAGATCCATGTTTCACTTTTAATTTTATATCGAAATACGATTATTCATCAAATAATGTTTGTGGCTCTTCTTGCTCTTTTTCTTCCACATCACCGTCAAAAATACCTAATTTTTCACGGAGTTTTCGATCGATTTCATCTTCTAATTGTGGGTTTTCTTTTAAGAATTGTTTGACATTCTCTTTACCTTGGCCCATACGTTCGCCGTTATAAGAATACCATGCACCAGATTTGTCTACAATGTCATATTGCACACCTAAATCAATTAATTCACCTTCACGAGAGATACCTTGACCATACATGATATCGACTTCAGCAACTTTAAATGGTGGTGCTACTTTATTCTTCACGACTTTGATTTTCGTACGGTTACCTACGATGTCTTGGCCTTGTTTCAATTGTTCTGCACGTCTTACTTCTAAGCGGACAGAACTGTAGAATTTCAACGCACGACCACCTGGCGTCGTTTCAGGATTACCGAACATAACACCTACTTTTTCACGAATTTGGTTAATGAAAATTGCAGTCGTATTTGATTTTGAAATGGCTGCTGAAAGTTTACGTAATGCTTGAGACATAAGACGCGCTTGTAAACCTACATGTGTATCACCCATTTCACCTTCGATTTCTGCTTTAGGTGTTAAGGCTGCAACAGAGTCCACAATAACAATGTCCACGGCGCCACTTCTAACGAACGCTTCAGCAATTTCTAAACCTTGTTCACCGTGGTCAGGTTGAGAAAGGTATAGATTATCGATATCCACACCGAGCGCTTCAGCATAGACAGGATCCAACGCATGTTCAGCATCGATAAACGCAGCAATACCGCCATTTTTTTGCACTTCAGCAATCGCGTGCAACGCTACAGTCGTTTTACCAGAACTTTCAGGGCCATAAACTTCAATAATACGACCTTTTGGATAGCCGCCAACCCCTAATGCATGATCCAATGTAACAGAACCTGTTGAAACACTAGAAACACGGCGATCTTTATTTTCACCTAGTTTCATAACGGCACCTTTACCGAATGACTTTTCCATATTTTTTATTACTGTGTCGAGTGCTTTTTGACGTTCATTATCCAATATAGGACCCCCTAATAAATAAAAATTTCCTTTTAATTTAATTCTACTATACATGCTTCCAATTAAAATTACAAGCATTTTGCGAATATTTGTTCGCTATTTTGTGATTTAAATACTAACAAAATAGAACGCATGTGCTTGTGTTTTGCTCAAAACCATATAATATTAGTGCTGTTTTAGTTCATTTAGCCATGCAATCAGTACATAATTTTGACTTCGATCACGTTGTAAATTTCTGTGATGACTCATTTTAAATGTTTCAACTCGGAAGTGATTATGATCTAGAAAACCAATATAGATTGTATTGCCATGTGAAAGAAGGCTCATCGCCTGTTCAGTGTCATATAAAGATTGCACAAATACTGCTGATGCATATAATTGGTTCTCAATTGTAGCTGTTTCATCTACAAATTGAGGATGATGCATCATATACCCTTTTAATAGATGTGTTTGATCCTCTTTTTTTAATCTAGAGTAAAGTAAACCTTCTGTCACTTGATCATATATCGCAAATGATTTCTTTTGTAACGCCATAACAGCGCGCTCAGGTGTCGTGTCATTGGAACCATAATAATAACGACCCATTCGACTTAATATTTCATCTTTTATCGGCGCTATTAACTGTTGACTCGCTTTTTCATCATCCGCGCTTGCTGTCAATCTGATTGTGACTTCGTGCGTACCTGCAAGTGGTGCAATTGTTGGGTTTGTTTGCGCATCGATTAAGTCAAGTAATTCTGTTTCAACTTGTGATTCACCTATCCCACAAAAACGTAACACTTCAGAGAAAATTGTTTTTCCACCTTGTGAAAAGTAAGGCATGAGTTCATTCACGACCATCGGTTGCATTTCTTTCGGTGGTCCTGGTAGCATAACAATGTGCTTATTATTTTCATTCAAATAAATACCAGGCGCCATCCCTACACGATTGGGTAACACTTTTGCACCTTCAATCACAAGTGCTTGCTGCTTATTATTCGGCGTCATTTCTTTTTCATGTTGCTTGAAATAATCTTCAATGTAATTGAGCGCTTCTTGATCTGTTACGAGTTTTTTATTTAAAACAGTTGCAACCGTTTGTTTTGTTAAATCATCTTTTGTGGGTCCTAAACCACCCGTGAAAATTAGTGCATCATATTGCTCTATCGCTCTTTTTATGACAGTTTCAAGTCTTTTTTCATTGTCACCGACCACGATATGCTCCAAGACATGATGACCTGCTTCATTCAACTTTTGTGATAAAAATTGAGCATTCGTATTTGTAATTTGGCCTAAAAGTAACTCTGACCCTACTGCGATAATACAGACTTTCATAATATTGCCTTCTTTCTGCCTACAAAATCTTATTCACAACTTTATTATAGCTTGATATCCCTTTGAAATGGAACTAAACCGTTTTTGTTTTACAGAATAATCCTTTTCAACTAAGTCTTCATTACAGAAGACTTGATCCATATATGAGCTTGTTGTTACAAGCAAAATAAAAGAAGAGTAAAACAAACAGCCCAATTCAACATTGTTCTCTTTGTTTCACTCTTAAAAGTTTATTCATCCTTGAGGTAATCATAAAATTAAGCTTTTTTATCTTGTAAAAAAACATCTCTACCTTTATAGAAATACTCAATACCTGATAAAATTGTAAAAAAGACACCAATATACAATAATATTTGACCTAAAGAAAAACCAATCCACTGGCTCAAAGGTTCACCTAGTAAAATGAAAACTAAGGCAACCATCGTTACTGCCGTTTTAATTTTTCCAAGTTGACCTGCCGCACTAACAAAGCCTTGTTCAATTTGTAAGAGTCTCAATCCTGTCACCGCAAACTCACGTGCAATAACGATGATGGCAACGACAGAATTCGTCAATCCAAGTTCTACTAAAACAACTAAAGCTGCAGAAACAAGAAGTTTATCAGCAAGTGGATCTAGAAATTTCCCCATATTTGTTACAATTTGCCATTTACGTGCTAAATAGCCGTCTAAAAAATCACTTAATGATGCGATGATAAAAATGATTCCACTAATTAAAAATTCAATTCGAATCGAGTGTCCCCCTATGAAAGAAACATTTCCCATTCCAAAATCAACAAGTGCAAACAACATAAATATTGGAATTAAGATGACTCGAAACAATGTGATCTGGTTAGGTATATTCATAATTATTCCTCTCTCCACTTATCTGTTTCTCTTATTGCTATTATAGCACAATGGTTAATAGCCCCCAAAGTACAGCTGTAATACCAATCAGCATACCAATAATAATCGCAACTTTTTTCGGTTGCACATCTGAATTAGAAAATACTAATGCATCTTGATTTTGTGAGATTTGTTGTAAAATATCATGGGCTTGGTGTGTCATGGAAGGCAACTCTTCTTTATGCTTATCCATGAGTAATGAACCATCAACATTCACGGATTGCGCATATTTTTGTATAAAACCTCGTATATGATTGGGATGTTCAAATTGCTCAAATTGGTTGCGTTCAATGGCAACTAATGTTTGTCGCTGAATTTGTGTTCTTTTTTCTAATTCAGCTAAAGTCATTCCTAAACCTTCTCTTTTACTTTGCAGTACTTCACCGATTGTTTTCAACTTGTGCTCTCCTCCAAACGTTAGAACGAACCAAAACCATCACCAAAGCCGTCTCCGAAACCACCAAATGTATCTCCAAAATCTAAGTTATTTTTACTTCTAACGGTTTGCTTTTTCATTTCTTCATATTCGATGGTCTGATTTTCTTCGGTTCTTAATTCAATAATATAATCAAAATCATCCATAATATAATCGCTTGCTTCAACAAATAAATCAGGATGTTCAACGACTTTTACTGATGGCAACGTCATGACTTCTTTAACAAGCTCTTGGTGCTTTGGATTTGTTTCTCTTGCAGTAACCGCACCATCAATAATATACACATGATCTTTATCGTATTCACCTTTAATTAGTGAACTACGAACCGTTTGTTTAATTAAAGTTGAACTGATGAATAACCATCTCTTATGCGCAGATACACTGCCAGCTACAATAGATTCCGTTTTACCAACACGTGGCATACCTCGAATCCCAATTAATTTATGACCTTCTTCTTTAAATAATTCAGCCATAAAATCAACGAGTAAACCTAAATCGTCTCTTTCAAAACGAAATATTTTTTTATTATGCTCATCTTGTTTTACAAAACGGCCATGTCTCACAGCAAGCCTGTCTTTTAATTCTGGCTCACGCAAGACTCTCAGAGAAATGTCATCAATTTCTTTAAGTAAAGTTTCAAAGCGTTTTACTTTCTCTTCACTATCGGATCTAATAATAAAAGCACGAATGGACTTATCAATACCGTTAATTGCACCAATATTAATTCCCATCATCCCAAGTAAACTTGAAATATCACCTAACAAACCTGCTCTATTAATATTGATACTATACTCTAGATACCATTCCCTCTTTTCACGTGTAATCATGAAAAACCCCCTTGCAACGCTTGCCTATACGTTATTTATTCATATTATAGCAAATTAACAATACCAGCTACCATTAATACGTTGAACTGTACCCGTAATGCTTTTCGCCTCAGAAGATAGTAAGTATTGCGTTGCATGTGCAATTTCTGTTGGGTCTATCCATCGGTGCTGTGGCAATGATTCGAGTAAATCCTCACGCGCTTCTTCTGATAACGCGTCCGTCATACGTCCTGCAACAACGCCCGGCGCAATCGCATTCACTGTCACGTTCGTTCGAGATAATTCCTGTCCGAGTGCTTTGACAAATCCAATTTGCGCTGCTTTCATAGAGGAATATATGGTTTCAAAACTCGCTCCCATTTCACCCCAAATAGATGAAATGACGATAATACGCCCATTCTCACTTTGTCGCAATTGATCTACAAAAAATTGGGACATTTTAATAAAATGAAATACATGCACCATATAAGCATCGTGAATTTGCTGATCTGTCATATCTTGGAGCATGCCAAATAAACTTTGTCCACTCGTATAAATTAACACATCTAAATTTTGAATAAATTTTAATTTTTCTTCAAGTTGAATGGATTTTGTCAAGTCGAGTTGCACAAATTGAACCGGCTGGTTTTCGTACATTGTGACCAACTCATCAATAGATGTATTATGATAAGTCACTATAACTTCATAGCCACGTGAAAGAAGGTCATGCGTAATTGCACGACCTATATTGCCCGATCCACCAACAACTAAAGCTTTCACGATTTTTCCATCTCCAATCGACTATCGACTATCGCATCTAATTGAACACGTTTTTTAATAGTCGCATTCATCGTTTCTAGCGTAATACCTTCAATGATTTCCAACAATTCAAATAAACTAACACCATCAAAATAAAACTTTGTAGATTGATTCGCAATATATTCAGGGGCATTTAAACTTGAAATATACTCCCCTATAAATTGACGTTTCAATAAATCAAATGCTTTTTGATCTTTGACTTGGCCCATATTTGTTGTTAACTCATCAATCAATAATTTTTTTAATTGCTCAGGTTTTGATGTTGCAGAAGTAATTAATGAAAAACTATATGAGGGTTCTATCACCGTTTGATAATTAAATGTATCATCAATCAAGTCTTGATTAAGTAAGGCTTGGTAGAAATTCGTCTCTTCGCCATAAATCATCTCAAAGAAAAATGACATTTCAATATCTTCTTTAACACGTTGGTGTTCTGTGAAATCATCAACTGGGTGTTTAAGTCCAATCATTAATCGAGGTGATTGAATATGCATGCGCTCACTGACATTAGCCTGGACGACTTCATTACTTTCATTGAGCGGATCTCTTTCAATTTCCGGCTGTGCCTCAATTGCACGTGCATCTTCATGTTGTTTCACCAATTGCCCTATATGTGTCGGTTCAACATCACCAACGACAAATAAAACCATATTTGACGGATGATAAAAAGTTTCATAACAAAGATATAAATCTTCTTTAGTAATTTGATAAATACTTTCGACTGAGCCTGCGATGTCCACTTTAACAGGATGATCATGGTACATTGCGCGTAAAGTATTGAACATTAGGCGATAACCTGGCTGCTCTTGGTACATTTTTATTTCTTCAGCAATAATGCCTTTTTCTTTTTCCACTGATTCTTCAGTAAAATAAGGAGTTTCCACCATTTTCAACAATCTCAAAATATTGTCATCAATGTGATTTGTTGCACTAAATAAGTAACTTGTACGATCAAAGCTCGTAAATGCATTGACTTGCGCATCGTGCTCAGCAAATTCCGTAAACAAGTCGCCTTCTTCTTTTTCAAATAATTTATGTTCTAAAAAATGCGCCACCCCATCGGGTACACTAACAAATTGGTCTGACTGATGTGGTTTGAATCGATGATCAAGCGACCCAAATTGTGTTGTATACGTCACAAATGTTTTTTGAAAATCTTTTTTGGGAATGACAAAAAGGTTGAGTCCGTTTTCTAATGTTGTATGATAAACTGTTTCATCAATTTGCTGATAATACGTATGGTTCATATTAAGCTTCCCCCTTTGTCAAAATATAAATGGTATCTAAATGTGCATTTTGACATAGACGTTGAACATCTTGACGTGTCACCGCTTGAATGCGAGATTCAAATTGAGACTCACTTTCCGGTTCTTTAAGTAACAATTGGTTATGCATCGTTTCAATCATATGCTTAGGTCGGTCTTTTGCTTCTTTACGATTCGATAAAATAATTTTTTTGGCCAATGCCATTTTATCTTCCGTAAAATCTCCTGACTTGAATCTATTGAATGCTTCGATAATCGTTTCTTTTGCGAGTTCATAATCATCAACTGAAACGCCACTTAATACAAATAAGAAGCCATTTTTACCGTCTATTTGCGAATGGATGGAATAGGCTAAACTTTTTTGTTCACGCACTTCATTGAATAATACAGACGAAGGATCGCCACCAAACATCATATTAAAAACAATAAGCGTGTAATAATCAGGCTCACCGTATTGGGTTGGAAATCTAAATCCTATATTTAATTTGGCTTGATCGACTTGATCAGTTTCAACGATTTCCTTTACAGGTTGATCTTGGTTTATATTTTGACCAAATGAAGTTGACGCATATGTAAAAGGTTGAATATTGAACTCAGATTGAATATGTTGTACTGTAGCTTCTTCATCTACGTTACCTACGACGTAAACTGAGCAGTAATCATTTTCTAGCATAGATTGATATGTATGATAAATATCTGTTGCTGATATGTCATCAATATTTGCAAGCTCTCCTGCCGCCATATAACGATAAGGATGATCACCAAACATATGTTTAAGTAACTGCAAGTATGCAAGTTGTGATTTATTGTCCTCAATGGCTCTAAGTTTTTTCTTTAATAAACGCTTTTCTTGCGCTAGAAAGTTTTCATTAAAAGCTTCATGAGAAACAAACGGATTTAAAATGACCTCTTTTAATAAAGCGACACTTTTTTCAAATAAAGGCTCATCATCTAATAGGTAACGTTCATTCACGATTTCTAAACTGATGGTGATCACATGTCGATCTTTATATTTAGATACATAGCTATTCACATAAGCACCGTATAATTCTGACAAATATTGGTTAAATGCTTTATCAGTAGGATAGTTTTGTGTCGCGCGAACTAATAATTTACTCAATAATGCACGTTGTGTCATCGTTTCAACATCTAATGGCGCCATAAATTTAAAAGTCACTGTCGTCGTTTTAAATTTGTGCGTTGACATGACAGAAATTGAATTTGATGGTTCTTGTTGAAGCTGTTTCAAAGCAACTCCTCCTTTTAAAAAACTATAATTATTATGTTATAGACGTTTTCTTATCGTCCGAAACTTCACAAGGCTACTCTTGAAATAGTTTAAAGAGTATAAAATAGGTGTGCCGTCTTCAGTGAAATGAACTTGGCGTAAAAGCATTAATCCATCTTGCGGGTCTGACTCAAGGGCATCTGAGATATAAGGTTCGTAACTAATCGCTTCCATCTCAGTTTCTGCATAAGCAATTTTCTTTTGACTCACTGTCTCAACCGCTTTCAAAATAGAAGTCTGTTGATTATGCGTTCCAAAATGTTCAAATACATTTGTTGCCACCTTGTCTAAACAATAGACAACTGGGTGACCATTAGCCGTTCGAATACGTTCAACAACAGTAATTTGTGATTTAGGTTCGAGGTTCATCACTTTACAATCATCAAGCGATGCTTCTTCTTCATCGAGGCTTAAAAAGACGGTACCATTTTCATAACCTTTATCAGATATCATGCGTCCAATACTCATTAATTCATCTAAAGGATAAAAGAACGGCTGAGGTACTTTAACTCTTGCGCCCTCTTCAAAATTTTGTGTGACAATTTGTTCAGTGACGAGTTCATGAATCGCAACCTGAACGTCATCTGTCTTTACATTACATTTACGTGCAAGTGCCAATAAACCCGGTAAAGATTCACCAGGTTTAATGCGCTCTTCTTCAATTTCTTTAAGTATCCATTCTTTCACAATATTAACGTCAGGATTTACCGACATGTCTTACACCTCTCCATCATTTAAATCAACTAAAATTTGTCTTGGCTTGCTCCCCTTTTGTGGTCCGATGACCTGATTTCGTTCTAGATCATCCATGATTCTCGATGCTCGATTATAACCAATTCGAAACTGGCGTTGTAATAACGAGGTACTTGCTTTTTGTTGCTCAATAACAAATAAATAAGCATCTTTGTATAATGGATCATCACTTTCCATATCCGCTTCATCCACTTGTGCATCTGGCTCCATCTCTTTAACGTAATTCGCTTTTTGTTGTGCGACGACGTATGAAACGATTTTTTGCACTTCATTGTCACTTAAAAATGCACCTTGCACGCGCGTACGCATAGAGCCACCATTTTTAATAAATAACATGTCCCCTTTACCGAGCAGTTTTTCCGCGCCACCACTATCGATAATTGTTCGTGAGTCCGTTTGAGAGCTCACCGCAAACGCGATACGTGATGGAATGTTATTTTTTATTAAACCTGTAATGACATCTACTGAAGGTCGTTGTGTCGCTATAATGAGATGAATACCAGCTGCACGCGCCATTTGTGTGATGCGTGTAATAGCCGTTTCAACATCTTTACCTGCTACCATCATCAAATCTGCAAGTTCATCTACAATTACGACAATATAGGGTAATAATGGTTCTTTTTCATCCAACTCATTATTTTTTTGATTCATTAATGCGTTGTAACCTTCAATATTACGTGTACCTGAATGTTGGAATAAATCATATCTTCTTTCCATTTCTCCAACCACTTTTTCTAATGCTTGTGCCGCTTTATGTGGGTTAGTTACAACGGGAGTTAATAAATGAGGAATTCCATTGTATACATTTAATTCTACCATTTTTGGATCAATCATCATAAGTTTTACTTCATGTGGCTTTGCATTCAATAAAATACTTGTGATAATGCCATTGATACAAACCGATTTCCCACTTCCTGTTGAACCTGCGACTAATAAGTGTGGCATTTTATTAAGTTCTGCAGTAATCGGTTCTCCAGATATATCACGGCCTAATGCTACTTCTAATTTATTTTGTGTTGGGAATTTTTCATCTAATACTTCTTTTAAAGTTACCAACGCAATTTTATTATTAGGTACTTCAATACCGACAGCCGATTTTCCTGGGATAGGTGCCTCAATTCGAATATCTTTTGCCGCTAATGCTAGAGCGATATCGTTATGTAAATTAACGATTCGACTTACTTTCACACCTTGTGCAGGCTGTACCTCATATTGTGTCACAGCTGGACCGATTTTAATTTGCGTCACTTTCGCATTGACACCAAAATTTTTCAAAGTTGTTTCTAACAATCTTCCTTTTCGTTGGACTTCTGCTTTTGAAGTCGTCTGTTGTTGTTTTGGGGCATCTAATAAAGAAAGCGGCGGAAGTTCATACGCATGATTGGCCACCTCGCCCGCTTCAGATATACTGCCTTCAGCATCTGTTTGGTCTGAAGGGATGTCAACATTTTCATCTGCCTGATTAATCCGTTGAATTGGATTAGATTTTGTGTTGTTTTCTTGTTCATTTTTAGATGTTTGATGCCCGACATTCGAAGCCGTTTTATGTCCTAAAATTGGAATTGAAGGATAATCTGTTTGTATTTCATCTTCTGCTGACGAAACCTCTGGAAAATCAGATACGTCTTTGATTTGTTCATTTTTGGATTGTACATCAGCAAGTCGTTTTTGTTCTTTTTTCTCTTGCTTTTGTATGCGTCGTTGCTCTCGATGATGACCATAACGATCATACGCATGTGTTGTCGTCTGTTTAATATTTTCTAATCCAATCTTTGCCACATCTCTATGACGTTTTTTCAATAACAAAACGACACTCGAAATTAATAATATTAATGTGAATATGACGATACCTACGATAGAAATCAATGGCGTTAAAATATTAATAAACATATAGCCAAGCAAACCGCCACCAAAATAGTTAAAACCATCCTTCTCATATGTGTGGTATATATAAGATAAAACAGGCTGACGTCTCGCTGCTGCATTCCCAATCATCATATAGTGCAATTGGGCTACAAATAATAGTGCAATTTGTAAAATGATTGACCCCGTTAACCTTCTTGTTTTAGGTAACTTTCCATTATAAGCAAAAAAACCTGTCCCTAGTAATAACAATAGATAGGTCAGATAACGTGTTACGCCAAACAGATAATTAAAAAAGCTATCAATTGCAATACCCACTAATCCTAATTGAAAAATACCTAAAGTTAAAATAACTACAAAAACAATAGACAAAATAAATCTGAGTGGTGTATCGTTTTGCTTTTTTTTAGAAGTTCGTTTCTTGCTGCGAGACGTTTGTGATTTTCGTTTTTTCGTTTGCGGCATTCATCGTCACCTTCTACTTTCTATTAAATATGTAAAATACCTGTATGATGAAAAAAGCGAATCTACTCTTTAAAATGCGAGTATTTCAAAGAGTAAGATTCGTTTTCTTGTTTGAACATCACACTGGTTTAAACGTTTATATTTCTGAAATCACAGGAATAATCATTGGACGTCTTCGTGTGCTTTCAAAGAGCAGTTTACTTACCTGATCTCTCATGTTTTGTTTCATTTCAGACCACTCAATACGTTTCTCTTGTAATCCCGCTTCCACAATTTCACGCACTTTATCTTCTGCTTCTTTTAATAAAGCTTCACTTTCACGAACATAAACGAAACCTCTTGATTGAATTTCTGGACCGGCTGCAATGCGTCGTTTCTTTGGATCAAGTGTTACGACAGCAATAAAAATACCATCCTCTGCTAACAAATGTCTATCGCGTAAAACAATATTTCCGACATCTCCAACACCGATACCGTCGATTAGAACATTACCAGCATTAACTTTTTCATTTAATGCCATGTCTTCCCCATCAAAATAAATAACATCTCCAGCTTCAGCTAAAAATATCTTTTCTGGGTTGACGCCTGATTCACTAGCGAGTTTAGCGTGACTAATTTGCATTTTAAACTCACCTTGAATCGGTATAAAATATTCCGGCTTCATCATGTTTAACATTAATTTTAATTCTTCCATGCAACCATGACTTGAAGCGTGAATTTTTTTATTATTTGGAATCACATATGCACCCGCACGCGCTAACTCATTAAGTGTATTTGCGATAATCACTTCCATATTGGCAGAAGCTGTAATAGCTAAAAAGACTGAATCGCCTTTTTCAATATTCATGATTTTATGTTTTTGGCGTGCCATCTGACTCAACGCTTCAACTGGCTCACCTTGCATACCTGTTGCAATAATTATGACTTCGTTTTTAGGATAGTTTTCGACTTCACTCATCGGTATTAACAAGTCTTTTGGAATATTAAAATATCCCATTTTACGAGCAATGCTAAATGAACTTTCTAATGAACGGCCTAAAAATGATACTTTTCTATTTAATTTGCTCGCAATATTTAAAACTTGTTGTATACGAATAAAGTTAGAAGCATAACATGAGACAATTAAACGCCCTTTTACTTTTGCAAATGCATCAAACATATGGCTTTCAATGACGTTTTCTGGCGTATTATAACCTGGTTTTTCCGCTTCAGTGGAGTCACTTAAAAGTGCAAAGACACCATTTTCGCCGATTTCTGCCATCTTTTTCATATCCGGGGCATATTGGCCATGTAAACTCTGATCAAACTTAAATTCACCTGTATAAACAATTGCACCGTAAGATGTATGGATACATACACCTAAACTATCCGGAATGCTATGTGTTGTGTTGAAAAATGTCACATTTACACCTTTAAAACGCATCACCGATTCATTATTAACTACATAATATCTAATTTTTTTATTAATTTGACGTGCTTTTAAGTTTTCTTTTACAAGTCCTATTGTTAATTTCGAACCATATACCGGTGCGTCTACTTGTTCTAATACGTATGAAACCGCGCCAATCGCATGTTCATGACCATGTGTTAGAAAAATACCTTTTAATTTATGTTTATTTTCTAATACATATTGAATATCAGGAATCACTATATCGATACCTAACATTTCATCTTCAGGAAACTTTAATCCTGCATCTAACATAAACATTTCATCATCGACTTCAATGATATACATGTTTTTGGCAATTTCTCCTACACCACCTAGCGGTATGATTCGTATATCTTTATTTTTCTTTTTTACTAAATTCAAAATTTTACCTCCTACTCAATATATAGCCCGTCCATTTTACATTCATATTTTATTATAGTTGATTATACAAACTCTGTACACTATTAAAGTGTTACGAGTGGAACAGAAAATGATTTGCTTTCTGCCGCTGAACCCATCAAGCATAACGTATGTTGTCATCGAAATGTTTTTAAAATCATTACAGTGTTGGTGTTTGTATTTGCTTTTGATCAAGTTAGCGCTATCAATGATTTCACCCATAGTTACTTTAAGTTGTTTTTTCGATGTAAATCGAGTAGGAGAATAGCCATTAATTGACTATTCGTCCTCTCACACCACCGAGCGTACGGTTCCGTACTCGGCGGTTCAATATCTTGCGTAAGCCAACTCTGCAAGCTGGGCTAATGGTATCAACCCCCACTTGTAGAGTTGTTTTGTTGTAAGTAAACGATGAACCTCGTACGTGTTCGATAATCGCCAGTACTTTTTGCGAGACTGTGCGATTTTCATTGCACTTCTATGGTCAAGACCGTATTGGCGCAACATCTTATATTTAGTTCTTACTCTTTTCCACCGTTTAAGAATGAGTTGTCTAAGTCGGCGGTTTAACCAGGACTGCGTGGTTTCAATAAATCCTCTGATAAAACCTCTGCCAAAG